>NZ_CP161812.1:1508767-1810521 GCF_040801775.1 Luteolibacter sp. Populi
GTGAATCGACCACGGCTTGTTCGTGAAGGTGTGGATGGCGAGTTGATCCAGGTTCATGGGGTCGAGTCTCCTCCAATCAAGTGACCGGTCACGCGCAGCAGTGCGGCGGGAGCCTTGTTCTCGATGATTTCCGCCTGCAAGCGGGTGGCGGCATAGCGGGCCAACTCCTCGACCGGCAGGCTGACGGTGGTCAGCAGCGGCCGCGACAGGCGCCGCACCGGCGAATCGTCGAAGCCCGTGACCGCGATCGTGCCCGGCACCGCGACGCCGAGCCGGTCCAGTTCGCTGAGGACGACGGTGCCGATGATATCGTTCACGCAGACCAGCACGTTCGCGCCCTTCGCCGCGGCGGCCACGCCCTCGGTCTGGATCGAGGCGATGTCGGGAAACTCGACGCAATCCTTCACGCGATCGAAGGCCACGCCCCGCTTGGCGCAAGCCTGCTCGAAGCCGTCCAAGCGTTCCTCCTGAACCTGCCCGAGGCCGGCGATGCCCACGAAGCGCGGGCGGATCTCCGGCATCTTGGCGCGCAGGTGATCGAGCAGATCGAGCATGCCCGCCGCATTGTCGGAGGCGACGCAGGGCAGGCCGGGAATCGCGCGGTTCAGGACCACGAAAGGCGTGCCGTGCTCGCGGACGGCCTTCAAGGTCTGCTGGGTCGGCCGTTGGAAGGCGAAGACGAAGGCATCGATATCCCCGCCCTTCTTGTGCGGATAGGGCTCGAAGTCCGGCGAATTGACCTCGCAGAGCAGGTTGAGCCCGCACTGGGTAAAGCCGCGTCGCAGCCCTTCCACCAATGCCGCGAAATCATAGAACAGCGCCCGCTCCGGTTCGGCGTGGCGCGGCAGGACCAGCTTCACGCTCAGAATCGCCCGCCCGCGGTGCCGCCGGATACTACGCTTCTCGTAGCCGAGCCGCTTCGCCGCCGTGGCCACTTCCTTGCGCAACTCCGCGCCCACCAGCCGCGACCCGTTCAGCGCCCGGGAAACGGTCGCGGAGGAGATCCCGAGTTCGCGGGCGATGTCGTCGATGGTGGGCATGGGATTAAGTTCCAAGTGAAAAGGACCAAGTGCCAAGAAGAGCCGGAAAGGCGGAAGCTTAGAGGGGATTCATGTCTTTGTTGGACCTTGGCACTTCTTACTTGGAACTTCGGGCTCCTAGTAGCCCAAGCGCTTCGCGCAGTCCTGCATGATGCCCGCTTCCCAGTCGGGGCGGCGCGGGCAGAGCGGGTGCGGCTCGGAAGTCGGGATGCGGCCGAGCAGGTGCTGGAAGACCGCGCAGCTGTGCTTGTAGGCCGGGACCGGTGCGCGGAAGCCGACGTTGCCCAGATACTGGAGTGCGTCGTCGAGCTCGGCGTAGCGCTCGTCGCCATCGAGCCAATATTGGTCGCGCAGGGCGAACTTCTCCGGGCAGAAGGTGGCGAGGCCGAGCAGGTAGTCCGAGCCGTATTCGATCATGTCGATGCCCAGATCGTTACCGGTGAAGATCATGAAATCCGGCCGCACCACGTCCCGGATTTCGAGGCGGCGGAGTTCCAGGCCGCGATCGAGCGAGGAGTGCTTGATGCCCTTGAGCTCGGGCACGCTCATCAGGCCGCGGATGGTTTCTTCATCGTAGATCATGCCGTTCGGCGCGAACATCTTGCCGAGCTCGAAGCCGAAGACCGACTCATGGCCTTCGCAGACCTTCGCATAAAGCTCGACGATCTGCGCGGGCGACCAATCGTGGAAGCGGGTGGTCTGAAACAAAATCGGAGTGCCACCGAAGGACACGATCTCGTCCATCTGGCGGCGGTAGAGATCCACCAGATCCCCTTCCAAGCCCTCGACGAAAACGCCCGCGACGAAATCCCGGCGTCCGGCGATCACGCCCTTGGTAAGCCCGAGGATCTCGGTGCGCTCGGCGGGCGTCAGGTAGTTCGCGTAGCCCGTGTCCATGTTCACCGCGCAGCCGAGGCCAGCGTCCGTGGTACGCGCGACGGCTTCTTCAAAGGCTCCGCGGGCGATCGCGCCGTCCGCCTCGAAGGGCAGCAGGCAGGCGGCGTAGCCGGTGATCTTGCGGCGGAAGCGTTTCGCGGCATGGCGGGTCTCAAGCGACATGTGCAACTGTTTGCATGCAAATTTTCACATGCAAGCATTTCCCACCTACCCTAGCGGGGCATTGCGTCATGGTCCGGAGGAGGCTTTGCTGGCGGCGATGCGCTACGCGATTTGCAACGAGACCTTCGGTTCGATCCCCCTTGCCGAAGCCGCGGAGATTGCCGCACGGATCGGCTATACCGGCTTGGAGATCGCGCCCTTCACCCTGGCTGAAGACGTCAGCACGCTGACAAGCGCCGACGCCGCGACGCTCGGCCGGCAGGTCCGCGAGGCCGGCTTGGAGGTGGTCGGGCTGCACTGGCTGCTGGCGAAGACGGCCGGCTTCCACCTCACCACACCGGACGATGCGGTCCGCCGGGCGACCGCCGAAAGGGCCAAGCACCTCGCCGATCTCTGCCACGCGATGGGCGGCACGATTATGGTCTGGGGCAGCCCGGTGCAGCGCTCGCTGGAGCCGGGCTGGAATTACGACGATGCCTTCGCCCGTGCCGCGGAGGTGCTGCGCGCCGCCGCGGAGCACTGCGGGCCGCTGGGTGTGACCATCGCCATGGAGCCGCTCGGCCCCGGTGAAACGAATTTCCTCACCAGCGCCGCCGAGACCATCCGCCTCTGCGAAGCCGTCGGCCACCCGGCCTGCAAACTCCACCTCGACGTGAAGGCGATGAGCTACGAGGACCAGCCGATCGATCGGGTGATCCGCGAGAACAGGGATTGGACCGTTCACTTCCATGCCAACGACCCGAACCTCCGCGGCCCGGGGATGGGTGATGTGGACTACGCGCCGATTGTGCAGGCGCTAGGGGAGACGTCGTACGACGGCTGGGTGTCGGTGGAGGTTTTCGACTACTCCCCCACCCCGGAAGCCATCGCGACGGAAAGTTTGGCGAATTTGCGGAGGTTTTTTGGAGAGGGGTGAGGCGGGGTTTTTCGGCCCGCTGAATGACCCCTTCGCACTCGCATGATGAAAAGGCATTAGCCGATGCGACGGCGCTTTCCGCATCGACCTCGGCGTGCACGCGGCATTTCAGGATGCTTCTGCCGGGCGGTGCCACGGCGTTCCCAGTGGGGCCGTCCGTAAGGAGGTGGCGCTGGGGTGGCTTCCCTTTGCAGCGCCCCTTGCAGCAGGCTGCATCGGGACAGCGGCAGCAGGCTGCGCGCAGTCCACGGCGGCTGCGCCGCGGAAGGCAGGCAGTGAAGCGGCGGCGCTATCCCACTACCATCGCGCGGTGGATAGCGCTGCTGAGGTTGCTTCTGCGGGGCAGAGCCTCCGCGGTCCCGGGCGCTGGCGCGTTCCTCCGGACGGTCTCAATCTTCCGGCAGTGGCTGGCCCTTGGTTTCGGGCAGGAAGGGCAGCACGATGATGCCGAGCAGGAAGATCAGGCACATCCAGGAAGCGGCATCGCGGAAGGCATCGATCTTGGCCACGGACTTCAATGCGGCGAGGGCATTCGGGGCGATATCCGCAGGTGCGCCTTTCACGGCAAGCTCCTGTGCATCCTTGCCGAACTTGGCCGCCAGTGCTCCCAAGGTAAATGGCCCCAGCGCGGCGAGGTAGCGTCCGACATTGTAGCAGAAGGAAACTCCGGTCGCGCGCAGGCGGGTCGGGAAAAGCTCCGGCAGATAGATCGAGAATCCCGCGAATACGGAGAGGTGGAAGAAGCCCATCAGGGGTGCCATCCACAGGATGTCGAAGCGTCCGTTCAGCTTCCCGATCATCTGGAAAACGAAGATCGTGACGACCAGCGAACCGGCGAAGAACATCGCAAAGGCCTTCTTGCGACCGAGCGCCTCCGCGATGCGGGTGAAGAGCAGCATCCCTGCGAAGGCTCCGACGTTGAAGGTCAGCAAATTGAGCGACATCCAGAGCTGCTTGCCCTTGTTGAGTTCTCCCGCCGTTGCACCCGCCTGGGTCAGGTTATGGGTGACGATATCCCCCACGAGGTCCGATGAGAAGACGCCGATTCCCCACAGGCCGATCACGCCGGCGCAGGAAAGGACCATCCCCAGCAAGGCATGCCTTCGCCATGTGGCGTGGCCGAAGAGATCGCGGTAGGAGCCGGAGCGCTTGCCTTGGGCGATCGCGCGGTCGCGGGATTCCGTCCAAGCGGGCGGCTCCTTCATCCGGAGCTGGATGGTCGCCACCAGGAAGGCCGGAAGCGCCCCGATCACAAACAGCCATTTCCAATAGTTCTCGTGCTCGCCGATGGCGGTGAGGGCGATCGTGAGGCCGATGAATCCCGCGGCCACATTGCCGACGGCGGAGAATGATTGGAGGACTCCCAATGCACGCGGCCGGACGTGGCTGGGAACCGTGTCTGCGACCAATGCCACCGCCAGACCAAAGACACCGCCAACCCCGAGGCCGGTGAGGAAGCGGTAAACGGCAAAATCCGTGAAGCTGACCGACAAGGCGGAAAGACCCGTCGCGATCGAATAGAGCAGGACGGTGACCGATAGCATCTTGGCCCGCCCGTAACGGTCGCCCAAGGATCCGAAAATCATCCCGCCGGTCGCCCATCCGATTACGAAGATCGAGGTCGCCAAGGCCCCTGCGGCAATCGGGACTTTCCCGAAAAGATTGATGATCTGCTGGTCGCCGAGCAGCGACTTCATCGCCGGGCTGCGCGCCAAGTTGAAGAGCTGCTGGTCGAGGCAATCGAAGAGCCAGGCGAGCGTGGCTACGATGAAAACGAGGCGCTGGTAGGGCGCGAGCTGGGACCACCAGCCTTTGGCGCTTGGAGAGGAGTTGTCGGACAGGTTTGCCATTGGGTCGGTTCCTTGAGTTTTGCTGACTCCAAAGTGCAGCAAGGCATCCGGCAAGCAGGAAAGGCGCGGCGCGGAGTTCTCTACCGAGAAATACCCGCGGCTTCTTTCTTCGATCATATAAGCACTTGCAGGCATCCTGTCATACAGGTAAGAGCCCTTTGGCGGAGGCAAATCGAAAGGGAACAATTCCAGCCCTTGACGCGATTGCATCACTGTATCAGAGTATCAAAGTGAGGACGACCCTGACCTTGGATGATGAGATCTATCAGACGATAGATGCGATGGCGAAGAGCTCGGGCAAACGCTTGGGCGAGGTGGTGAGCGAACTGCTGAGGCAGCGCCTGCATCCCTCTCCCACCCTCCAGCACCCGCAGGAGGATGATGGATTCGACTTCATCACCTTCCCTGCGACGGGACGTGTGACCATGCGCGCCGCCGACGTGAAACGCATTCTTGAGGAGGAGGGTCCTTGAGCGCGCTGTTTCTATTCGACGTCAATGTCCTGTTGGCCTTGCTGGATCCGGGGCATGAGCGGCATGCGCTTGCACGCCGGTGGTGGACTACCAAGGCAGGAGCGAAGTGGTGCACTTGCGAGATTACCCGATCCGCTTTCGTCCGGCTCTCTTGCAACCCGCACGTCACCGTTGATCCAAAGAGCGCAGAAGCGGCTTGGAATATTCTCAAATCGAATATGGACAAGCCCCGCCATGCGCAGCTTTCCGTGGGCACTTCCGCCTTCGGCTCCTTGGCTCCTATTCTACGGCGCTGCCAAGGCTACCGTCAGGTCACCGATGCCTTCCTGCTGCACGTGGCAGTGGCGAACCAAGCGGTGTTCGCCACCTTTGACCAGCCGATGAAGCACCTCTCCCCGGACCCGTCCTCCGTCGAAGTTATCCCTCTTTACTGAAACCCATTCCACCTCACTCCATGAAATTCGGAATCATCGGCGCCGGCATGATCGGCCACTTCCACGCCAAGGCGATCACCGCGATGAGCGGTGGCGAGCTTCACTCGGTCTTCGATCTCCGCGCCGATGCCGCGGAAAGACTCGCCACCGAATACGGGGCGAAGGCCTATTCCGACATGGCCGCTTTCCTGGCCGATCCCGAATTGGAGATCGTCACCATCGGCACCCCTTCCGGCTCGCATCTCGATCCCTCGCTGGCCGCGCTGAATGCCGGCAAGCACGTGATCTGCGAGAAGCCGCTGGAGGTGACGGTCGAGCGCATCGACCAGCAAATGGCCGCCGCCAAGGCGAATGGCAAGGTCATCGCCGCCGTGCTGAACCGGCGCTTCCACCCGGGCATGGATGCCTTCAAGAAGGCCGCGGATCAAGGGCGCTTCGGTAAGCTCACCTCCGCCTCTTGCTATGTGAAGTGGTACCGTGACCAGGCTTACTACGACTCCGCTGCGTGGCGCGGCACCTGGGCGCTCGATGGCGGCGGCGCGCTGATGAACCAATCGATCCACACCATCGATGCGCTGATCTATCTGGCCGGGCCGATCAAGGCGGTGCAGGCGAATACCGCCTGCCTCGCGCACACCGACATCGAGGTGGAGGACATCGCCGTCGCGATCGTGGAATTCGAGAACGGCGCGCGCGGCGTGATCGAAGGCTCGACCTGCACTTGGTCGAAGGACGGGCACCCGGCGCGTGTTCAGCTCAGCGGCACGGAAGGCTCGGTTTTCCTGGCGGACGAGGCCTTCGAGATCTGGGACTTCATGCACGAGAGGCCGGAGGACGCCGAAATCCGCTCAACCCTGATGAAGGGCCAGGGAGCCGGCATCGGTGCCAACGACCCGACGGCGATCAACTACTACCAGCACCAGCGCAACTTCGAGGAAGTGGTGAATGCCATCCACGAAGGCCGCGAGCCCACCGTCTCCGCCAGCGAGGCCCGCAAGCCGGTCGCCGTCATCCGTGCGATCTACGAGAGCGCGCAGAATGGCGGCAAGCGCGTCGAAATTCTTCCGTAATTCACCCATGTCTTCCACTCTCAAACTCACCGGTTTCGCCGACGAAGCGGGCCGCGACCTCGATACCCAGATCCGCGCGACCCGGGAACTCGGCTGGTCCGCGATTTCCTCGCGCATGATCGACGGGGTGAACCTCCACGAACTGCCGCAGGAGAAATTCGACGCGGTGGCCGACCGCCTGAACGCCGAGGGCATCCAAGTGCCGGAGTTCGGCTCCCTGATCGCGAACTGGGGCAAGAAGATCGATAGCGATTTCGAGATCACCTTGGCCGAGATCGGGCGGGCGATCCCGCGCATGCAGCGGCTCAAGACGCCCTTTATCCGCGTGATGTCCTACGCCCAGGAACCTTGGGGCGAGGACCAGCAGGAAGAGGAACGCTTCCGCCGCCTGCGCGAAATCGTGAAGCGTTTCGACGATGCCGGCCTGACCGCAGTCCATGAGAATTGCATGAACTGGGGCGGCTTCTCGGCCGATCACACGCTGCGGCTGGTGGATGAGATCCCCGGCCTGAAGCTGGTTTTCGACACCGGGAATCCCCTCTTCCAGCGCGACCGCTCGAAGGGCGAGCCCTTCCCTTGGCAGGACCCTTGGGAATTCTGGACGAAGGTTCGCGACCACGTTGTACACATCCACATCAAGGACCTGATCAGCCCCGCGATCGACGGCACCGAGCCGGTTTACACCATGCCGGGTGAGGGCGATGCGAAGGTCCCCGAGATCCTCGCCGACGCGAAGGCCCGCGGCTACGATGGCTGGATCGCGATCGAGCCGCACGTCGCCACGGTTTTCCACGTGAAGGACCAGTCGCAGGTCGATTGGCAGCAGTGCTACGACAGCTACGTGGAATACGGGAAGCGGATGGAGAAGATCTTGGCGGGGCTGCCGTGATTCGCTAGCGCGGCGGAGCTGCCGTGGACTGCGGCAGCCTGCTGCGAGGAGGGGGCTGCAAAGGCGATGCACCGGGTGTGGCGAGCCGCGGACGGAGCGGGAGACGGAGATCCCACGTGCTTCACGGCAGCAGGCTGCCTGCCGACAGCGGCAGCAGGCTGCACGCAGTCCACGGTCGCTATGCGACTACGAGCCAGCCCGCCCTGGAAAACCTACGCAAATCTTCAGTTTCATGTGAGTTTGGCGCGGAATCCACCGTAAAAACGGCGCTCATGGGGAAATCCGCCAGCCTCTTCTTTCTCACCGCGCTCGCCGCCGGGACGCAGGCGCATGCCCAGATGGCCGATCCGAAGGCGATGGCCAGCCAATGGGAGAAGGAGGTGAAACCGCTGGTCGAGAGGTATTGCTTCGATTGCCACGGCGACGGCCTGAAGAAGGGCGAACTGGCGCTCGACAAGTTCCCGACGATCCCGGAAATGCAGGCCCATCGGGAGGTCTGGAAACGGATCCGCGACCACCTGAAGCATCACCTGATGCCGCCGCTGGACGAGGACCAGCCGGGCGAGGCGGAGCGGGCCAAGATCCTGGCGTGGATCGATGCCGCGGTTTTCCCGGTTGATCCGGCGCATCCCGATCCCGGCCGCGTGACCTTGCGCCGCCTGAACCGGGTGGAATACCAGAACACGCTGCGCGATTTGCTGGGCGTGAAGGTGAACGTGATGGACCTGATCCCGCCGGATGACTCGGGCTACGGCTTCGATAACATCGGCGACGTGCTGACGCTTTCGCCCGCGCACCTGGAGCGCTATTTGGAAGCCGCCCGCGTGTCCTTGGACAAGGCGGTGAAGCCGGGCAAGATGCCGCCCCCGGAGGAGAATTTCCCGGGCCGGGAGCTGACGGGCGATGGGCATCGCTCCGAGGATGGCCACTACCTTTTCAAGGCGGGCCGGGCGAAAACCAGCTTCAAGCCGCCGCGTCCGGGCACCTACCGGGTGACGGTGACCGCGGGCGGCACGATGGGCGCGGACGGGCCGCCGCTGATGGAGTTCCACGAGAACGACAAGAAGATCTGCGAGTGGAAGGTCGATGCCCGCATCGACCGGCCCAAGGAATTCACCCAGGAATTCAAGATCGAGGGCGACAAGCCGGTGGAGGTCGGCGTGGTCTTCACCAACGATTTCTACGACGAAAAGAACCCCGACCCGAAGCTCCGCGACCGCAACCTGATGGTCAACGCGCTCAAGATCACCGGCCCGCTCGATGGCCCGCCGCCCGCGAAGCCGGAGAGCCACCAGCGCATCTACGGCAAGCGCGAGCCCGGCGAGCAGGACGATGTCTATGCGCTGCGGGTGATGAACAATTTCGCCCGCCGCGCCTTCCGCAGGCCGGGCCAGGAGGGCGAGGTGCGCCGCTACTTGCAGCTCGTGGCGCTGGCCAAGAAGCAGGGCGAAGGGGTGGAAGAGGGCATCCGCCTGGCGCTCGAAGCGATGTTGGTTTCCCCGGCCTTCCTCTACCGCGAAGAGCCTCAGCCGGAGCCGGACGACGCGAAGAAGATCCATCAGGTCGACGAGCACGCGCTGGCGACCCGGCTTGCGTATTTCTTCTGGAGCACGATGCCGGACACGCGGCTGATGGAGCTGGCCAGCAAGGGAGAACTGCGGAAGAACCTCGACGCCGAGATCGAGCGGATGATCGCGGATGATCGCTCGGAGGAGTTCGTCTCGAACTTCACCGGCCAGTGGCTGCGGTTGCGCGACGTGCAGGCGGCGAATCCGGGCAAGCAGGTCTTCCCGAACTTCGATCCGAAGCTGCGCACTGCGATGCGGCGCGAGACCGAGATGCTCTTCGAGGAAATCGTCCGCGAGAACCTGCCGATGACCACCTTGCTCGATGCGGACTTCACCTTCCTCAACGGGCCGCTGGCGCGCCACTACGGCGTGCAGGGCGTGGAGGGCGATAAATTCCGGAAGGTCACGATCACCGACACGCGCCGCCGGGGCATCCTGGGGCAAGGGTCATTCCAATTGCTGACCTCCTATCCGCTGCGGACATCGCCGGTGCTGCGCGGGAAATACGTGCTGGAGAACCTGCTCGATACCGCCCCTCCCCCGCCGCCGCCGAATGTCCCGGAACTCCAGCCGCCGAGCCGCCATGGCGACCAGCGGAGCCTGCGCGAGCAGATGGAGAAACACCGCGAGGATCCGGGCTGCGCGTCTTGCCACAAGCTGATGGACCCGATCGGCTTCGGCCTGGAGAACTTCGATGCCTCCGGCGCCTGGCGGGATCAGGAGCAGGGCAAGCCGATCGATGCTTCGGGAGAACTTATCGGCGGGCGCAAGTTCAACGGCGTGGAAGAGCTGCGGAAATACCTGGTGGAGGATCACCGCTCGGAGTTCCACCGCTCCGTCGCGACCAAGCTGCTGACCTACGCGCTGGGCCGCGGATTGGATTGGTATGACAAACCGGCCCTCGATAAGATCGTATCCGATACGGAAGCGGCCAAGGGCAGCTCGCGGGCGATGCTGAAAGCCGTGGTGAAGTCGGTGCCGTTTCAATACCGCCGCGGGGATAAATGAATCCGGAATCTCAGATCTCAAATTTGAAATCTCAAATCGAAAGGCCCATGACACCACGACGCACATTCCTGAAAAGCGTGGCCGCGACCTTGGCGGTGCCGTCCTTCCCGTCTCTGCTCTCGGCGCAAGAGGCGAAGCTGGCGGCACCCACGCGGATGGGCTTCATCTACATCCCGAACGGGGTGAACCTCGATCTGTGGCGGCCGACGGGTAGCGGTAAAGATTATGTGATGTCGAAGACCCTGGAGCCGCTCGCGGGCCTGCGCGACCAGTTCTCGGTGATGCGCGGCCTTGACCACGAGAAGGCCGAAGCGAATGGCGACGGAGCCGGCGACCACGCCCGAGCGAATGCCTCCTTCCTGACCGGCTGTCAGGCGAAGAAGACCGCCGGGGCCGATGTGCGGCTCGGCGAGTCGGTCGATCAGATCGCGGCGCGCGAGGTGGGGCACAGCACGCGGCTGGCCTCGCTGGAGCTTTCCACCGACCCGGCGCGGAGCTCGGGGAACTGCGATTCCGGCTACTCCTGCGCGTATCAATTCAACCTGGCCTGGATCAACGAGACCACCCCTGCCCCGGCGGAGCGCGATCCGCGCCTGGTTTTCGAGAAGATGTTCGGCTCGGGCAACGAGAAGGAAGACTCCCGCCGCCGCGCTTATCGCAAGAGCATCCTGGACTTCGTGAATGCCGATGCCCAGCGCCTGCAGAAACGGCTCGGCTCGACCGACAAGGGCAAGATGGAGGAATACCTCACCGCCGTCCGCGATGTCGAAAAGCGCATCGAGCGTGCCGAGAAATTCCGCAAGGAAGTGCCGGAGGACAAGCGGCCCGACGGCATCCCGGACGGCTACGGCGAGCACATCCGCATGATGTTCGACCTGATGCATCTGGCATTCCAGACCGACACCACGCGGGTCTCGACCTTCCTGCTGGCCCACGATGGCTCGAACCGGACCTTCCCGGAGATCGGCGTCCACTCCGCCCACCACGAGCTTTCCCACCACCGCAGCAATCCCCAGATCCTGGAAAACATCGGCAAGATCGACCGCTTCTACGTGGAGCAGCTCGCGTATTTCCTGAAGAAGATGAAGGACACGCCGGATGGCGAGGGCTCGCTGCTCGACCACTCGATGATCGTCTACGGCGGTGCAATCGCCGACGGCAATCGACACAACCACGACGACCTCCCGGTGCTGCTGGCCGGCAAGGGCAACGGGACCCTGGCCCCGGGCCGCCTGATCGAGGCTCCGAAAGGGACACCGATGACCAACCTGTATCTCTCACTCCTCGACCGGATGGGCGTGAAGGCAAGGAAGGTCGGGGATTCGACGGGCGTTTTCGACAAAGTGTGAGGAGGAATGACGAATTCCGAATTCCCGAATTCCGAATGAAGTGTGCTTAAGAGGAGGGGTGGTTGGCTGGCGACAGCCGTCCTCTTCTCAACTGGTCATTCGACATTCGAAAATTCGGAATTCGTCATTGCGGTCGACCCTCCAAGTTGGAGCATCCAACTCGCTCCCCTCCCGTCTAGCCGCCCCGCCCGATGATCCGCTGGTTCGCGATCAACTCCATCGCCTCCAATCTCCTGATGGGCCTCATCATCGTCCTCGGGGCGTGGTGCTATTGGGAGAAGGTGCAGCCGGAAGTGCAGCCGACGATGCACTTCAACCAAGTGCGGATCGAAGTGAACTACCGCGGCGGCAGCCCGGAGGATGTCGAGAGCGCGGTGATCATCCCGATCGAGCGGGCGGTGGAGAGTTTGCCGGGGATCGAGTCGATCGAATCCAGCGCGCGCGTGGGCCGCGGCAATGTGGTGCTGAGGACGAGCAAGGGCACGACGCCCGAGGACCTGCTCGAAGACGTCAAGCCGCTGGTCGACAACATCACCACCTTCCCGCAAGAGATCGAGCCGCCGCGCCTCGAGATCCCGGACAGCAGCAAGTGGTTCGACGTGATCAAGATCGCCGTCTATGGCGAGCTCGATGAGAAGGACCTGCTGCGCGCCGCCCGCCGCATTCGCGACGACCTGACCGGCCTGCCGGGCATCTCCCAAGCGGTGATCCAGGGAGCCTCGCCCTTCGAGGTCGGGATCGAGGCCAATCCCGAGCGCCTGCGCGACTTCGGGCTGACCTTCAGCGATCTGACCAACGCGATCCGCCGGACCTCGCTCGATCTGCCGGCGGGCCAGATCCAGACCGACGAGGGCTCGCTGGTGATCCGCTCGAAGAACCAAGCCTACACCAGTGAGGACTTCGAGAACATCGTCATCCGCAATAGCAACGGCGCGGAGGTGAAGCTGCGGGATCTGGCCAAGGTCAGCGACGACTTCGAGGAGAACCGCAAGATCATCCGCTACAATGGCAAGCCGGCGCTCCTGATCGAGGTGCTGCGCCTGCCTCATGAGGATGCGCTCAAGATCGCCGAGCGGGTGAGGAAATACGCGGAGGAATCCCAGGCGACCTTCCCGCAGGGAATCGAACTCGGGATCTGGGACGATAGCTCGATCGAGCTGAAGGGACGGATCGGCAGCCTGTTAGAGAGCCTGCTCCAGGGCAGCGTGCTGGTGCTGATCATCCTCGGCCTCTTCTTGCGGCCCTCGATCGCGATCTGGGTGGTGCTGGGGATTCCGATCTCCTTCGCCGGCGCCTTCATCGTGATGGCGGCCATGGGGATGACCTTGAACCCGATGAGCATTTTCGGCTTCATCGTCGCGGTCGGCATCGTGGTGGACGATGCGATCGTCACCTCCGAGAACGTTTTCACCAAGCTGAAGGAGGGCAAGAGCGGTCTGGAAGCGGCGATCGAGGGGGCCAAGGAGGTCACGATCCCGGTGACCTTCGGCGCGATTACGATCAGCATCGCCTTCCTGCCGCTGATGTTTTTCGAGGAAGGCTTCTACGGCACCCTGGCGCGGCAGATCCCGCCGGTGGTGATCGCGACGATCCTCTTCTCGCTGATCGAGACCAAGCTGGCGCTGCCCTGCCACCTCAAGAACACGACCTTGGAACCGCGCTTCTTCCTGCGCTTCGACCGCTTCCAGAGGAACGTATCGGGGACGCTGGAGGCCTTCATCGAGCACTGCTACAAGCCGGTGATCCTGCTCGCCACCCGGCACCGCTACACCACCCTTTCGATCTTCGCGGCGGTGGCGATGATCAGCGTCGCGATCCTGTCGAGCGGACGCTTGGGCTTCGTCAGCATGCCCTCGATCGACCGCAACCGGATCACCGCGGCGATCGAGATGCCGCGCGACACCCCGATGCGCGTAACCGACCAGCGGGTGCTCCAGATCCGGGCGGCGGCGGAGCAGATCAAGAAGGAGTTCGTCGATCCCGGCAACGGCAAGCCGATCATCGAGGACATCCTGACCAGCACCGGCGGCTGGGCCGGCGGCGGCGGCGTGGATGCGAAGCAGGGCTTCGTGGTGATGGAGATTCTCGATCCGAACGAGCGCAGCGAGCCGGGCCCGCGCAACAAGGAAATCGCCAAGCGCTGGCAGGATCTGACCGGCGAGGTGAAGGACGCGCAGAAATTCTGGATCTCCGGCGACCAGGGCGGCGGCTTCGGCGGGGGCGACGACGAACCGGACCCGATCGAGGTCGAGCTCCGCGGCCCGGCGAGCCCGGAGAAGGAAGATCTAACGGAAGCGATTTCGGCCCTGTTAGAGTCTTATCCGGGAATTCAAGACTCGTGGACCAGCGACTCGCGGACGAAGGAAGAACTGCACGTGACGATCCGCCCGGAGGGCGAGGCACTGGGCCTGACCCAGCGCGATCTGGCAAACCAGGTGCGCGCCGCATTCTTCGGCGAGGAAGCACAGCGCATGCAGCGCGGGCGCGACGACGTGCGGGTGATGGTGCGCCTGCCGCTGGAGCGCCGCCAATCCCTGCACACGCTGGAAGAAATGCGGGTGCTGACACCGGATGGCGGCGCGGCGCCCTTCCGATCGGTGGCCGATGCGCGCTTCGAGAAAGCACAGTCGAACATCCAGCGCCGCGATGGCGCGCAGGTCAGCACCGTCGCCGCGCGGCCGAACGATGAATCGGTGGATCTGGTATCGATTGCCGACGCCATCGAACCGCGGATCAATGCCATGTTGCAGGGCCATCCGGAATTGAGCTGGCGCTACAAGGGCTACATCCGCGAGCACCGCGAAACCGGCTTCCGCCTCTGGGTCATGGGTATCGCACTTTTCGCAGCGCTCTACCTCCTGCTGGCGATCCCCTTCCGCTCGCTGCTGCAGCCCATCTTCGTGATGATCGCGATTCCCTATGCGGTGCTGGGCGCGCTCTTCGGCCACCTGATCATGGACATCGTGCCGTCCTATCTCTCGATCTTCGGGCTGCTGGCGCTGGCCGGGGTGGCGGTGAACGACTCCCTGGTGATGGTCGATTTCATCAACCAGCGGCGGCGGACCGGGATGGATCTGTTCGAGGCCGTGGTGCAATCCGGCATCCGGCGTTTCCGTCCGATCTTCCTGACCTCGGTGACGACCTTCGTCGGCCTGATCCCGACGATTTTCGACAAGTCGCCCGAGGCACAGTTCCTGAACCCGATGGCGGTTTCGATCGGCTTCGGGATGCTGTTCGGAACCTTCATCACCCTGCTGCTGGTGCCCTCGGCGTATCTGGCGGTGGAGGATCTGGTGGCGCTGGCGAAGCGGGGTATGGATTGGTATAAGAAGCCGTTTGTGAAAAGGGCGGAGCCGGAAGAGCTGCCGGCTGAATGACGAATGCAGAATTTCCGAATGACGAATGAAGTGTGTTCCGGAAGGAGGGCAGGCATCTGGCGTCAGCCTCCCCTCTTACCCACACGACATTCGTCATTCGGGAATTCGGAATTCGTCATTTCTCCCCTTGTTCTCCCAAGTTGCCAAGACTGCCAAAGCAGCTATCCTGCGCGAGTCCATGGTATCCGACGAAACTTCCTCATCCCCTGCCGCCGCCGCCGACTACGATGTTGTCATCTTCGGCGGTGCCTTCTCGGGCTCCGCGCTGGGGCTGCTGCTCAAGCGCGCCCGGCCTCAGACCCGGGTGCTGATCGTCGAGAAGTCGGAAGCCTTTGACTTCAAGGTCGGCGAGTCGACCTCGGAGGTCGCGGGTTGCTTTCTCACGCGGGTGTTGGGCTTGGGCCATTACCTGAATTGCGAGCATTTCCAGAAACACGGGCTGCGGATGTGGTTCACCACGCCGGAGAATGACTGCCCGAATTCCTGCTCGGAAATCGGGCCGAATTCGCAGGCGCGCTTTCCGACCTTCCAGCTCGACCGCTCGAAGCTGGACACCCACATGCTGGAAATGGCGGCCATGGAGGGCTGCGAGGTCCTGCGGCAGGCCTCGATCAAGTCCTTCGATCTCGCCGGCGCGGGCAAGAATACGATCGTTCTGAAGCACGAGGGCGGGACCCGCACCATCACCGCCGGCTGGGTTGCCGATTGCTCGGGAAAGGCGGCTCTGGTGGCCCGCCAGCGCGGCCTCTGGCGCAAGCTGGAGGAGCACCCGGTGCACTCGATGTGGGTGCGCTACAGCGGCGTGAAGACGCTGGATTCCCACGCGGCGCGGGTGGAAGCACCTTTCCTGAAGAATGGCCCCTCGGTCGCCCGCGCGAGCGCGACCAATCACCTGATGGGCCGCGGCTGGTGGTCGTGGATCATCCCGCTTTCGAATGGCGATTTCTCGGCCGGGGTGACTTGGGACGAGCGGCTTTTCACGCCGCCCTCCGAAGGACCGATCGGCACGCGGCTGAAGGAGCACTTGTTAGATCACCCGATCGGCAAGCTGATGTTCGAGAACGCGGTGGCGATCGAGAACGACGCGCGGATCTACAAGCACCTCCCCTACTACTCCACCGAAGTCTGCGGCGATGGCTGGATCATGGCCGGGGATGCCGCCGGCTTCATGGATCCGCTGTATTCGCAGGGCCTCGACTACTGCGGGCACAGTACCTACTGCGCCCACAAGCTGATCATCAAAGCACTCGATGGCGAGTGCGTGAAGATGGCACTGGACCATCACAACGAGATTTACCCGCAGTCCTACCAGCGCTGGTTCCACGGGCTCTATAAGAATAAGTATCAGTATCTCGGCGATGCCGACCTGATGCACGCCGCCTTTCTGATGGACATCGCCGCGTATTTCATCGGCCCCGTGCGCGCGGTCTATGCGAATGCCGACAAGGAGTATTCGACGATGCCCTACAACGGCCTCGGCGGCGCGATCTTCGCCAAGTTCATGCGCTTCTACAACCGCCGCTTGGAGACCATCGCGCGCAAGCGCCTGACCGCGGGCACCTACGGCAAGAACAACCTGAAGCACCGCTTCCTGGTGACCGTGCCCTACGAGCCGAACCTGAAGGCGGTCCGCCACCTCTTCCACGGCATGCGCGTCTGGCTGAAGATGGAAGTCGAGACGATGTTCGTCCGGCCCCTGGAGGCGATGCCGGAGAAGATGGAGAAGAAAGAGGGCGAGAAGGCGGTGACGCCGAGGATGGCGGAGGTTTCTTGATTTTGATGCGATCTTCTTCAGCCCCGCAGGGGCGACCGGGAGATAGCCCGAGGCAAGTGAAACGCAGCCTCGGGTTTGCTCGCTACGAAGACGTGCCCTGAAGGGGCACCGGGAGGCCAGTTGAACGGGGACGGTTCGATGTCACCAGCCTCCCGGCCCCCTTTCAGGGGGCGTATGGCGTAACCCACCCACCCCGGGTTTCACCCTGACCTTTATACACAAGTCCGCGCGGCCGTCGCTCGTCACGGCGGCGAGTGGATCACTGCTTGCCAGCACGAGGCCTCCGCTTCCGGCGTGGCACGCGTCATCCGGGCACGCGCGGGCGGGCGGTGCGGCTGAGCCGCCCGCCTTCCTCCGGGGCCCTTTCACTCGTCGTGAAAGGCGCGCCACGCGCACGCGAAGTCCCTCACCCGAGCCAGCCCCTGCCACAGGGATTGTGCACCGGGCGGCCCGTCGCCCTTGCGCCCGAGGTGGCCGCCGAGCTTGCCGACGATGCGGATGAACTCGGCAAGCGACGGCTCGCCCGCCGCCTTGTCGCGTTTGGCCACGGCGCACGCCGATCGCCACTCGGCTTCCTCGAACACGCTGCCGCAGGGCAAGTCGGGGACCACGCGCCCGAGATGAGTCAGGTAAAGGATCCGCCACGCGACCACCAGATGGATCGCCAGCGCGTTGCACAGCGCCTGCCCGCTCTTGAGCTGGATGCGTTCCACCCGGCAGCCGGTCTTGAGGACCCTATGGAAGACCTCGATGTCCCAGCGCCGCCGGTAAAGCCCGATGATCTCCAGCGCTTCTTCAAGGGTCGCCACCGGCTTGCTGGTCAACAGCAGCCAGCGCACCGGATCTTCCCCGTCCGGCGGATCGCGTTCTTCCGCCAGCACCGCCCAGAAGGAGACCCGCGGCAGCTTGACGCCCTTGCGGTAGGGCGGGCGCGGGGTGACTTCCATCACCCGCACTTCCTGGCATACCGTGCGCGCGCTGCGCTGCGAGGGCACCCGGTTGCCCTTGACCTTTTTGGTGCCCTTCCAGGCCGGCACTTCAAAGGAATGGGTGCCGAGCAGCGGTGCCGCGGCGAGCGCCGCGAAGAGCTTCGCCGGGTTATCATGCAGCGTGCCTGTCAGGGCGCGGTCCTGGTTGGCGCGGATGATCCACCCGGCGCAGGGGCCGCCCCGCTCCACGGCAGCGTGCCATGCGGCATAGAGTTCGAAGATATCGCCCTCGCGGTCGCCCACCGAGATCACCTCGCAGTCCGGCAGCAGCACGGCCACTTCATTGGTCTTTTCATAGCCTTCGACCCAGCGCCGGCTTTCCTTGTCACTACCCGGCCGCCGCTTGTGCGGGACCTTGGCATCGCCAAAGGTGGCGGGATCGCGGATGATCATCGCCGCATCGAGGGTGCCAAGCGGCAGGCCCTCGCCCGAGACCGCGTAAAGCGCGTGCAGGTAGAGACCCTTGCGGTTCTTGTCGTTGAGCGGGCCCAGACCGGTGGTGGCCGTCATGTGCGTGAAATCCAGCTCGGTGGTGTCCTGCGACACCACCACGCGGCGGTGCGCCGCGCAGCGGGCGATGGTGGCCTCGCGGTGCGGGGCCAGCACGGCCGCGGCGGTGACGTCGGGACAATTGAGCAGGCGGTAGGCCGCCGTCATCTCGCCACTGCCGCCGGTGGCGGCGGCAATGCTTTTGGAAGGAAAGGCGGCGAGCGCCGCGGCGACTTTGGGCAAGCGCCGGTCGCGCCGCGTATCCTTCAGATCCGCGTTGCCGAACTCGCCTGTAATGTCGTCAGCCACGCCAAAAATCCAACAGCGCGTGCATTGTGCAGGGCTTCAAACACTCGTACAGATTTATTTCCCGCAAACTGCACCGGCGGATTTCATGCCGGAGCGCGGACTTGTGTATAAAGGTCAGGGTTTCACCCGGGGCTATCTCCCTGCCGCCCCTTCGGGGCTCTGGAAAGCATCCCGCGATCTTCTCACGCCCCTTCCTTCCCCCGCGCATGCCACCCCGGCAGCAGGAAGATCGAGACCGTCATGCTCAGCAGAATGCCGATCACCGCCACCTGCCCGAGACTCACCAACGCATCGCTGGAAGAAAAGATCAGCGAGCCGAAGCCGATAACGTTCGAGGCGCCGCAGAAGAGCAGTGCCTTGCCGGTGCCGTTCCAGAGTTCCTTGAAGCACATCCCGGTGCGCTTGAGCGTTAGCGTGACGTGGATCGCGTAGTCGATGCCGGTGCCTAACAGCAGCGGAGTCGCCATCAGGTTGATGAAGTTCCACTGCAGGCCGCAAAGCCGCATGATCGCGAGCATCGCCACGGTGCTCACCAACATCGCGAAGAGGGCGAAGCCGACATCCCGGAAGCGGCGGAAGATGAAGGCCATCATCCCGATCAGCAACACGCCCATTGGCAAGAGCATGCGCGCCATGTCGTCCTTCACCAGGCCGGCGATGGCGGGCTTGAAGAGGCTCCAGCCGCTGAGCCAGATGCCGTCGCCATTCAGGGCGCGGAGTCGCGGGTAGCCGGCGGTATCGGGATCGACATCGCGAGCTGGCAACAAGGAGCCGAGGGCTAGGCCGCCGCCGCTGTCCTTGCGGTCCATGAAGAGCCGCATGATCTCCCGCGCGGCGGGCGATTGCGGGTAGAAGTTGGACTCTGTTCCAGCCTTCTCGAGGAAGCCGAAGACCTGCTTGCCGAGTGCGGAGCCCTCCTCCGAAAAGCCGACCTCATCGGCCTCCTTCAGCAAGCGCGGGCCCTCCTTCGCCAGCGCGAGGACCAGCCCCTTGTTCTCCTGCTGGCGGGCCGGATCGGGCCACCAGCCTTGCGGCATCGCCGACTCTAACAGCACACCTTCTTCCCTCCCCTGCGCCAGGCGTTTCTCCGCCTCGGCCAGGCGGGCGAGCATCGTGGCATCGTCAGGGGCCTCGATGACGACGCGCAACTGGCGCGGATCGCCCGCGGGAAATTTCTCCTGCATCCGCTCGAAGGAGGCCAGCGCCGAGCTATTCCGAGGGCGGATGATGTTCGAATCGAAGACGATCCCCGGCGCGCCGAAAATCGCCAGCACGGCCAAGGCCGCCGCGACAAGGCCGCCGGTAATCATCCAGGACTTGCGGCGGTGAGGCAGCCACTTCGGCTCGTCCTCCGCCGGGGCGCGGTTCACGCCGAATTTCGCAACCCAGGGCAGGTAGAAAACGATCATCAGAACGCCCGCGGCCACCAAGCCGTAAGCAACGATGCTGCCGAGCTGGGCCATGCCGGGCAGCCCGCCGAGATTGAGAGCGAGGAAAACGACGGCGGTGGTGAGCGCGCCGCAGAGCACCGGCTTGGCGCTGGCGGAGAACAAAGCCTTGCGGTTGTGGCCGGCGACCTTCGCCTCCTGGCAGATCACCAACCCGTAGTCGGTGGCGAGGCCGATCAGGATCTCCGCGGAGCTGAGCGCCATGATACTAAGCTCGCCGTACATCCACCCGGCGATGCCCAGGGCGACCGCGAAGACCAGGCACAGCACCACGACCAGACCGCCGAGCAGCATCAGGCGGCGCTGCATCCACCAGAAGAGGATGCCGATCAGCGTCAGCGTCAGGCCGATCGAGCCGCTGAGGTCCTTCTCCATCGCCATGCCGATCTCCGAGGAAAAGACCGGCTCGCCGGTGATGCCAACCTTGAATCCCCTGCCCTCCTCACTGGCCTCCCAGCGGGCGACGGTGCCACGGATCTTGGCGATCCATTCGTTCGACTCGCGGTAGCCGTGGACCTCGCCGGGGGCATCGATGAAAACAAGGTGCGAGCTGCCGTCCGCGCTGGCAAAAGCGGCCCCGCCTTCGCTCGATGAGGACAGGATCTGCGTCACCGCCGGATGGCCGAGGAAGCCGAAGGGATCGTGCGCCTGCATCGCCAGGTCCTGGCCCTCGATGGTGGTGGCGAGGTTCTCCACCACCTTCTCCATCGCGGCCTGCGAATTTCCCGGGGCGAGGCTTTCGCTGAGAGCACGGGTCGCGGCGGGGTCGCCATTCAGCCAAAGGTAGGCGAGCAATTCGGAGAGTCCCTGCGGGTCTTCCTCCCAGCGCGGCTGCCAGCGGGCGCGCTTCACCACGCCGTCCTTTTCGAGAGCTTTCGCGAGGGACTGCGCGGCATCGGAGGGCGAGGTATCGCCGCTGCCTTCCACCAGCAAGATCGCCTCGTCCTCCCGCGCGAAGGCCTGGTGATGGGCCTTCAGGCCGCGGACTTCAGGCAGTTCCCCGGGAAGCATCGAGAGGATGTCCGTGTCGAACCTCAGTCGGGAAAGCCCGGATGCCGCCACGGCCACGGCCGCGAGCAGCATGAGAGGGAGCCACCATTTGCGCATGCGGGAGGGAACGGGCTGACGGGGAGAAGTTCCAAGTAAGAAGTTCCAAGTTCCAAAGAGAGGCACCCCTTCTGTTGGAACTTGGCACTTCTTACTTGGCACTTACCTTCCCCGCCATGCGAGCGCTGCTGATTCTTGCCGTCCTGATTTCCGCGGCCCGGGCCGATCTGGATGTGAAGCCGCTGGAGACCTGGCTGGGCAAGCAGAAGGACCTGCATAGCCTTGAGGCGGATTTCGTGCAGGAGCGCAAGCTGCCCTCGCTCAAGAAGCCGGTCTCGACCCCCGGGAAATTGCGGATGGTCCGCCCCGGGAAGCTGCTCTGGGAACTGGGGCAACCGGTCAAGACCATGGCCGTTTCCGACGGGACGACGATGACCCTCCTGGATGTCGAGAAGAAGCGCGGCAAGAAGGTCGATTCGGATGCCGCGGAGGCCAAGCAGTTCACCCTGCTTACCGACAAGGCTTTCCGGGATCTCACCGGCTTTCAAGAGGCCTTCGAGCTGGTGGAATCCCGCGTCACGGACGGAATCTATCAGCTCACGGTGAAGCCGAAGGACAAGGAGCTGAAGAAGCATGTGAGCTGGATGTTCCTCGATATCGACCAGAAGACCCAGGAACTGCGGGCGCTCGATCTGGAGCTGCAGGATAAAACGCGCATCCGCACCGTTTTCACGAAATCCCGGATCAATGCGAAGATCGACCCCGCGGTGTTCCAGGCGGACACCACCGGGTATTTGATGCGGTGACCCTCCCTGTTTCTTAAGTGGACTTAATCCTGCGGCCCCCTTCTTTGCGGATGCCGTGAAGCCCGCGTGAAAAAGAGGTAATTCCTTGGCCCCGGGCGTATTTCCACCTTTCCCCCTACCGCCATCTGTCTGTTAGCGTCCGCTCGTGAATCCCGATATCCGCTCCCTCATCGACAACGCCTTCACCGGCGGTGCCAGCGACGTCTTCTTGATGGAGGGCGAACGGCCCCGGGTGCGGAGCGACGGGGATATCGTGATCGCCCACGGCGGGCCGGTCTCGCGGGAGGACATCGCGGAGATCTGGACGACTTGTAACTGCGATCCGACCAAGGAAAGCGACGGCGATTCCAGCATCCAAATCGAGGGCGTCGGCCGCCTGCGCTCGAACATGTATCGCTCGCTCGGCCGCCTGGCGGTGGCCCTCCGCCCGATCAAGAAAGAGATCCCCACCTTCGACGAACTCGGCCTGCCCGGGGACATGCTGGCCTCCTGGATGCAGCGGCGCTCCGGCCTGGTCGTGGTCTGCGGCCCTACCGGCTCGGGGAAATCGACCACCATCGCGGCCTGCCTGCAGTGGGTGAACCGCAACCAGCCCCGCCATATCGTCACCATCGAGGACCCGATCGAGTACCTCTTCCAGAATGAGCGCGCCCTGTTCTCGCAGCGCGAGGTGCGGCGCGATACCGATAACTTCCACGTCGCCCTCCGGGCCGCGCTGCGGCAGAACCCGGATATCATCCTCTTCGGCGAGATCCGCGATGCCGAGACCGCCTTCACCGCCTTGCGCGCTGCGGAAACCGGCCACCTGGTGATTTCCACGCTCCACGGATCCGGCGTCGCCGGGGTGCCGACCGCGATGGAGCGCCTCCACCGCATCCTGAGCGACTCCGGCAGCGCCGGCGCGGCCAGCCTGCTTTCCCACCAATTGGTCGGGGCGATCGCCCAGCAGCTCCTGCCGCGGATCGACGGCGGGGTGGTGGCGGTGCTGGAATACTTCGAAAACGGCGGTGCTACACGCAAATGGATCGAGGAAGGGCGTTATGATGAGATCAAGGACTTCCTCAACAAGGCCAACGAAGAGGCCGGCTGCTCTTTCCTGCGCTACCTGATCGCGGCGACGCGGCAGGGCATCATCGATCCGGCGATCGCCCGCAGCGCGACCGACCGGCCGCAGGATTTTGATCGCGCCATGCGCGGCATTTCATAAGTTTTACCTACAAGCATCGTGAGCCAAGTACGCGAAATCACCGATTATCTCCGCCAGACCGTCGAGGCCGGCGGATCCGACCTCCACCTCTCCGCTTGGGCTCCGCCCGCGGCACGGGTCGGGGGCGTCCTGGCCCCGCTGGAAGACTTCCTGCTGGATCCCGAAACGGTCCGGCGGTTGATCCTGGACACCCTGTCCGAAGCGCAGCGGGCCACCCTGGAGCAGACCTGGGAGCTCGACTACGCGCTACAGCTTGAAGGCGTCGGGCGATTCCGTGGCAACGTCCACGTCGCCCGCGGCTCGATCGAGGCGGCCTTCCGCCACATCCCGCAAGAAATCCCCGAACTCGGCGAACTGGGCCACCATGCGGTGGTTCACGACATCTGCCAGCTCCGCCGCGGCCTGGTGCTGGTCACCGGCATCACCGGCTCCGGCAAGTCCACCACCCTGGCGGCGATGATCCGGCGGATCTCGGAAAACCGTTCCGGCGTGATCGTGACCATCGAGGACCCGATCGAGTTCGTCTTCCAGCACTCGAGCTGCCTGATCAAGCAGCGCGAGGTCGGCGCGGATACCAAGGGTTTCGCGATCGCCCTGCGCCAGGCGCTGCGCCAGGATCCGGACGTCGTCGTGGTCTCGGAATTGCGGGACCTGGAGACCATCCGCATCGCCCTGACTGCCGCGGAAACGGGTCACCTGGTGCTGGCCACCCTGCATACCGTGGACGCGCCGCAATCGATCGACCGTCTGGTAGACGTTTTCCCGCCCGACCAGCAGCCGCAGATCATCACCCAGCTTTCCGGGGTCTTGGAAGCAATCGTCTCGCAACGCTTGGTCCAGCGCGCCGATGGCCGCGGCCGGATCCTCGCCTCCGAGGTCCTGCGCGCCAGCCACGGGATCCGCGCCTGTATCCGCGAGCGCAAGCTCGAGCAAATCGTCGGCCTCATGGAGATCGGCTTCAAGGACGGCTCGCGGACGATCGACCAGACCATCCAATCCCTGCTGGAGAACGGCTTCATCACGCGTGAAGAGGCCCTCTTCAACTGCCGCGAGAAGCGCAATTTCCCCGAGGAACCCAATCCCTCCTCCGAAGCGAAGAAACCAAAATCAATCTGGACCTGATGGACCCCCGCGCAGTCACCACCCTCAAGCTGGCCCTCTTCGCGTTGGTCGCGTTCGTGCTCGGCGGCTTCATCCTGAAGCATATCAAGCTCCAGAAGAAGATCGACAAGCTCACCGCCGAAATGCGCGTGCTGGTTTCCGATACCAGCTTCTACCGCTCACCCACCGTCGAGAGCGCCCACGGCACCCTGTTCAAGGGCATCGCCATGATCGAGGATGCGAAAAAGCTCGGGCTCGATCCGATCAACTACTTCGATACCGTCTTCGGACACGACAAGAAGGATAACAAGGTGGGCCTCGACGACGAGTTCGACGAATTCCCCGCCCGCGAGAAACTGGCCCGCGAGACCCTGCTCCGCGCCTACCAGCAGGCAGAGCACTTCAAGTTCCTGGATAGCCCGGAGTATATCGAATCCCTGCGCGCCGGTGAAATGCCGCCCGTGGTGCCGAAGCCGGTGGTGGCCTGCATCATCGATCCTTCGCTCTCGCCGGGCATGGAAAAGATCGTGGCGAACCTGGAACTGCGGTCCGCCGTCAGGACTCCGGGCCCTCCCAATGATCTCGAAGTCGCCGCGGCCAAAAATCTGTCCTCCGATCTCTACAGCTCGCATGTCATCGAGAGCGATGCCGACAGCCGCATCGCCCGGCACTATGACAAGCGCGAGCCGGTGAAAACCGAGCCGAAGCCCGCGCCAAAGCCCGCCCCGAAGGAAGAGGAACCGGTGAAGGAAGAACCGGCGAAAGAGGAAGCTGCGAAGGAGGAGACCGAACCGTAGGCCAAGAGCGGTCCAACCGTCCCACACGGGCGAGCGGCCGGTTGGCCCTCTCCCTCCGAATCAGGAAGCCGGAGAGAAGTTATCCCTCCGTCACGGCGTGTCATTGTTACTCCAACTAAGATATTGACCGTCACGGAATATTCTTCAGCGTGGTAGCGCGTTTGAAACCGCTACACACGATGAAATCCAACCTATTCCTCAAATCCATCCGCGGGGGACTTGCCCTCGCCGCCATCGTCCTCGTTTCCACTGCCACAACTCAAGCGGCTGGCGGTCCGAAAGCCTACCGTTTCACCGCAAGTGTCGGCAACACTTCCGGTGCCTCGCTGACGATCGATCATCCGGCTTTCAACGGGAAGGCAAACGTGAAACCGGTCCTCACCCAATTCTGGGACGGGGTTTACAACGCGCATCCGGTCGGCTTCCGCTATGATACGGAAGCTGCGAAATGGGTGATCGAAAACGAGGACGGCGCGGCGATGCCTGCAGGGGCGAATTTCAACGTCCTGGTCGCCCCCGGCACCAAGCAACTGCTGTGCTCACCGGCCAATACCTTCTCCAATCGCAGCTTCACCCTCGTCGGGAAGGGCAAGCCCGATGCCCTGCTGCTGGCCAGCCACGTGATTAACCCCGTCAAGGGCATGCCCGGAATCCGGCTCACAAGCTTCTTCGGCACCTTCTTCGAAGAGGAAGAAGATGGCGCTCCCTACTCCGGGAAATGGACCATTTACAATGAAGGCGGTGTTCTTGCCGGCAATCTTGGCCCGGTCGGCTTCAACATCGCGGACGTGACTAAACTCAAATTCGCCAAAGTTCCCGCCGCATTCGAGTTCGTCGCCACCGTCGACAATATCGGTGGCCACTTCGCGACGATCACCAATCCGCTGACCGATGGCAAACCCGCCGCGGCGGTCTTCGTCAAACACCGCTATCGCACCGGTGCTTCCAGCTATCTGAACGAGGAAGTAGCGGTCTTTTACGAAGGCGGAAAGTGGCTGATCTTCAATGAAGACGGAACCGCCATGCCCCCGAACACGGCCTTCGTGGTAGCCGTGGTTCCGACGGTCACGCCCTGAGCGACGCAGGTTTTCCAAAGCCGCCGGGAGATCGCTCTCTCCCGGCGGCTTTTTTGTTCCCGCCACAAGCCCTGCCGGACGCTCGATCCGCCCTCTCCCGAGGCCCGGAAAAGCAGCCTTATCCGCACCAAAAGCGCGCCCGGTTTCAAAAAAGAAGGGTGTTGACCTGCCTCAAAATCAACGGGTAGGAAGCCCGTTGCGGCCGACACCGCGACATATGAAAACACACTCGTTCCTCCATTCCACCTGGTGCAAGAATCTCGCTTTGGGCCTTGTGTCCGCAGCCTTCGTCGCAACCTCCTCCGCCAAGGCTGCCGGCGCGCCCAAGGTCTTCCGCGTCACTGCCGCGGCGGCCAATACGAGCGGCAGCATATTGACCATCGACAATCCCGCGCTCAACGGCAAGCCGACACTCCGCCTGATCGTCACGCAGTACTTCACGGGCGTCTACAACCCGCATGCAGTGGGCGTGAACTACAATGTCACTCTCAAGAAATGGCAGATCTTCAACGAGGACAACGCAGACCTCCCGGTGAATGCCAATTTCAACGTGATGATCGCCCCGACCGCCAAGCGGGTCAGCGTGACGCCGACCAACTCGCACGGCGTTCTGGCCTTCTTCCCGACCCAGAAAGGTAATGCCGCCGCGAATCTTCTGGTGACCCACTTGGCCAATCCGGTCCTGACCCTCGACAGCGTGATCCAGCCGAACAACGTCTCGCTGTATTATATCCCTGCGACGGGTCCGGCGAGGCCCTACTCCGGCCGCTGGTCTATCTATCAGGACAATACCGAGGCTAACATCGCCGCGGTTTACAATGTGGCCGACGTGACCAACCTCAAGGTCGCCAAGACCCCCATTTCCTTCCGCCACAGTGCGGTGGATGCCAATACCACCGACCTCGAAACCACGATCACCAATCCCCTGACCGATGGCAAACCGGACGCGGTCCTTTTCATCCAACATGTCTTTACCCCCACGGCGGCCGAGAATGTGGATGAAGTGCTCGGCGTGCGCTATGCAGATGGCAAGTGGAAGATCCTCACCCAGGACCAGACCGACAAGCTTTCGCCGGCGGACTTCAACGTCGTGGCCTTCCCGGCGGTTACCCCTTGACGATCCCGGGGCCCGACCTTTGCGCGGGAAACGGCAATCGCAGCAATTAACGCAAGTTGCTCGAATCAACCAAGGGAAGGGTGCATGGCTTGCCATGCACCCTTCTCTGAAGTTTGGCCCCTGACTAGACACCCTCGCGGATTTGCTTCACGCCCTTGTCCGGACTGCTTGATTTTACTGGACTCTTATCTAGTTAATCGACTAGTATTGCCGGCATGGGATTTCCCACCAAAGTCCAGCTCATCAGCCGCCAGGCCAGCGAACAGTACCTACATCAATTTCCCTTCCGCCGTCGCCCAAGCCATGGAGTTTTCCAAGGGCGAGGCCGTCGAGTGGATCATCGCCGACAAGGGCCATCTCATCCTCGCCCGCAAGGAAGTCCCGCCCGACCCTGTCGACGTCCAAAAAAAAACGCGCCGCTCCTGAGCGACGGGCTCAACGGCCTGCTCCAATCCTCGGCCATGGCTGCCACCGGCACCCCGTCCTGTGCCGCGCTGCTCCACGGCCACATGCTCGGCGTGCTCCTCGGCCAGTCCCGCGCCACGGTCACCAATCTAATCTGCAGCCGCGGCGGCCAGCACCACGACTGGTCCGCCGACTACCGGCTCTATTCGCGCGGCCGCGTCGATGAAGCGGTCCTCTTCGGCCGGGCCCGCGACGCCTTGCTCGACGCGCTCCCCGCCGGCGAGCCGCTGGTCGCCGCCATCGACGAC
Organism: Luteolibacter sp. Populi; assembly: GCF_040801775.1. Lineage (GTDB taxonomy): Bacteria > Verrucomicrobiota > Verrucomicrobiia > Verrucomicrobiales > Akkermansiaceae > Haloferula. Next base: position 1,536,674 of record NZ_CP161812.1, read on the forward strand.
ACCATCGTGCGCAAGACCGGCAGGAAGATCCACGGCAGCGGCTGGAAGCGCGACCCGCTCGGGCCGGCCTTCCAGACCAACCTCGTCCACGCCCGGCGCTACCTGCAGATCTCCGCCGCCTGGCCCCTGGAAGACGGCGGCGCGCGGATGGTGCCCGTCGGCTTCCATCACGCGCCGACCCCGCGCAAGCCCGGCAAGGACGCCACCCCGGCACGGTTGAAAGATCACCGCGAGGCCCTCAAGCAGCACAATCTCAACCGCGTGGCCTTGGAGCATGTCGGCGGGCTGCGCCGCGATATCCCGGACGGCCGCCATCTGGTCCTGTGCGGCGACGGCAGTTTCACCAACAAGGCGGTCCTGCGCGGCCTGCCGGACGGCTGCACCTACATCGGGCGCACCCGCAAGGACACCGCCCTCCACCACCCGCCGGAGCCGCCCGTCCCCGGAGCCACCGGCCGGCCGCCACGCTACGGCAAGAAAGCCCCGACTCCCGAAGAACTCCGCCAGGACGATAGCGTGCCCTGGCAGATCATCACGGCCCACGCCGCGGGCAAGCGCCATGACTTCCGCGTCAAGACCTGCGGTCCGGTCCTGTGGCCCAAGGCCGGGCCGGGCGTCATGCTGCGCCTGGTGGTCATCGCCCCGCTCGCCTACCGCCTCAAGAAGGGCTCGCGGCTCCTCTACCGCGAGCCCGCCTATCTGCTTTGCACCGATCCGGACCTGCCTCTGGAAAAGCTGCTGCAATATTACCTCTGGCGCTGGGGCATCGAGGTGAACTTCCGCGAGGAAAAGACCCTCCTCGGCACGGGCGAGGCACAAGTCCGCACCGCCGCTTCCAACCGGCACCTGCCCGCGGTCACCGTCGCCGCCTACTCGCTGCTGTGGATCGCGGCCTTGCAGTGCCACGCCGCGGGAGACGGGGACCGCCCGCGCAGCCTCGCCCCGCCGAAGTGGCGCAAGGACCGCCCGGACGGAATGCTTCCCGCCACCGGCGAACTCCAGCGCCTCTTGCGTTACGAGATCTGGGCCGGGGCGCTGCGGCCGGGGACTTTCCACCGCTTCGTGACACGCCGCCCTCCGGACGCGAGCGCGCCGGAACCCCGCCCCGCCCTGGCGGCCACCCTCTTCGCCGCGGCCTGACCAAGCACCGCCGCGGGAAGGCCGGGGCAAATCTGTTAGATCGGCGTCCAACGCGGGCCAAACTCCAGTCGCGGCTCGGAGAGCCGGGCTACTTCGAAAAACAAAAAACCGGCACCGTCTTAATCCCCCCGGATTGACGGTGCCGGTCTCATGAGCCGGGCTAGAAAAATAGCGCCCGACGCGGCTTCAGAGGCGTGCCTGGATCCCCCGATCCCGGCCGAATAGCCCGTGATGCCAATGGCTGGAAAGCTGCAGGGATGACGGCGCTATCAGTCCCCCGACCAATAACGCGCCGTTCCCTGGGGTGCGGTATCCGGACAGACGGCACAGGAGGCGGAATCCGGCGCGGCAAGTCCCCCGACCTGCTTTTGCTTGAGTGATCCCAACCCTGTCAGCCGTTCCCCCCGTCCGGGGTTCCACATGCTGGAAGGAGGCGGCAGTCTGGCGATTGAGTTCGCCATGTGCCGCTTGTTCCCGACTTGCCGTGCCCCGCACTCCGCTCAGCAGCACTTCCCCCGAAGTGCGGGTCCTGAGTTGAAGATCGGGGAGGCTCGTCATTACTGAACCAATCGCAATCGGGATCCCCGGATTTCCAAAATTACCGAGAAATTTTTAAAGAACGATGATCAGGCTAGCCGGATCCTTTGGAAATCAGTGATTCCCGGGGTTCTCAAAAATTCGCATTAATTCCGAAGTGGGTGCGATTTTCCGAATCGTCGAGCCGCCAGCCGTGGTCAAGGCGCAGGTCGAGGTGGTCGAGCAGCCGCATGCGCAGGCCGAGGCCGCTGCTGGAGAGCGAGGAGGACGGGCCCCCGCGGCGGCTTTCGAGGCCGGCGTGGTCGAAGAAGCCGAGCACGCGGAAATCGCAGCCCTTCACCGGCGAGATCAGGGGCGAGAGCAGCTCGAAGGATCCCTGCCAGCCGCTGTCCCCGGCGAATTCGCGCTCGGCGGTGCCGCGGACGGTCTGGTAGCCGCCGGCGGAGAATTGCTCCGCCGGCAGCAGGCGGGAATCGGCGAGCTGGGCGGTGCCGCGGAAGCGGAGTTGCCAGTCCGCGCCGGGCGTCCACCAGCCCTCGCCACTGAGGCGGCCGAAGAAGTAGCTGGAATCCGACGCCGGATCGTAGGCCTTGAAGGCGGCATCGTCGTTGTTCCCGCTAACGTTTCCCGGGGCGGCGTAGAGCGAGCTTTCGAAGGACGCGCCGCCGTTTTCCCAAGAGCGGGCGAGTTCGTGGCTGAGCTTGCCGTGAAAGAGCACCACCTCCCCCGGCGAGACCGAGCCGCCGCCGAAGAGCAGGAATTGGTCGGTGCCTTTCAGTTCAAAGCCACCGCCGAGAGTCTGCCGCCAACCGAAGACCGCGGGCAGCGGGACCTTTTGTTGCGCGGCGAGCGACCAGGACGAGCCCTCGCTCTCCAGCGGGATGCCAGCCGAGGAGTAGCGCGACTGGACCTCGGCGTAGGCGGCATCGAGCTGCAGGAGCTGGTGGCTGCCGTGGAAGGGAATCTCCCAGCGCAGGGCATTTGCGAGCAACGAGGAAGCAGGCGTGCCGACGACGGTCTGCCAGGCCACCAGGTGCTCGCCCGGGGTCCAGCCGACGACGCCCAATAGAAAGCGATCGCGGCCGAGCAGGTCCGGGCCGCTGTTTTCATAACCGGTGGTCACCCGCCAAGGCTTGGTTTCCTCGAAGGCGATCAGCAGGTCGGCGGTGGCGGTCTCGCTGCCGGGGGAGACGAAAAGCCGCGGGTGACGGAAGGCGGTGCGGCCATACCATGCGACCTGCTCGTCGATCTCCGCACGGCGGACGGGACTGCCGCGGCGCAGCAGCAGGCCCTTTTGAATCTTGTCGGGATTCCCGTATTTCGGACGGGAGAGGCCGATCTCCCCGTAGCGGCCGATTTCGACCGAGAGCCGGAGCTCGCCTTTCAAGAGATCCTGCTCCGGGGCCTCGACGATGACCACCGGGTAGCCCTCGCGATCGTAATGGATCAGTATCTCATCGGCCAGGGAAGCAAGCCCGCCGGTGGTGAGCGGCCGGCCCCGCCATGGAGCGAGCCGGGCGGAAAGGATGCGGGGCGACGGGACCTTCAGCCCAGCAGAAGCGGCAAGCCCGGGAGCGAGGTCCGCTTCCGCGGTGCCGCCAGGCGTGACGAGCACGATGCGATCGATGTGGCGGGCCAAGACTTCGCCGCCCGCTTGGGCATCGCTTTGGGCGCGGACCGGTGGCAGCGATTCGACCGGAGCCGCTTGCGGGACGCGCGGCTCCACGCCGGGCAGCGATTGGCCGCGGGCGGAAGCAAGCAGGGCGATGACAAGCAGCAGGCGCAATGGGTCTCGCCATTGCTTAGCAAATCCTTGCTATCAAGGCAAAGCCAAACAGATAGATAAATCTTAAAAGGAAAAGAAGTCAGGATCTGTTTATTTTTAGAATTTCCAGCTTCCAGCCCCTTGGAACCATTAGGTTTTTAAGACTTTAAAGGCAGTTATTAGATTGATTACAAAAGCTGGACAATGGGCCCAAAAGTTAGTTAGAGATCCGCGTAGCCACCCATTGTCGTGAATCAATTCCCTTCCCATGCCCTTTCCGGATTCATCCGGCTCATGCTTTGCACGCCCGTCTTAGCGGGTGCGCAAGCGGTGATTCCGATGGGCCCGAATGGTGACATTGCCAATGCCGGTTGGGCGCAGTCGCGCCTCAATGATGGCAGCAATATTGAGAGCCGAGCTTTCTCTTATCCGGTGACCACGAAGAAGGTGCGGCTCTACCTCGTGGATACGGCGGTCAAGCAGACGACCACTTGGGGCACGTGGTTCAAGCGGAATCCGAAGCTGACGATTGCCCTGAACAAACGGGTCAATAGCGGCAACTCCGCAACGTGGTCGCACGGCACGAAGATGCTTTCGATCATCGCCGGCCCGGAGACAGGCGTGGCGCTCGGCACCCCCATCGAAGTGGTGGTGTGGGACATCTACATGGGCACTGACAGCGCGCCCCGGACCGACTCCGGCTCGATCATCGTCGCCCTGGACCAGATCCGCTTGCATCACCTGACGGCGGCCACCCGCATGCCCGGGGTGATCTGTCTGGCAAGCGGTTCCTTCACCGCCGCCCAAAGCGCCGGCATGGAAGACGCGATGAACCGGATGCTTTCCGCCGGACTGACAGTCGTCGTCTCTGCTGGCAATTCGAATGCGGATGCCGGCAGCTACGTTCCTTCCGCTTACGGTGTGAAGCCCGGGGTGATCTGTGTGGGTGCCAGCGGCCTGAACAACCAGAGGTTTCCCACTTCGAACTACGGCCCGGCTGTTGATCTCTACGCTCCGGGCGAGGATGTGCGCGCGCTGAGATACTCGGCTCCAAAAACCGGGGTCTACGATTATATGGACGGCACGAGTCCGGCCTGTGCCTTGACCGCCGCCGCCGCCTTGGTCGAGCTTTCGAAGTACCCCACGCTGACTCCGGCGCAGGTGGAAGCGAATTTGCGGGCTGCCGCTTACCCCGCCGCTGGCACCCCTGCCCCGCTATTGCAGGTGGAGGCTCAGCCGGAAGTGGATAGCGACGGCGATGGTGCCACGGACGTGCTGGAAGAATTCTTCGGCTCCGCCACTGCCAATCCCGCAGTGTTGCCGCTACCGCCCGCAGTGGCCGCTGGCAACGGCCAGATCGCCATCTCCTTCAAGATGGCCGCGGATCTTTTCAATCCAGCCGATCCCTTCGTCCTGACCAACGGCGGGACTTGGGGGGTACAGTATTCTGAAGACCTCGATATTTGGCAGGACATGACCGGCACACCTGTTGCGGGGACTGCGGTGGATGGAATGCTTCCGATGAGCTTCACGACGCCCTCGGCGACACCGAAGGGGTATCTGAGGGTTCTGGTGAATACTCCTCCGGTGGCAGCACCTTGAGCGGTAGCGGAACGACGCAGTCGTTCCGCTACAGGAAAGCCGCTTGCCCTTTTAAAGGTCGCGTGCCCGACCTCACAAGTTCGCCAACACGGCGTCGCCCATCCCGGTCGTCCCGACCTTGATCTCGCCCGCGGCACCGGTCGCGATGTCACCGGTGCGGAAGCCGTCGTCGATCGCCTTCGCCACCGCCGCCTCGATCGCCGCAGCCGCCTCGTTCTCGCCGAGCGAGAAGCGCAGCAGCATCGCCGCCGAGAGGATCTGCGCGATCGGATTCGCGACGCCCTTGCCGGCGATGTCCGGAGCCGAGCCGCCGGACGGTTCGTACATCCCGAAGTAGAGTCCGCCGTCCTTCTGCTTGCCGAGCGAGGCGCTCGGCAGCATCCCGAGCGAGCCCGAGATCATCGCCATCTCATCGGAGAGGATATCGCCGAAGAGATTCTCCGTGACCAGCACGTCGAAGGAATCCGGCCGCCGCACCAGCTGCATGGCCGCGTTATCGACATAGAGGTGGCTGAGCTCCACCTCCGGGAAATCCTTGGCCACGACCACGGCGGTCTCGCGCCACAGCACGGAAGTCGCCAGCACGTTCGCCTTATCCACCGATACCAAGCGCTTGCCACGGCCCATGGCCGCGGTGAAGGCAACCCGCAGAATCCGGTCGATCTCGCTCTGGCGGTAGATCATCGTGTCGAAGGCCACCGGTTCGCCATCGCGCTCCTCGCGGCCCTTCGGCTGGCCGAAGTAGACGCCGCCGGTCAGCTCGCGCACGCAGAGCACATCGAAGCCATTCGGAATCAGCTCGTTCTTCACCGGGGAAGCATGGGTCAGCGAGGGCAGGCAGACGCCCGGCCGCAGGTTGGCGAAGAGCCCGAAATGCTTGCGCAGGGGCAGCAGCGCGCCGCGTTCCGGCTGGATGTCCGGCGGCAGCTTCTCCCACTTCGGCCCGCCCACGGAGCCGAACAAAATCCCGTCGCTCGCCTCGCAGGCCGCGATCGTTTCCGGCGGCAGCGGATGGCCGGTCGCATCGATCGCAGCGCCACCGACCAAGCGCTCTTCGCGGGTGGTGGTGAATCCGAATTTCGCCTCGACCGCGTCCAGGACGCGGAGGCCTTCGATCATGACTTCCGGGCCAATTCCGTCGCCGGAAAGAACTGCAATGCGGTAGCTGCGAGACATGGGACGGCGACGCTAGGGCGCGGATTTCGCTCCGCCAAGTGCGGAACGCGCCCATTTCCCGCCGACTTAATGGGCAATCGTCTGGGTGCCGGCTGCCGTTCGTGTTCGGCCTGCTGTTCGCCATCGGGAGCACGTACGGCACGTGGGTCAGCGTCGGGCGAACTCGTCCTGGAAGGTAAAGCCCGGGCTCAAGCGTCTCCCTCCGACGGCTCCCATTCCTCGTAGCCAGCATCCCCGCCCTCCGCGTCTTCCTTGATCTTGCGCTCCCAGATGTAGCGGCGGAAGAGCACCTTCACCGCCGCTGTCAGCGGCACCGCCAGCAGGGCCCCCACGAAGCCGCCGAGGATCAGCGACCAGAAGAGCATCGAGAAAATCACCGTCATCGGGTGCAGCCCTACCGAGTCCCCCACGATCTTCGGCGCGGTCACCAGCGAGTTGATCTGCTGCACGATCACGAAGATCGCCACCACTGCGCCCACGTAGGCCCAGGGATTCGAGCCCAGCCAGCCTTGGTTCTCCGGCACGCTGAAGTGGAACCATGCCAGCACGCAGGCCGGGATCAGCGTGATGATATTGCCGATGTAGGGAATGATCCCCAGCACCGCCATCAGGATCCCGACCAGCAAGCCGAGCGGCAGTCCGAAGATCGTCAACGCGATCCCCACCAACATGCCATCGATGAAGGCCACCAGCACCTGGCCGCGGAAGAAGGAGATCAGGTAGCGGTTGATCTCGGTGAGCGTCTCGATCAGTTCGGTTTTGAAGCGCGAGGCTTTCAGCGGCACGTAGTCATGCCAGTGTTCCTTGATCGCCGCGCTCTCGTTCAGGATGTAGTAGAGGTAGATCGGCACCATCAGGAAGCCGAGTGCCAGACCCAGGAAGCCCAGCACCTTGCCGGCGCCGCCCTTGATCCAGCCGAAAATTTCGTCGAAATACCCCTTCGCATCAGCAAAAACCTTGGTGTTGCGCAATTCGATGGGCGGATCCACCGGCTTGCCGGTCTTGGCCAGATCAAGCTGGGCAATGATCTTCTCCTCCTGCTCGAGGTTCTTTTTCTCGTCGTTGGTCTTGGGCGGAGCGAGCAAGGGATCGATGAAGGGCTTCGCCCAGTCGTTCTTGTTCCGGTAATCGATGAGACCGTAGACCATCACCTTGTCGAAGGAGTCCTTGGAAGCGTTGGAGTCCTTGGCGGTAGCTTGCTGCGCCTCGATCTGGGACTGCGCATTGGCGGCCATCGCCACGCGTTGCGCCTGGAATTCCCGGATCTGCCCGCCGACCAGCGGGATCATGATGCCGATCAAGCCCGCCACAAGCAACGTGAAGGTCGCGAACACCGAGACCACCGACCAGCGCCGCGAGAACCCGCGCTTCTGGAACAGCCGCACCACCGGGTCCAGCAGGTAGGCCGTGATCGCGGCGACTGCCAAGGGCACCAGCACCGGCTGCAGGAAGCCGAAGATCTTCCCGACCAGCCAGATCAGCCCGACAATCAGCGCGCCGAGAATCAGGATCGAGACACCGGTGGCCGCATTCCACAGGGTGCGGAGCTGGAATCGGGTCGGGTAGCGCGCCATCGGGGCGAGTCTCTAGCAGAGATCCCGCCAGCAAGGCATGGGAAAATCACCGCGGGATTCGAAGAGCCTCCCCTTGGGGGATTTTCCAACTCAGAGTCTGGAAACGGCATCGGCCACCGCGCCGGCCACGCGGACCTCTTGATCCGGGATCTTCGCGGAGTGCACCTCGTTGCCTTCGGCGTCATAGGCGGTGATCGTGTCGGTCGTGAAATCCACCACGACCTTCGAGCCGGACAGCGCCAGGGCGGTCTCGCGGTTCGAGGCGCTGCGGAAGGCGGAAATTTCAAAGCTGCCGGATTTCTCGATCGCGGACTGCAGCGCTGCATTCCGGCCGACGAAGCAGATTCCGGGACCCTCGCTGGCAGCACCGGCGAGATTGGCACCGCGGAAAGTCTCTTGCCGGCTCGGGCCGGAAAGCATCGGCACGCCGATTCCCAACAGTACGACTGCCGTGGCGGCAAGGCCGAAGCCGGGCGTCGCGAGGAAGGTGCGCGCTTTCCCGAAGAGAGAAACAGGCCGGGCAATCACGACCGACTTGGGCGCGAAACGTGCCAGCAAATCGTCCGCAAGTCCGGCAGGCATCGGCGGGGCTTGTTCCTGGCCGTGCGCGGGCAGGCTGCGCATCAGAAGATTGCGGGTGGAATGGAGGTGGGGAGGGAGATCCATGGCTTCAATGTTCCAATCGCATTCGCGAAGGTCAGATTTTCAAAATACTAAGTTTTCCCTGATTTTTTCCAGAGCCGTCTTCACCATGTCGTCGATCGCACGGCGGCGGGTGGAGAGCGAGCCCTTGATTCCCAGTTTGGTGCAGACCTGGTTGTTCCGGATGAGATCCTGGATCGTCGCCGTCTGGGCCACATAGAGAGCGTAGACAAGCTGCCACTCGATGGAACTCAGCGCCTCCTGACAGTCCTTGTAGATCTTTTCAAAGGTGACAGCCGCGGAGGCCGCATCCTCGAATTGCAGCGGTCGTTCGGAATCGCCGGTCAGCGCGTCGAAGCTTTCGCCGGCATTCGGTTGGTTCTTCTGCGCGCCGCGGCGGCGGAACCAATCGATCGCCCGGAATTGGACGATCCGTGTGTGCAGCGGGATGATCTCCTCGAAGACCGTCGGCTCCTGGATGGGAGTCCGGTGGCTGGCTTCGCGCTCGCGCACCAATTCCGCCAAGGTCTCGATGAAAACGTCTTCCGCGTCGTGGCCCTTGATGCCGCGCTTGCTCAGCGTGGCCAGCGCCAGCGGACGCAGCATGCCCGGCAGGCGATTCCATTCGGCATCGTGATAGCCGCGCTCCGGGTGCACCCGCTGCAGGCGGTCCAGATCGAGATTCTGCGGATAGCGGCGGTCCGCCGGATCGTGGTGAAGCTGGGGATTGGCCACCTTGCGGCGCTCGCCGGCGACCAGATCGCGGGTTGCCTCCGTGGTCTCCTCGATCACCCGCGCGGTGAATTCCGCTTCACCCGGGATCCTCTCGAAATCCATCGTCACGTTCCGCATCACCCGCTCCGCGATCTCGGCGGCGCGTTCCTCCGACAAGAGCACACCTTCCACCGGCCGACGGGCGCGGTGCCAGCAGGCTTCCCAGCACTTTTCCAAGTGCCTCTGGGGTGTTGCGGGGGACATTGGGGACAGCGGAATGTAATAAAAACCAAAAAAGAATGCTTTGCAAGCCTCTTAGTATTCCTTATTTTAAAAAAGAACGAGCGGTCGCCATCGTCCCACCGATTCCGCATCGACATGAAAACCAGCCTGCTGTCCCTTGCCGGGTTCTTCCCGGCCGTCCTTATCGCGCCCCTGTGCGCCCAGTCCCCCGGTGCTATCGTGATCACCACTCCCGGATCCGCCACGTGGATCGAGGAGATCACACCCACTGGTACACGCACGATTTTCTCGATCGGCGCGAATAGCATTTTTCAATGGAATGACGGCTTCTCCCTGACGCCGGGTAGCGAACTCGTATTCGACTTCCTCGGCGGCGATTCGGTCGTGAACGTCCTCGGCGGCAATGGCGTGAATTTCATCGGCGGCAATGTCACTTCGAATGGCAATGTCTCCTTCGTCTCCCCGCAGGCGGACCTCCTGGTCTCCGGAAACATCGCCGCCAAGTCGGTGACGCTCACGACCTTGAACGTCGATCCCGGCGCTCTGCTCAGCGCTGGCAACGTGACCTTCTCAGGGAATCCCGCGAGCGCGACCGGCCTCACTATCACCGGCAGCATCCGCGCCACCGGTGGCGATATCGTCCTGAGCGGCCAGCGCGTCACCGTGACGGACACCGCCACGCTCCATGCCAAGGGCTCAGCGATGATCGCCGGCGGCAGCGTGGTCCAGCTCGACCGCAACTCCGCGACCCGCAAGCTGAAGGCGACCAGCGGCGATGGCTTCGTCTACCACCTCGGCAATACCAAGGCCGGCCGCATCGAAGTGGCCGCCGGCGCCGACTTCGTCCATAAGGGTCGCCTCGACGCCCCCCGGATCTTCCTGGAAGTCGGGCAGAACGGCAAGATTCTCAAGGAATCCGGCGGCATCCTCGTCGGCCAGGTGACGCTGAACGGCGTCATCCAGAAGGGCGTGGAAGGCAAGCCGCACGAAGGGGATGCCACCTCATCCCTGAGCCCATCCACTCTCAAGATGCCCGCGATCAAGCGGCCCGACGGCAGCACCGTCAGCGCATCACGCACGGTGGTCAGCAATGTCCCCGTCTCCGCCAGCGCCGATACCGCCCGCGACCGCAAGTCCGCCGGCGGCAGCGTCGCCAGCCGCGCCAAGGGTTCTTCCAAGCAGCCGATGCTGCAGCGTGCTTCCTTCTTCGGCATGCGCGGCGGCAGCGAGCCGGTGAAAGCGGACAAGCGATGACCGGCGCAAGCGACTGAGGCCGGAGAGGGCCGGTGGAAGTGTCGACCTGGAGACTCCTTTAACGCCACCGATCCATCGCATACCGGTAGATCCGCCCTTGCAACCCGGGGTTCATCTGCATCATGGAATGAACGACCTGCGGGTCATAGAAGCTGTCGTCCTCCGGATTGAAGAAGATCCAGCCACCGGGCACTGGTCGGGCGCGCAGGCCGAGCGGTTCCGCGATATAGGACTCCACTTCCTCCGCCGTCATGGAGTCCCGCAGCAGCCGCAGGAAGTCCGTGCAGGTGATCTGCCAGCCGGTGTTTCCGAGCTCAATCACGTGGTCGCGCTGCATGTCGAACCGCTTCCCGCAGCCCGGACATTGCGAGGGCATTCCGAGTTTGAAATAGAGTTCGGAGAAGCTGTGCCGGCAGCAGGGACAGACGACGTTCATGGATGCGGGTCACTCCCTTTTCTCCTCTTCCCCCAAATCCGCGCTCCCAAGAATACCAGCAACGGCAGGGCCACCCAAGCCTTCTGCCAAGGCGAGCCGCTCTTCCTCACCACAATCACCCCGCCGGTTTCGAGCGGTGTGTTCTGGCTCATCACGAAGGGGCCGTATCTCAGTACCCGCGGCCTCGAAGCCGGCTTCATCCTCCGCCGTCGTGAGGAACTCGCGCTGGCATTGCCAGAGGGCCTGTCCCGGCCGGTCGGAGGCCACCGCCAGGCGGTAAAAGCGCTCCATGAACTCCGGCGTCGAGCGGTCCGAAACCGGCCACAAGGCCACTGCGATCTCACGCGCACCCGCCAGGGCGAAGCCGCGCCGCAGGCCTAACAGCCCTTCCCCCGATACCGCCGTGCCCGCTCCCGATTCGCAGGAGGATAGCGTGACGAGGCGCGTGCCGTGCAGCGGCAGCTTCGCGACCTCCGCCGGAAACAGCACGTCATCGGTCCCGGAGAGCATCGGGCTGTTAGGTCCGCGCATGGCCGCTGCGTGCAAGAGCAGTCCACCGGAATAGAGCAGATCCGCATTCTCATCGAAGTCCATCACCCCGCCCGCCGGTTGGTGGCCGGGCAGGAAGAAGGCGTGCGAGCCGAGGTGCAAGACCGCGGGAGCGGGATTCAAGTGGACCAACGCCGCCTCCGTCGCCTCGCCATCGCGCAGGAAGCTCGAGCCGCGCGGGGCAACCTCGCGGATCCGCCGTGCTTCGTCCGCCGTGCCGGGCATCGAGTCGAGACCCGCCAGCAAGTTGAGCAGGCGGTCCTCGCCCGGATCCTGCTGCGACTTCGGAAACTCCGAGACGCCGAACACGGTCCACGGGCTCGATCCCAAGCGCAGCGGCGACGGCGTGCCCGCCAAGTCCCGCGCGCTGGTCACCGTCACGACCTGCAGATGGCGAGTGCAGAGCGGTTGCATCGAACTGTCCAAGAGAGCCGCCAGCGGCAGGAAATGGAGGGCTCCGTCCGGTGAGAAGGCCACGTGCTCGGTCCCCGCCGGCAACTCCCGCGCGATCGCTTCCCAATAGCCATCGTAGAGAGAGCGCAGAACGCTGCGCAGCGTGAGCGTGGGCGCGGGAGATTTCTTCCCGGCGAGTTCGCTGGCCCGCCAGCCCAAGCGCTTGCGGAAGGCCTCCAGCCAGCGGTCGAGGTCCGCGGCATTACCCAGCGGCACCCACTTCGGCGGCCCCTCCGGCAGCAGCACGATCGCCCCGTAACGCATCTCCGCTTCGGGATCGGAACTCAGGTAGCGGCAGGCATCCACGAAGGCGCTGCCCGGCTTCAGGGTCTTCTGGATCGTCTCCCAGGCCGGAGCTACGGCATGCGTCGTAGTTCCCTCCTCGAGCATCGCATCGAGCAGGCGCGCCTTGGTCGCCGCCAGCACTTGCGCAATCCGCCGGGCATCGCCGGTGGCGCAGGGCAGCGAGACCAGATCGAGCCGCTGCAAGAAGTTCAGCCGCTCCTGCTCGCTGCCGTGGCGGATCATCTCATCGAGCAATTCGAGGCCGATCCCGGTAGCGCGGTCGATCTCCGCCGCCGCATCGCTTTCCCCCGCCAGCAGCGAGTTGCGGGCGAGATTGCGCGCCGTCTCCGCGACCCGCAGGTGGACCCGTGGCAGGTGCTTCGCTTGCAGTTCCGCGGCGCGGCGCAGGTGCAGGCCCGCGCTCTTGAAGTCGCCCGCAGCCTGCTCCGCGCAGCCGAGATTGTTGAGCGGCCGGATCAAGGCCGCATCGTCCTTGCGACCGCCCGCTTCCAGCAGCTTGAGCGATTCGCCGAACGACGCCGCCGCTTCCGCCGCCTTCCCCTGGGATAAATCGAGCGCGCCGAGGTTGTTCAGGTAAGGCTCGGCCCGGAATGCGACCCGCGGATCGTGATACAATTCGCGGGCCTTTTCTGCGGCTTTCTCCATCCCGCTGCGTGCCTCGTCCAGCTTGCCGAGGCGGAGTTCCGCCAGCGCCAACTGGCTGCCCAAGGTCAGCCGCAGTTCCGGATCGTCGAACTTCAGGGCCAGCGCCTCGCGGCAGGCCGCCGCCGCGCGGGAGTGGCTGCCCAGCGTGTGCAGATAGCGGCCCAGATAGCCGAGACGGCGGGCCCGCGCCAGATGGTCCGTGGCCGGCGTGCCCGACAGCGCCTCTTCTAACAGACCACCCGCTTCCGCATATCGGCCCTGGATCAAAAGATTCAGCGCGAGGTGATCCCGCCCCTGTGCCAGCGAGGGCTCGCGCTGCTCCGGCGGCAAGGTTTCGCGCAGCGCCACGACCTTGCGCAGATCCTCCCCGGCCGCCGCCACCGCGCCGAGATCCTGGCGGGTCAGCGCCAGTGCTTCGAGCGCATCAGCCTGCGCCGAGGGCCCGGCCGCGGCCAGCCGTTGCAGGGCTTCCTCCAGATGTGGCAGCGCTTCGTCCAGCTTGCCCAATCCGCGCTCGACGATTCCCAGCCCGTGCAAAGTCTCGCCGTAGTTCAGCGCGTCCTCGCTGCTGCCACTTTTCTCCCACGCCGCCTTCCACTCCGCCGCGACGCCTTCCAATTCCGTTTCGGTGGCCGCCAGATCCCCCGCCTCATCCGCCGCCGCGACCAAAAGGCAGGCGGGGAGCAAGAGCAAACGGAGGAGCGACGAGAGCATCGGAATCGGCGAAGCGGGCAATATCCATATCCATCCCCCGCCTGCGCCCTGCATGGTCTCTTAAACGGCCCTGATAATCAAGCACGGGCCGCCTTCCCACAGTGATCTCCCCGGCCGACTTACTTTGACCAATTTTCGACGGTGAGTCCGCTCACCCGATTGAACTCTTTCACGTTGTTCGTCACCAAGGTCGCCCCGAAGGCGATCGCATGGGCCGCGATAAGAGTGTCTAGCGGTCCGATGGGAAGCCCCTTTGCTTCAAGGGAATCCCGCACGACACCGTAGTGGTGCACGCAATCCACCGGATCGAAGGCCAAAGTCTCGAAAGGCAAGAGAGCCTGCGTAAACGTCATCCGATGGGTCTCGTAGCGCCCGCTCTTCCGGGCACCGTACTCCAATTCGGCAACCGAGATCGCGGAGAGCGCGATCCGGTGTTGCCGACGTTGCTCCTCCTTGCATCGTTTCAGGATCTTGGAAGCAACTGCTTTCAGAGCGGCCTCCCGATCCGTCCGAGGCTTCTCGATACCCGTCCCTCGCAAAAGAAGAATGAATGTGTCGGTGTCGAGCAGGTAGTTCATCCCGCTCCTCCCGTGAAGTCGCGAACTTGCGGGGTCGTCCGGTCACGGCTTTCCATGGCCTCGAAAAAATCACCTGGCAGCGCTCGGCACGCCTCCTGGAAAGCCTCCCAAGGATCTTGTTCGGTGATGAACAGACCACCCGGCACCCGGGTGATCTGAACCTCTGATCCACTGACGCGGAACTCCTTTGGCAGCCGGATGGCTTGGCTGCGGCCATTCATAAAAACCTTCGCGGGAGTGCTCATTCCAAAAGGTATATACCAAATGGTAGATCGCAAGTCAACCCGCGGCCTTCTCTTTCCCTCCAATCCCACGGCACACCCACCTCAAACACACCACCCCCACACATGCCCCCACCCCTGCCAACAAGGGCCTAGCCTCCGTGGGGAACAACAGGAAAAAGCCCTTACCCTTGATCAGCGCCGAGTAGCTGGACACACAGAAGGGAAAGAGGAAGAGCCGGATCTTCGTCCACCGCTCCTGCTTTTGCCCGGGAGCCATGGTCGCGAAAACCAGGCCGCAGCCGATCAATCCCGCGATTCCAAGAGCCGAGAGCCACAACACCAGCGAGGGCTCGAAATAGAACGGCACGATCGCCAGGTACCACGCGAGGTAGCACCATAACACCAGCTTCGGAATGCTCAGGCGAGCGAAGTAAGCGATCATGACAACTCGCCGGCGCGCAGGGTCCCTTGATTCAGGGCCGCGATCCCGCCCCAGGCCAAGGAGTGCCGCAGCGTCTCCCCCAGATACTCCTTCGCACCCGCTACCGCCTCGTGAAGATCCTGCCCTTGCGCGAGCAAGGCGGCGATCGCCGCGGACAGCGTGCAACCGGTGCCGTGCGAGGCCGCGCCTTCGATCCGCGGCGCGCGCAGCCACTCGGGCAGCCCGTCGTCCCACAGCAGATCACCGCATTCAGGCAGACCGAGATGGCCACCCTTGAGCAACACGGCGCAACCGTGCCGCGCGGAGAGTTCCGCCGCCGCACGCTCCATCGCCGGCTCATCGCGCACCGCCCCCCCCCACAGCACCTCCGCCTCATCGAGGTTCGGGGTGATGATCGTCGCCAGCGGAAACAGCCGCTCCTTGTAAGCGGCGATCGCGTTCTCCTCTAACAAAGGATCACCGGTCGAGGCGATCATCACCGGATCGATCACCAGCGGGATGCCAGGGTACCCGGAAAGGATCTCGGTCACGGCGACGATGTGCGCCTTGGAAAACAGCATGCCGGTCTTGATCGCCGCCACCGGAAAGGCCTCCAGCAGCACCCGCAACTGGTCCTGCAAGATGGCCGGCGGCACCGCGTGGACCGAGCGGACGATCACCGGCGTCTCCGCCACCACACAGGTCACCGCCGTCAGCCCGTACACTCCGAAGTACTGGAAAGTCTTCAGATCCGCTTGCAAGCCCGCGCCGCCGGAGCAATCGGAACCGGCGATGGTCAGCACGACCGGGGGAGAGAGAGGCATGCCGCATTCTGAAAGACCCGCCGACCCAAGCAAAGTGCAAAGCAATCCGGCATCGACAGCCGGACCGGGGAAGGCTGGCATGAGGGCATGGACAGCACCCCTCCCCTTCCGGCTTCCGGCGGGCCGCCGCCTTTCCCTCCGGCGCCGGGACCCGGCACCTTCGAGCCCGGTGCGGTCAAGGTCTTCGGCGTCATGCACCTCATCTTCGCGGCGATGGGCTTGTTCTGGGGTCTCTACAGTCTGTTCTCGCCCTTCCTCGCCCATCTTTTCGTCTCGCCCAAGGATCCGAGTTATGAGCTCCAGATGAAACTCCAAGCCGACCTCAAGTGGGTCAACCTTGGCACCGGGGTCATGGTCCTGGTGCTGGCCGGGCTGATGCTGGTCGCCGGCCTCAAGCTCATCCGGTCCGATCCGGACGGCGTGAAATGGTCCATCCTCTACGCTTGGATTTCGATCGCCTCGAAGATTATCTCCGCCATCGTGGGCGTGTTGGTAGTCGTCCCTGCCACCAAGGCCATGATGCGCGGCGTATTCGAGTCCAGCGGAATGCCCGCCGGCATGGGCGGGCAGATGGCCTCCATCATGGACACGATGATGTCGGTCAGCGGCGTCGCCTCGCCGCTCATCTCCTGCACCTATCCCGCGCTGGTGATCTACTTCTTCACCCGTCCGGGGGTCAAGGCGTGGTGCGCGGCGCTGCGGCCAAGTGCTTCTTGAGGATCCGTTTCACCTCCACCTCCGCTGCGGGGCAATTCTGCACGCTGTGCCCCGCGGGAACGATGCATTCGCTCTCCACTCCATTAAGATGGGAGGACCAGTAGGGCACGATGCCGTCCGAACTATCCGGCGTATCTCCCCTGCCCCGGTCGCCGATCACCGAGTGAACCTTCAGGCCATCGCGAAAGGGCTGCCTGTCCATCGCCTTGTAAGCGGGATAGCCGGGCGATAGCGAGCCGACGCTGGTAAACCAGCCCTTGGAAGAACTCTGCCCGCTGGTCGTCAAGCTGCCCAGATCGTTCAAGGTGAAGTCGATCAGGTTCACCGTCATGGTCTTCGGCAGCCGGATCAGGTTCCTGATCCAGGTGGAGAAGAAGCGGTCCGCCATCGGCGAACCGCGGTGCGGCGCAGCCATGAAAATCACCCGGTCGGGCGGCTTGAGCGGCTCATACATCGTCAGCAGGCGTACCGCCTCGCGCAGGTTCTTGTTCGTCGTGACCTGATCGAGCGGCCGATCCTGGAAGGCGCGATAGAGCGCGTCGCCCGGCTTCATCAGCGAGGCATGCGAGATCACCCCGCCCATCGAATGGCCGATCACCACCATCTTCTCCCACTTGTCGGTCGGACCGCTCTTGCGGGCGAAGCGGTCGGCCTTCGTCATCGCCAGGCGGAAAAGCGCGGCACTGTAGAGCCAGTTGTTCCCGGTCGGGTAACTGTAGAACCAGACCTGGTAGTTGTCGCGGAACCATGGCTCGCGGTTGAGCTCGTTGTAGAGCCGCTTGAAGGCACCGGGGCTGGAGTTCAGGCCATGCACCATCACCACCGGGATCCGTTTCGGATCGTAGGGAGAGGAAACGTAGAGCGCCGTCTCATCACTGAAGCGGCTCGGCAGGAAGACCTTCTCCAGATCGAAGTCGTCGAGGTTGCTCATGCTCCAGTAGAGCGCGGACGGTGCGGACCAATCCGCGGCCAGCGGGATCTTGCGGGCCCCGCGCGGCTCTTCCTTCGCCTTGCCGGGATAGGAAAAAACCCATTCCGGGGATCTGCCCGCCGGAAATCTCAAGACCGCCGTGAGATTGAGCGGCACCCCGGTGGGCGGCTCGAATTCCCAGCGTGGCTTGCCTTCCTCCGCAGTCTTCTTCCAACCGACCACCGGTACGCCGATGCCGCCAGCCACGTGGCGGGTGCCGATCGCGGCGGTCGAAATGGCCGATGCCGGCAGCAGCGCGTCGAGATCCGCCAGATGAATCCCCGCGCCCAGCGAGCGCGATTCGTCAATCGTCGTGCCCAGTGCCGCGGCCTTCGCATGGATGGTCCCGGGACCGCAGTGGAGATGGTCGAAGAGCTTCGCCACCGCACCGTTGTAGGCCGCCAGCGCCGCCGGATCGGGCGAATCTGACAGCGCCTGCCAGGATCGCCGCGCATCCTCCAACATCACCGAGGTGTCCCCCCGCGATCCCCGCGGGATCGCGCGGCATTGCGGTGCCGAGGGCGTGCCGCACTGGGTCAGCACCAGCACCGCCGCCAAGCCGGACACGCGAAGCAAATTCATGCCCGCCATCGCATCGTGGGAAGCCTGGCAGGGCAATGGCAATCGTGTGACCCCCGATCAGGTCCGCTCCCCGCTATTCTTAAGCCGGTGTCTCAGGGCGAGCCGACCGAGAGCCGCAGGAAGACGCGCTTCACCGGCTCGCTGGCCACGGCCTGCACCGCCACGCCGGCCGCACCGGGAGTCGGCGTGCAGGTCACCTTGAGCCCGCCTGCCGGGCCGGCCACGCCATCCGCTTCATACCAAGCGGCCAGATCGGGCGACCACTCGTAGGTCCCTGTTAGGCCGGCGATCGTCCGGGCATTCAGGGAGTGGCTGAAGCTGAAACCCGCGCCGCTCCCCGAGAGGTTCACCAGACCGGGGCTGAAGTGTCCCGGGTCCGTGCCGAGATAAGCCTCCACCGCATTCGCCAGCCCGTCCCCATCCGGGTCCGCCAGCAGCCCGCGGTCCGTCTGCGCGATGCCGTAGGCGGGGTCCGCGATCCATTCCCCGTAGCTCAGCGAGTTCAGGCCCAGCGCCTCGATCCCCTCGAACCAAACCTCCGCCATCCTGTCATAGCCGTCGTTGTCCGGATGGTTGATCCCGTTCGAGAAGAGCGCTTGGTTGATCGAGGCCAGGTTCGCCGGATTGGTCAGGAAGGGCGCATACTGGTCCACCCGCGTGACCTTCTTGCCCTGCGCTTGGAACGTGGGTACCAGGGTCTGGCGGATCCAAGCATTGTAGTTCACGATGCCTTGCTCGTAGTTGTACTTGGGCATGATCTCCGCCACGATGACGTGGCACTCCGGCCTGGTGGTGGTGATCGTCTGGACCAGCGCGTTCAGGCCATTGCTGTCCTGGGAATTCGTGCCGATTTTGAGCAGGATCACATCCGGATTGTCCACGGCCAGCCAGTTCAGGATGTTCTGGTTCAAGAAGCTGGCGGTCTGCCCGCCGTAGCCATTGTGCGCATTCTGCCCAAGGGCCGCCAGACTCGCCGGCGGCGTGCCCGCCGTATGGTTCAGCAACTCGCTGGACTGCCCCACGAAGATCGAGTCATAGCCCGCCGCATGCAGGCGATTGTAGAGGCCGCTGCGGTAGCCATACGCGTAGGGCTCGTTCCACACCGGATTGTCCGTGTAGCCCGCGGTGATCGAGTCACCCATCGGCATGATCCGCAGCGGGGTCCGGCCGGTGGTGAAATTCCACGTGCTGTCATCCGAGATTCCCGCGAAAGCATGCGCGAAGTGATCCTGTACCGCCCCGGCATCGATGCGCAGCGCGTAGCGGGTCAGCGGCGCGAGCTTGGGCGCAGGGCTGATGGTGAGCTTGTTCCCGGCCAGAGCGACCCGCGGATCGCCCACCGGGATCACCGTCTCCTGCGCGGTATCCAGATTGCGGATGCGGATCGAGCCGCCGCCGGCGGTGATGCTCTCATCGAAATTCGCCACCAGCGCGGTGCCGGGCGGGACGCCCGTGGCCCCGTCCGCCGGGCTGAGGCTCAAGATCGCGGGCGGCGTGCCATTATCCACCGCCACGCCGGCCGGCTCGCCGAAGACATCCAGCTCCCGCCAGACGAAGGCCCCGGCATTCGCTCCGCCATTTACCGGGTTCGCGGTGAAGCGCAGCGCCTCCACCCCGCTCGCCAGCAGCGGGCCGGGCCCGCTCATTACCACCCGCGTGGAACCGCTCCCGCTCAGCGGCTGGTAGTTCACTGTCGCCAGGTCCGCATAGCTCCCGCCCACCGGCTTCGCCTCGACCTTCCATGCCTGGTTGCCGAAGGCGACATTGACCCAAGCGGCGATCGATTGGATCGAGAAGATATCATAGCCCGAGCCATTCGACCCGGCACCGAGCTGATACTCCGCAATCGCGCCCACCGTGGTCCAGGCCCCGTCCACCGTGTTGGCCGCTGTAGCGAAGTTCCGGCCGTGGATGCCGTCCGAGAGCTCGACGGGGCTCGCGCCATTGCTGGTATTCCAGCCGCTCGTCAGCGGCGTGATGCCCTGCAGCAGATCGCTGGCGCTCGCCTCCGTGGCGAAGTTCATCTCAACCGGCGAGAATTCCTGCGCGCCGGGAGCCGCCGTGGCGAAGTTCCAGACCGTATCGTCCGCCGTGCCCGCGAAGGCATTCCCGCTGCTGTCGCTCACCACCCCCGCGCCAAGACGCACGACGTAATGGCTGGCTGGCGCGAGCAGCGCGCCGGCCCGGATCGTCAGCGTCCGCCCGGCCAGGCTGACCCGCGGGTCCGGCAGCGCGATCACCGTCTGCTGCTGGGTATCGGTATTCTTGAGCGTGATGCTACCGGAGCCGGTCACGACCGGCTCGTGGAAGACGGCCGTCAGGTTGACCCCCGCAGGCACCAGGCCCGCATTGTCCTCCGGTGTGCAGGCGCTCACCACCGGTGCTACGATATCCGTAGTACCCGCGGTGGCGGTTCCGGAAACATCGATCTCGCGGAAGACCGTGCCGCCCGCGGAATTGCCCGTGGTGTCCAGCACGTCGAAGCGGATGGCATCCACCCCCGTGGCCAGGATGCCCGTGCTATCCGTGACGCGGACCCGGGTCGAGCCGCCTTCCGTGGTCGTCGCGGAAAAGGGCTGGTAGTTCACCGTCACCAGCGCCTGGGTCTGGAAACTCGCCTGCCCCAGCAGGCGCACCCGCACCTCATAGCGCTGGTTGGCGAAACCGGCCCCCTGCCAGGCCGCGATCGATTGGATCCCGGTGAGGTCGTAGCCCAGCCCGCCCGGGCCCGCTCCCAGCACGAATTCCCGGAAAGACACATTGCTGCCGTCCTTCGCCCAGGCAGCACCGCTGAGCGCCCCCAGACCGGCGCTGTCCGCATCGCCGCCCGGATTACCATCGTTCAGGCCGTCCGGGCTCGAGCCGTTCAGATTCCAGACCCCGCCACTGCCACTGATCCCGGCCAGGAGGTCGGTGGAGCTTACGTCCGCGGCGAAGCTGAGCTCATCCGTCGTCGTGGACGGATTGTTAGGGCCGCCGACCCTCTCTGCGACCAGGGGTGCTGCACCGAGCCCGGCAGTCCCCGCCAGCCATGCCACCGCCAGCGGCACCGTCCAGCGCCATGGAATCGAAAATCGCTTCATGAAATATCGCTTGGGATCGAATTCTTCAGCCCGCCGTGGCCGGGCGCCGGCGCAGGACCAGCAAGGCCGCACCACACGCGCCTAACAGCACCGAGCCCGGCTCCGGCACGGTCGAGCTGCCGCTCACATCGATCTCGCGGGTCACGAAGGCTCCGGCATTGGCACCGCCGTTCACCGTGTTCGCGGTGAAGCGGATCGCGTCCACGCCGGTCACGCTCAGGTTGCTCAGGCTGACCATGGTCGAGCCCCCCGCCGCCCCGCCGAGCGGCTGGTAATTGATCGCCGCCAGGTCCGTGAAGCTGCCGCCGACCGGTCGCACCGCGATGGTCCAGGCCTGGTTGCCGAATCCGACATTGGTCCACGACGCGATCGTCTGGATCGAGATGAGGTCGTAGCCCAGCCCGTTCGTCCCGCCGCCGAGCGTATAGGTCGCCGTGGCACCCGAGGTGGTCCAGCCGCCATCGACCTGATTGCCCGCCGCCGCGAAGCTCTGGCCGTGGCTGCCGTCGGTCATCTCGTTCGGACTGGCACCGTTGGTGATGTTCCAGCCGGTCGTAACGGGGATCTTGCCATTGAGCAGATCGGAGCTGCTGACATTGGCCTGGTAGGCCAGTTCGTTGCCATCGTTGACTTCCGCAGTGGTGGCGGTGAAGTCATTCAGCAGGGTGACCGTGGCCTGTGCCGGCACAGCGGCCAGGACGAGAGCGGCCAGCGCAACGCGGCCGGATTGCAAAGACAGGGACTTGGGTTGTTTCATGGGTAGGAGGTGTCGGTGACGACTGGCACATCCCGGCGAGAAAATCCGGAACATGCGGTGATTCCCTCTTCTCCCGCGGCGTTAGCAGAATTCGCGGGGAATCTGCATTCCTGCTGAACAGGATCACGGGCATGCCTGAAATTTCCGAAAAATCCTGCTAACGTTCGCCCATCCCCGGAAATCCCTAAACAGCCGAGAACCCGAATGGAGCCAGAGGACACCCGAGAAGCCGAACTGGTCTGCCTGATCGCTCGCCACCAGGCGTGCCTGCATGCCTTTATCATCTCGCTGATGCCGGGCTTGGATGGTGTGGACGACGTGCTGCAGGAGACCAACATGGTCCTCTGGCAAAAGCGCGGGACCTACGAGACCGGCACCGACTTCCGCGCCTGGGCCTGCACCATCGCCCGCTTCAAGACGATGGCCCACCGCCGAAAGATCGCGCGTCTCGGCTTCCGCGCCTTCGAGGATGACCTGCTCGACATGCTGGCTGCGGAGTGCGAGACCGCGCCGGACGAGCTCGATGACCGGCTCCGCGCGCTAGAGAAATGCCTGGGCCGCTTGGGTGAGCCCGAACGCGGCCTGATCGAGCACCGCTATCATGCGGACACCGGTCTCCAAGGATTCGCCGCGCAATCCGGGCGGCCGGTGGAATCCCTCCGCGTCAGCCTCTTCCGCATCCGCGCCGCGCTGCGGAAATGCATCGCCTCCGAACTCGCCATCGCCAGCCTCCACTCCTCCTGACATGATGAACCGCAGGGAACTGGAAACACAGCTTCAGGCATTCTTCGACGGCAGCTTGGAGGAGGCGGACCTGCACGCACTGCAGCAGAAGTTGCGGGCCGATCCGGAGGCACGGGAATGCTATCGCGACTACCTGCTCCTGCACCATTCCCTGAGCTTCCGCGCCAAGCCGCCAGTCGCGCTACCCGTCATCCCTGCGCCTCCGGCTTCCCGCCTCCTGCGCTTCCCGCGGCGCGGGCTCCTGGCCGCGGCGGCAGTACTCATTCTCTCCGCAGTCGCCGGGATCCTCGCGTGGAATAACTCCCGGCGCCCGCCGCTGAGCTTCGCCACCAGCCCCGGCACGGACATCAGCGTGACCCGGGAGTTCTCCACGCGGCAACCGCTCCAGGGACCTTATCTCGAACCGGGCTCCCGGCTCGAGATCGGCCCCGGCACGATGGAGCTGCGTTTCACCTCCGGCGTGCGCGGTATCGTGCGCGGCCCGGCGGACCTCACGCTCTTCAGCAAGGACCTGCTCCAGATGGAGCGCGGCACGGCTTGGTTCCAGGTACCGGCGCAGGCCGCGGGCTTCACCGTCAGCACCCCGGACTTGGTGCTGAACGAGGTTGGCGCGGAATTCGGCATCGTCTCCGATCCCGCCTTCCTCTCGGAGGTCCACGTCTTCGATGGCAAGATCGAGGTGACGAACCGCCACGGTCGGAAATTCAGCAAGTGGGTGGAAGCCGGCACCGCACAAGCCGCCGCCGACAATGGCGGGTGGCAGGAGATCCCTGCACAACGCGACCGCTTCTTCACCAGCCTGCCCGGCGTCGAGCCGGAGTCGAACGTCATCGTCAGCCGCGAAAACAGCATGCTGCGGGAAGCCTACGCCGCCGAAGCCAGCGCGGACGACCTGCTGACCGGCATCCTGCCCGTGACCAGCGGCTGGAACCGCGACAACGACGCCGGTCCGCTGGAACTCACCGATGGGATTCATGGCGCGGCCTTCGAACAAATTCCCGGCGACAAGGTGCAGGGTGCCTGGACCACCGTGGGGGCGACCGCGGAATACCAGCTCGGCAGCGGCCCGAATGGCAATGGCTACAACATCACCATGATCCGCTCGATCGCGGACTGGGAGAATGTCGGCTTCGGTAACCAGGCTTGGACCATGGAGGTCAAGCCGGTCGGCGGCGATTGGAAGCGCCTGGTCGCCGAAGCCTACGGACCGCTCAATGCCCAGCCTCTAACCGGCGGCGGCGCGTCCAAGGTCACGGTGACCGGCAAGAACGGCCGTCTCGCCCAAGGCATCGAGGCCATCAAGATCACCGCCGGCCGCGTCCCCGGCTCGGTCGGCCACGCCTTCGTCTGGCGCGAGTTCGATGTCTTCGGTGCTCCAACGGAATCACCCGCCGCGAAGGATCTGCCGCCGCCTTGAACTCCGCATGCCCGAGCTTCTTCCCGCGCGGCAGACCGATTGATGATTGGAAGATTAGTGATTAAGCGCGAAGCGCATCAGCGTCTCCCTTTGATCGCCGTCAGCGAGCGCTCGATAAAGACCGACAGCTCGGCATCCGCCCCGCTGCGCGCGGCTTCCAATACCGGGATGCTGGCGGCCGAGCCGACCCGCCCGAGCAGCCGCGTCGCGGAGCGCCTCATCGAGGGCGGGGAACCCTCGAAATGACTGATCACCCGTTCCTCGATGGCGGGGCCGAAGCTGCCATAAACCTCTTCCCAGCGGTTGTGGTCCGCCACCCATAGCGCATCCGCCAGCGGGATCGCTTCGAGGTCCTTCCGGAGTGCCAGGAATTTCATCATGCTGTCGGGCACCTCGCCGGCTTGGGGAGAAAGTTTTGCCGCAGCGGCCCGCACGGCCACTTCCGTGCCATCCCCGGGCTCCGCCCAGACCATCAGCGCCCGGCAGATCTGATCCTGCATCGCCACATCACCTTCCTTTAGCAATTGCTTCATGCGGGCGACGATGTCCTTGCGATAAAGCTTCGGCTCCACGTCGGCGAGCCGCCCGATGCCGCTCCGCGCGCGCTCCAGATCGATGCTCTCGATCTCGCGGCGGTTCAACTCGTAGAAGGCGGGATTGGCGCGGTCCGACAGCTTGTTCAGATCGCCCGCGTCGAAGCTGGAGTTATCGACCTCGACCTCGATCACCCGCAGTTCGTCGATGACGCGTTTCACTTCGCCGAAGCGCTCGCAGAGCCGTGCCAATTCCCCGAGATCGCCGGAGATCCCGGAAACGACCATCAGGTAATCGGGATTCCGCGGATACATGTGCGAACTCGGGTCCGCACCGGTGGAGCGCATGATGTAGTCCTCGATCTGGCGGCGGCGGAAGCCTTCCAAGCCGCGCAGCCACAGCCCCGCGGCACTGCGGCCCGCCATCGCCGGATCACTCGCATAGCGGAGGATCTCCTTTTCCAAAGGATCGTATTGGATCTCCTGCTTCAGCTCGGCGAAGGAATCCGGACCTTTCTTCCCTTCCTCGCCGGCGTGGGTGATCGGCACGACGACGAGCTTGCCGGTTTCGGCCACCGGTTGATTGCCCTCCGTGAAAAGGAAGGGGAAGGCGATCAGCAGCGCGGTGCAGAAGATCGCCCCGAAGGTCGCCTTCAGCCGCGCCGCGGGATTGGCGGCCATCAGGAAGATCCAGGCGATCACCGCGGTGAACCCGGCCAGCATCAGGCGCTTGTCCTGCGTGGCACCGTCGATCACCCCACCCGGCCGGCCGCCGAAGGCGAGCAACAGCAGCACCAGCGCCACCGCGATCACGGCCCCCGCACCGAGCATCATCCGCAGCGGCGAGGCCCCCGCGACCGGCACATGCAGCGGCTCCTGGGCATACTGGACCGTTTGGAAGTTCGCGTCCAAGCCGGCCCCCTTCGGAATCCGGGAGAACTGCTCCAGCCCGCGGTCGCGCCGCTCGCCGGGATAAAATTTCTTCTGGCGGATCACCACATCCTCGTTCACGCGGAAGCGATGCTCGCAGGTCCCGCATTCGACCATCCGGTCCTGCAACTCCTGTCCGACCTTGAAGCGTTGCCCGCATCCAGGGCAACGGATTGCCAGCTTTTCGGCCTCGGTGTTTCGGTCATCCATGCGAGGCACCGATCATTGGCGGAAGGTTCCGGCAATGCAACCCGGGATACGCCGGGAAAATTTCATCGCTTCCCGATCCGGAGACCGCCCCCCTCCCGGAACTTTCCGGAATTCGCGCCCATTCGCGCCCATTCGCGGTTAATAACTTGCCTTGACCGTGAAAACGCACCGGGCTTGCAGCGCCGGAACCCCGCCGCTAACAAGAACCCATGTCGCCCGCCATCCAAGCCCTCCTCCTGCTCCAAGACCGCGACAAACGCCTGCGCGGCATGATCGAGGATCTCGAGCGCATCCCCAAGGACGAGACCCGCGCCAAGGAGCGTCTGGCAGGCGATCAGGCAGCGGTCAAAAACGCCCGCGATACCCTGATGGCCAACGAGGTGGACATCAAAAAGGTCGAACTGGATGCCGCCACCCGCCGCACCACCATCCTGCGCCTCAAGACCCAGCAATTCGAGACCCGCAAGAACGACGAATATCAGGCCCTGGGCCACGAGATCGTCCGCTACGACAAGGACGTCGACCTCTTGGAAACCAAGGAACTCGAGCTGATGGAGAAGGCCGACGCCCTGCGCACCGCGCTCGCCGCCGCCGAACAGGCCCTGGCCAAGACCAAACAGCGGGTCGATGAAGAATTGGCCATGCTCGCCGAGCGCCGCAAACGCGTCGAAGGTGAAGCCGCCGACCTGCGCCTCGAACGCGAACGCCTCGCCGCCGCGGTTCCGGAAGAGCAACTGCCCCTCTACGAGCGCCTGCTCAAGAACAAGAACGGCATCGCCGTCGTCCCCGCCATCGGCGGCAAGTGCAGCGGCTGCCACATCAAGCTGGTCACCTCCACCATGGTGAGGGTCAATTCAGGCTTGGACGGCGTGCAGTGCGAGAGCTGCGGACGCCTGCTCTACGGCGAGGATTGATGCCGGGAAGCCTGCGCTTCTAGAATGGACAGGAAATCCCCCCGCCTTATAGGGTGGCAGGCGGTCTCGGCCTAACCGATCTTGCCTCTAGTTACGGTGGCATGCCATTGCTAACTAAACCCGGCGAGAGGCATTTAGCCGATCGCGCCTCCACAAGCGCCGGAGGATTGAACCCTGTCTCCGAAGATGAAGCCCTGCCCTTCCTGCATCCGGTTGCTTTTACGCCTAACATTGATCTGGCACCTGACTCTTGGCCATGCGCAGGGGCGGGACTTGGTTCCTGAGCGTTGGATGGAAGATATGCAGGCCGTCGATGGTTCCGTCCAGCGCTGCCTCATATTTCGAACCGTTCCGGGAGTCAATTACCGGGTCGAAGTGTCAAACGATCTCGTCGGATGGCTGCCTGAGATGGAAATCTACGGCTTGGGACAGGAAATTGCCGCACCTCTTGTGGAGTTCATGCCTCCGCCGCCGACGGAAAGTCCGGAGCCGGGGCCACCGGTTTCGTCGATCTTTGTTTCCTTGACCATGCAGCCCTCCTCCCATGGGAGCGGCGGGACTGTCGTTTCGTGGCGATCTCTCGACAGCGGAGTGGCGGTCGTCTCGCGCATTCCGGAGCAACTGAATGCAAACTGGCTTAGCGTTCCCCTGTTCGCCCAAAGGCATGACGAATATCAGCTCTTCGTCATGCACCGGCCTTTGGCGATTTCCCCTCCGACCCAGAATCCTCCGCTAGGTTTCCGGGACACTGCCATGCTTGCCAAACTTCAGGAGCGATTCGCGGATATGAACGACGCCGTTACGGAGATGGAAAATCGCGCCCGTCTGGCACCCTTCCCGGCACCCGTTTCCCCCACCAGCCGGAGATTCTTAAGAATCCACGCCGACTGGGGTGTGGACTCCGATGAAGATGGAACCCCGGACTGGATGGAACACGAAGCTGCCGCCGATCCCAGCCATCCCGACCACGACCTTGGAGACGCATTCAACGCGGATGTAGATCAAGACGGGCAAGAGGACGACCAGCAGAAGGACTTCGACAAAGACGGAATCCTCAATCCGGAAGATGCTTCGAGCGAGGACATGCTGGTGAATTGGGAACGTAGTCCATCCGCACGGTATGCGGTTTTCGATCTCGTCGATCTTCCCGAACTTCCAGCGGGGGACAAGGTTCCCCTGCATGTTACGGACGATGGTAAAGTGCTTTTCAAAACAGGTGTCTGGTCATACGGATCTTTCAAAAACTTGATCCGGGTTGGGCCTCGGCTCGTGGACGCGAAGGCATTCGCCATGGGTGCATCGGGACGGATTCTCGGCTCTGCACGGGTGGACTTCGACGATGACGAATATGCAGAAAGCGGCTCAATTGTCTATTGGGACAACTTCCGGGCCGAACCGAGGATTGTGGAAATCGATATGGGCAATATGGGAATAGTCCACCCGATTGCTAGCTACTCTCTCTCCTATGGATTTCTCGACCCCGGAACGATGCTCGATGCCAGCGACCGGTTTTTCTGCGGGGAAAGATGGATCTCATGGCTTGAGCCTCTGAACGATCCGCCGGTCCCTCCAAAGCCATATGAGCAGAAGGGCGAGATTGTCAATCGGCTCTGGACGCTTCCGCAGGGGAACAATGGGCCTCCCGCCAAATCCTCGGCATTGCCTTACGCCACCAATCTGATCAGCGATTCGGTGTTTTGGGGTTTGGACTCAAGCAACGAAGGTAAATTGACGCTCAAATCCGGGCAAGTCACTTGGGTTGCCGACCACGCATCGCGAAGGGTCTCGGTTACGCCCTCGGGCGGATATTTGGCGTCTTACATCTGGCCTCCCGGAGCAGCAATGACGCAAGGGGGGGCGTGGAAGGGTGCTGGGGAATTGAAAGACGCCATCGAAATGAGCCGCCAAGGCTGGGCGATCCTGAACAGCATCCCACCCAAAATCTGGATGAACGGGCACACCCTCCCCTTCGAAAGCGCGGCCCCCGGCCTCCCCTCGAACTGGACGAGAAGCTTCGACCTCCGGGACTCCAGCCCTGCCGGAAACATCCTCG
This sequence comes from Luteolibacter sp. Populi, assembly GCF_040801775.1. GTDB lineage: Bacteria > Verrucomicrobiota > Verrucomicrobiia > Verrucomicrobiales > Akkermansiaceae > Haloferula. The sequence continues at coordinate 1,565,381 of NZ_CP161812.1, forward strand.
TTTACAGCGGCCAAGGTCCGGATGACCGCTACGGCTTGGCAGTTCCGATCCATATCGAAGACGTGGAAGAAAACACCGGCGTCGATTCGGTATCGATCACCTCCAGCCAACCGGGGTCGGCAGTCGCGCAGAAACACTGGATCATGGTGCCCTCGGGCGGCGAAAATACCTGTGTGTTCTGTTCAACGGCATCGTCAAGCAGCGAAACCGAGGCGGGCACCACTCTCGATCTGCTGGCACCAAACACCTCATTCACTCCTCCGACCCTCTGGGAAGAACGGCAAACCGTTAAACTCTCCGCGCCAGCCAACCTGAATACCTCGGACACCACGGTGAGGTTCTCCCTCGCCGGGCAGGAGGCCCTCAGCAAACCGGTGGGCCTCAAAATCATGAAAAAGCGCACGGTGAGGCTTACGGTTCACAAAATTGCCACGATCCGGAAGGATGCAGGAGGAAATGTCATTTCGCGCAATCCCCCGAATGTGGTCCCGACAAAGGAAGCTCTGGAGAATTATTTGAACAAAATTTATGGCCCTCAGATCAATGCGACATTCGATGTCGTGATGAATCCTCCTCAGGCGGGGGCATTTGTCGATATCGATTGGGACAAGGCCACGGGCGCGGATTTTGGGGTTCCGGATGGCGATATTGTTCCTGGAGACGCGAAGTTCCAATGCCGCACGGGGGACGACAATTTATCATCGGAGGAGACCATCCTCCGCGGCGGCGCTTACGACCCCGGCAGCGAGATCAACGCCTATCTGATGGGCGGAGCAAAAATCAACCTTGTCTCGGAATATCAGGGAAGACTCCTTCAAAAAGGTGGGAACTACGGCTACACAAAAGGAGAACCGCAAAACGTCGTCTACATTGACGGCGACACGGATGCCTTCGACGAATTCCTGAACCGGGATCCCGCCGCCGAGCAGTTGCACACGTTTGCCCATGAAATCGGGCATGTCTTATTCGGAGCGGGCCATCCCGATCAAGGAGGGGGACAGGCTCCTCTACCGGGGACCCGGCACTCCGACCGTCTCATGGTCAGCGGCGGTGGAGTGCGTCGTCCGGATCACGGGAAGCTCGTCGTGAAGGACGAATGGGACAAGGCAGAGGATTGGTTGGTGCAATTCGTCGATTCGAAAATTCAGCCTTAGTAATGAGACCTATTTCTATTTTGATCCCGTTGTTGGTAGTCTCTTGCGCTTTCGCGCAAAGCTCTTTTCCATCTCCCAGCGAAAGGGAATTGGACACGCAAAGGGAATCTCTTTCCCTCGTCCGGCTGTTGATTGAAGAATTGAAGTCCCAAGATCCGTCTGTCGCGGCGTTGAAGCTTGGCGAAATACTCCGGAAGACTGCCAGACAAAGCATCTATCAAGTGGAGGAACGTTGGGAGGTCCATCGACAGGCAAAGGAAGCATTGCTGGCGATCCCCGGGCATGCCCGGTACTTCGTGGAATATGTGGCCGCAGCCAAGGCACGGACAAAAGCCGCAGGAGTGGGCTCCCACGACACCGAACGGAGCCGGGTTTTCCAAACCTTCAAGCTCCTGCCCAGCGTAGAGGTGGTGCAAGCCTTGGGAGAGTATCTCGAAGACGATACCGATGAGCCGCCACCCGTGCAACCCCATCAAGACTATTCGACCACACCCGCCAACAGCACGCTTGCCGCCGATACCCTTCTCGCATTGATCGAAAATCCTCCGGTTCAGGCACACCTGCTGGCCAATCGCAAAGCGGACATCGAGACATGGAAACTCTGGTATGCCCAAGTCAAGGCCGGAACCCGCACGTTCAAGTTCAAGGGCGATGACAAAACCTATCGTCTAGCGGGGGAGGTAAGCGCATCTCCGGAGCCTCCACCCACCCCGCCTATAGCGGAATCTCCCCCACCAAGCCCCGCCGAGAATACGCCGCCGGCTACAAACGGGGAGCCCGCGGTACCTCGACCTCCCGGTCTTCCGCTCATCCTCTCGCTCGCGGTTTTGGCTGCCGCAGGCGTCGGCCTGTTGATCTCGAAACGCAAGGCGAAGCCATAGCATGAAGCGAATCCCGGCCGATCGCTGCCGGAATCTATCCACGCCGGAAACCCACCCTGCATTGAGATCCGCCGCCATATTCATTGCACTGTTGGTGGCTTCGCGGTCGCTTGCAGACGGCCCACCCGAACCTTCTTCTTCCGATCGCGAAGAATTGGACGTGCAAAGGGAAGCTCTTTCCCTCACCCGGCTGCTGATTGAAAAATTGAAGTCTGAAGATCCTTCGGTTGCGGCGTTGAAGCTCGGTCAAATACTTCGAAAGACTTCAAGACAAAGCATCTATCAAGTGGAAGAACGCTGGGAAGTTCATCGGCAGGCAAAAGAAGCCCTGCTTGCGATGCCCGGACATGCTGGATATTTCGTGGAACATGTGAAATCCTCAGGGGCGAAAGCAAAAGGCGGAGAGATTGATCGCTATGATTTCGATCGGATCGACCTTTTCGAGACCTTCAGACTCCTCCCCAGTGCGGAGGTGGTGCGAGCCTTGGGAGAGTATCTGGAAGACGATGCCGATGAGCCGCCACCGGTGCAACCTTGGCAAGACTATTCGACTACACCCGCCAACAGCCTACTGGCCGCAGGGAGCTTGGGGAGGCTGATTGACAAACCTCCCTTGCAGAAAGACCCCAGAATGTATGGCAAAAGCGACATTGAACCTTGGAAACTCTGGTACGCCCAGGTCAAAGCCGGAACGCGGGAGTTCAAGTTCAAGGGAGACGACAAGACCTATCGCCTAACGGGAGAGGCACCCCGATCTCCTGATCGTCCACACATTCCTCATGCGGAAGAATCTCCCACGCCAAGCCCGGCTGGAAATGCGTCCTCGGCTCCAGAAAGGACGCACACGGAACCGGCCTCATCTCGGCTTCCGCTCATCGCCTCATTGGCGGTCTTGGCTGCCGCCGGCGTCGGCCTGCTAATCTCCAGACGCAAGGCGAAGTCATAGATCCCGCCCGGGCGAACCCGCGGGCCTCACCGCGCCGTGCCGTCCGCGTTATAGAAGGCCTTGCGCCGCTCCTCGATCATCACCAGCCAGTTCATCATCGTGATCGGCGGCATTTCCGCGGGATGGGTGATGGGCTTCAGGTTGACTTTGATCTTATCGGCAGTGGCAGCGACCTCGCTGCCCATCTTGATGTCGAGCAAGTGGACCGGCTTCTGATCATCCAACCCCGTATCCCCGCCGAGATGGCCCAACTGGCCGGTGAACTTCACCTTGTTCGGGTCGTTGTCGGTGCCGTAGCGCTTCTCCGGTGCAAATAGCGAGGCCGGCGGATAGAAGGGCGAAGGCAGACCCGAGCCTGATGGCGGCATGGTCGGGACCGCGTTGAAGTCATCCCCGATGTAAAGCCGCAGGTTCGTGACCAGTGAAAAGCCCTTGGTGTAGGGGGTGAGGTTACCGCACTCCGTCAGCAGCACCCCATAGTCGAAGTCGCCTTCCCCGCACGGGATCTTCGGCTTGAAGGCGACCGGATTATTGAGGCCGGAGCTGGTGTAGTCCACGTTCACCGCCAGCGAATTGTTGAGCGAGACGTTGGAGCCGCCCACGGCGGCGAGGAAGCCCGGGATGCGTTCCGGATAGACGCAGATCGAGCGCTTGGTGCCGCGCAGGTTCCTCACCTCGAAGGGTGCCGCCCTCCGCCAGTAGCCGGTCTTGATGACACCTACGTTCGGGTCGCCAAAGGTCCCGTTGTTGAAGGCGATCGGGCCGGTCACCCCCCTCAGATAGACGAACTTGCTGCCGGCACCGTAGGCTACGTCCACCACCTGGGTGCCGAAGTTGTAGCTCGAGTTCTCGGCCGCGGCGAAGCTATAGCCCAACTCCAGCGCCGTCGGCGCGGGGTAGGTTTGCGGCAAGTTCACGTTCACCCGGGTGGTGCCGTTCATGAACGAGAAGCGCAGCATCGTCGGCGTCGGATCGGTGCCGCTTCTCACCCCGGTCACGTCCAGGCGCATCGCGCACTGCAGCGCACCCACCGAGTAGTTGTTCCAAGTCGTGGGCGAGAGCACGTTGGCCTCGTCGGAGTGGGCAAAGCGGTCGAAGAAATCCGCGCCGCGGTTGATCGGGATGAAGGCCGCCCGGCTCGATTCGGAACCCAGGCTCACCGGCATGAAGGTCCCGATGTGGTCCGCTTCGAATTGCTCGCGCACGCCGGGAGTAAGCGGATTGCCGCCCAAGGGATCGGGGCCCACCGTCACCCCGCTGCCGAGCGTCAGCCCGCGGCGGGCGGAGAGCCGTTCGAGGTGCATGCCGGCATCCACTTTCACCCGCGTGGTGTAGATACCGCCGCTGATATCGGCGTCCTGCCACGGCGTGCCATCGGCGTGCGAGCCGAGACTGGCGAACGCCTCCGCCGAGACTGCAAGCTGCGAAGGGATTTCGTAGATCGAGAGGATGAAGTCCCGCTCGTTGGCGCTCCCGCCATCTGCCGCGAAGCTTTTCAGCAAGGAGTTGCCCTCACCCAACTGCAAGCTGAAGGCCCACCAGTTCCGCTTGCACACGAAGTCCTCCCCCGGCGCGGAATAGCCGAAGCGGATGTCCGGATACTTGCTGACATTCATCTGCGGGTAAGCCGTCACCGGCAGCGACACCCCGCCGGGGCCGGAGGCGAGGCTCCCATAGGACTTCGCGGAACTGATGATCGGATAGAGTTTGTCGAGATCCCTCGTGGCGTCGCTGCCTTCCAGCGGCACCGGGAACCCGCCGCCCAGCGAGCGGTTCATGCCCGTGGACATGTAGCCGGGCTCCGGCTCGATCGCATCGAAGGTGGTCGCCAGATCCGCCAACGCATTGTCGCCGGCATTGGCCACGATCCCGTTGGTGCCGGCACCCATCTGGGTCATCAGCGCCGAGGACACCGAGGTCCGCGCATTCGCCTGATTCACCGAATCCGAGTAAATGTTCTGCCAGCGCAGCGGATCGCGCGCAGCGCCACTCCCGTTCGAACCGCTTTGCATCGCCCGGATCGCGCGGTTCGGGGTGATGTTGACCATCGCCCGCAGCACCGCGTCCTCCTTATCCGTGTAGTCCACGCGCAATTGGGTCTCCTTCTGCACCGTGTGCGCCTCCATCGCCCGCCGGTAGGAGGCGACCGTCAATAGCGTCAGGGTCAAGGCCGACGTGAGGACGAGGACATAGGAAACTAATCCTCGGCGGAGATGCTTGCGCGGGCGGGACGTCTTCATAACTGCTGGGTACCGGAATAGGTGATTTCCTCGCCGTTGGGCCCGGTAATGCGGGCGAGCAGGATCCCATCGACGACGGAGAAAGTAACATCGGTAGGCTTATTGCTCAGCGCCCATTCGGCGATGCCTAGCGCATTTGTGTCATCCACGACGGAGCGGAAGTAGAGACCCAAGCCCTTGTTTTCATCCAGCGGATCCTCGAAGGATAGCGCCGAGGCGCGGAAGGTTCCGTTCTGCTCCTTGAAGCGCAGCATCAGCACCTTCGCGTCCTTGAGGTCCTGGGGCTGGTTGTTGGTCACGTCGGAGACGCTGTGATATAGACGGAAGCCTTCCGCCGAGTTCATCACGCGCGAAAGATAGTTGTTAAGGATCGGGGCCTCCGTGGTCAGGAAGCTCTGCGCATTGAAGATCCGCAGGAAAGAGATTTGCTGGTTGAAGATCGCCAGCAGCATGAACGCCACCATGATCCCCATCATCATCGCCAGCGCGAGTTCGGTGAGTGTATAGCCGCCGCGGCGGCTACGGCGGAAACGTGGCAGGATGAGCTTCATTGCGAGCGGACCACGGTTCGGGATTTGTAGTAGGTGCGGGTGCCCACGGTGTAGCGGACCACGCTTTGCAAGCGCCATACTTCCATCGCGGAAGGATTCGTGACCGCCGTTCCGGTACCGTTCTTGCCAGGCATGTTGTTGGCATCCGGAACCCGTGTCCGGCTCACCGAGCCGCTGATCGCCCTGCCCCCGGGCAGCTTTCCGAAGGTTACCGGCGTGGTGGTGACCGTGGGATAGAGCGGCCACTGCGAATCCGTGCCGGTCACCGTCTCAAAGGACTGCCGCTGCGCGGAAGCTCTTTCAAAGGTCAGGTAAGCATCGGTGATCGACTGCTGGAGCGTCCACTGCCGCGGCGTGGTCACATTCAGCGAGAGCTTGAGCAGGGCTAGGCCCAGCGCCGTCAGCATCGTCATTCCCAGCGTGGCTTCCACCAGCACCGAACCGCGCCGCCGTCCGGGCTTGCGGCTGCGCCGGAAAAACCCGACTCTCCGCTCGTGCTTCACCGGATCCTGCACTTCGCGGCATGCCTCATGGGCCTGCTCTGGCTCGGCTCGGCCAGCCTGCATGCCCAGGCTTTGCTCGAACCGCCCTTCGGCCTGCGCTGGGGCGATACTCCCGAGAAGTTGATTGATTGGGCCTCCCGTCATTCCTTGGACGTTAACATTTCGCTCCCTGGAGATCAACCCGCCTTGCGGGTGGTCCGCATTTCGCCCAAGAGCGGCAAGCTCCCCGGCACCGCCGCCCAATCCGTGGAGGGCCGCTTCCACACCGGCCGGCTCTTCGAGGTCACGGTGAACTACCGCGATCCCGCGGCCACCGCGGATGAAGTGGAGACCCGCTTTAACAAGCTCAAGAAGGCGCTGGCCTCGGAATACGGCGAGCTTGTCGCCGACCGCCAGGACCGCAGCGTCAAGGACCAGTTCGCGACCCGCAGCCTGTCCTTCCACCGCGAGCCGGTGAAGGGACTCTTCCTGCTGCTGGCCTACACCGAGGTCGAGGACCAGGTCCGGCATAGCCGGGAGGCCACCTTCTCGCTGCTCTATCGCAACGACAACCTGCGGCAGGATCTCGAAAAACTCCTCGCCCCCGCCGCGCCGGTGAAGGGCGACGGGGACAAGTGAATGGGAGGGATGTTTCATGGCCGTGGACTGGATGGCGACTTATCCGGACCGGCCGCGATTATTCCTGCGTGGTCACGGACGCGTTCATCTGGATCGTTCGATTCAGGTTGAAGGTCACATAGGCCAGTCGATCCACGCCGAAGGGCGTGGAGGTCAGCAATTCCATGGTCCATTGGCCGTCGCTGTCCTCCACCTCGTTGAACGCGGACTCGTAGTTCGAGAGCGACAAGGTCAGGTTGTGCGGGATGGTGTCCTTGATCAGACGCGATGATCCGGGAACGATGAAGCCGGTCCGGCCGAGCGTCGGAGCGCCCTTGTAGACCTGCGCGTAGGTGTGCGAGTCCGGATAGACATCATTCGCCGTCAGCGTGACATTTGGCAGCGCGAAGCGGATCAGCTGGCCGTTGGTGATGCCCGAGATGGCACCGTCCGCCACCGGCCAGATCTGCACGAACTGCGAGGCCAGCACCTGCGGCATGACTTGGTAGTCTTCCAGCGACATCGCCGTGAAGCGCTCCTCGCCGCGCACCTTCGCCCGGTTCGAACCGGCGATCTGGATGATCGGGTAGACGAAGGTGAAGGGATTACCCTCCGGCGAGTTGTGCTCGATGGCCAGGGACTCAATCTGGGTCGCCTGGGCACGGTTGAGATTCACCCCGGTGCCGGTGGCGCCATAAGACTGCACGTAGTGTTCGAAATCGATCGCCTTGGAGGCATCCGGTGCGCCGGCATCACTCAGAAGTTGAGCCACCGACAGCCGCACCGTGAACGGCTCGTTACACCGGGTCCGCGGGATGATGTTGTAGCTGTCCCCGGTGAAAATCGCAACGGTCGCCTGCGGCACATAGGTTCCCACATACTGCTCGGCCAGCAGGTAATCGATCGGCGGATTCACGTTCTTGGTCGTCCACAGCTCGAAGCGGGCACCACCGGGATCAATCGCCAGCGGCGACAACGCCGAGGCGCTGGCAGCGACATTGTTGACCCGCCAATCCACCCCGCTGGGCAATTGCACCTGACGGATCTGGTTGCTGAAGGTGGCCTGGGCATGCGCCAGGACCGGGAAGGCCATGACGGCCAGAATGGACAAGGGAAGGGATGAAGATTTCATTTCACGTCGGCGGTCGGAGTTGGCGGAACTTTGAGCGGCAGCACGGAGATCGGCCCTTCCTGGAAGGTAGCGACCACCAAACGGGTCTCTTTTTCGAAGGACTTCAGCACCGCTTCCGAAAGCGGTTCGTTCCCTTCGGCTTGCACCCGGCTCACCGGGCTATTGGTCAGCCAAGCGCGGTTCTGGGCCAGAAAGGCGTCGAAGGCCACGAACTGCGCTCCGTCCTGCATGCCGATCCGGTCGGCCAGATTCTTCGGCACGTGGAGCACCGCGCGCTTCGGAACCATGGTGGCCAGGCCGTGGAAGCAGATGATGTCCGAGACGGCCAGCAAGCTCCGGGGCTCCGGAGGCTTCGGCCGCTTCTCGGGCGGCACCGGCTTGAGGAACAGTTTGGCTTCCTGCTGCTCCTGCCTGGCCTGTTCTACCTTCGCCACGCGGGAGGCTTCCACGATCGTGTCGTGGGTTGCCGCATCGCGCATGCCGGTCGCCTCGGGAGCTTGCTCCGGCTCCGCCCGGCTCGCCGGCATTGCCGCCAGCGCCAGCACGCAAATCCACTTCGGGGCGCTGAGACGGCCCGCTTCGATCCGGGTCGTCTTCATAGGGTTTCAAAGGTGACGAGCAGCACCATGTCCTGAAGGTCGTAGCCCTGGTCGGAGATCTGCGAGTCGTGGTGCGTTAGCTCCATGAATACGATGCAGTCCATCGGCCCGATCTTCACCCGGCCTGCCGCGTCCAGATAGGGCTTCAGGAAGCTCTCCAGTGTCGGCGCGTTGTGCAGCGGATAGGTCGTCGGTGGCATTTCCCCGTTGACCAGGATCCGGACGTTCTTCGTACCGCTCTGGGAGTTGAAGTAAGGACCCCAGGAATTGTTGTAAAAGTAGCGTCCGCCGAAGCGCAGCTTCTGCCCGACGTTGACGTAGGTGCTTGACGTGGCCCGCGACCACACAACTGTGGCCGGATTCACGTTGGGATTCGTGTTGTAGAAGATCCGGCTGTAAGTGCCGCCGTTGAAGCTGAGCTGCGCTTCCGTGGGCACGAAGCTGAAGTTGTTGCTGCCGCTCTGGGCGACCGTCACGCCCGCACCGATCACGCGGACCTTGGCTTTCAGCTTCACCTTCGGCTCGATGTAGGTGTCCCCGCCGCCGCCGCCGGGATCCGAGGGATCGTTGACCTTGACGTAGTCCTGAACGATCGATGGATACGAGATGTTCCAGGTCAGGGTCGGGTGAGTGCCCGGCTGGACGATCTTCGGGAAGGCAGACAACGTACCCACCGGAATCGACGGATTCGTGGACTGGGCGAACAGGGCACGCGGTGCGGACACACCGGTGGCAAGGAGGACTGCCGCAAGGGCAGCCATACGGCTGGTTTTCATGGCTGGTTTCGGGTGAACAGTGAACGACTGCGTCAGCCCCCCTGAGGTTCCCCGCGGCAGTGGGACTTTGGCCGCGGGAAAAGGGGGACCCGGCGAGGGGTGCCGGACACGGGACGGCTCGTAAGAGAGCCGGACCGTGCCCGCTCGGGACAGAGTCCCCCGCCGGGTCTCCGGAAAGACGATCGCAAAATCGCCTCTCCGGACAGATTCAGTCTATGTAAGGCATGGACGATTTCTCGTCCGGGTGTGTGTCTATCGGGTGTGGGAACAGCAATTGTCAGGTTGCTTGTCGGGTGATCTTTATCGCTTCGCTCAGCGCTGCGGCAGCCCGCCGCCCCAGCCGGACCAAGGTCCGCGGGGCACGTCACGGGATTCGACGAAGCGCCATTGGACGCGCTCGCCACTGCGGAAACCAAGGAAATCGCGCACGGCCGGGCTGATGTCGATGCCGGCGGCATTGTTGCGGTTGCCGCGTGGCGGCTCGCTACCGAAAACGTACTGCCAGTGGTCCACCTCGAAGGGGCCCACATCCTCCCACTGCGCATAGCAGACCTTGCCCTCGCGGTGGATCGCCACCCAGCGGCCCTTGCAGACTGAGATCCCGTCCCCGCGATAGTCGCGCCAGAACCAGGGAATCACCTCGGAGGCTTCCGCCCGGTGGCCGCCGCCCCGCGCCACGTCATTGTAGGGCAGCGCGATGTAGAAAGGATTCAGCTTCGGCGTGAAAGCGGCAGGCAGGTAGCCGCTGCGGTGCTCCGGATCGTCGTAGCCGCCGAAGTTCGCCTGCCAGTTCATGTCCCAGGAACTCATCGTGTTCGGCACCGGGTTATGCTGGGTCGGCTGTTCGCCGATCCAGAATACCGTGCCGACCACATTGCCACGCCAGGCGGCGGGCTCGAACCGGGAGTCCTGATCTGCCTCCACCACCACGCGGGCGCGGTCCGGAATTCCGAAGGGATCACTCAATCCCGGCAGGGCTTGCCGGCGGTTTTCCAAAAGATCCCCGTGCAACTGCTCCAGCCGGTCGCCCAAGAGCGATACGGCCCCCGCAGCCGGTACCAATACCGGAGCGAGCGCTAGAAGCAGGATAGGGAGGGAAAACTTCATGGAGTGAGTTTTAAAAAAACTGCCCGTCAGGGCTCTCTTCGCGGCGCAGTATGGACAATCAGGAAATTCAAACAAGTAATTTCTAACGAATTTTTGAACGATTTGCAGGTCAAGTTGTCTAAGCGACCTCTTCGAATAAGATCACTCGAAATCAACGGCTTGTGCCGGATTCAACAAAAATCGCGGACGTCTACAGACCCCGCGGAGAGCGGCGGCACGGAGAAAAAATGTCCCGCTCCAACGTCACTCCCCCGCCCTGCCCGGAGGCCAGCGACGGGGAAATGACGCGGAACGATCGAACTCATAGACCCCTACAGGGAAGCAGGAGAGGTGCCTCGGAACAATGAAATTTTTAGTCGATTTGAATAACTCCCTGTCCGGACAATCAGATACAGAAGTTTTTTTCAAAGCGGAGCCGACCGCCCCCCCGCGAAGCGCCGCTCCAGCTCGCGCAGGGAGAATTCGCTGAGCGTCGGCCGACCGTCCGGGGCGCAATAGGGCAATTCGCAACGGAACAAAACCTCCAGCAGCTTCATCGCTTCCTGCGGCCGCGGCGACTCCGCCATGGCCGCCCGCCGCGCCAGATGGCGCGCCAGCATCTCGAAGGCCAGCCGCCCGCCCGGCACCTGCCCGGCCACCAGATCGTCGATCAGACCGGCCAGCAGCGCCCGCGAATCGTCGATATGCAGGAAATCCGGCAGCGAACCGATCCGCAGGGTCCCCGACCCGAAATCTTCCAACTCGATCCCCGCTCGGGCGAATTCCTCCCGGTGCCGCAGCGCGACCTCGCATTCCCGCGGCCCCGGTTCCAGCAACAGCGGCACCAGCAGCGCTTGGGAATGGAAACCATCGTTCGTCTCCAGCCACCGCTCGTACAAGATGCGCTCCCGGGCTGCCCTCGGATCCAGCAAAACCAAGCCATCCGCCGATTCGAGGAGGGCGAAGCGGTCGTGCAGGCTGCCGAGGTAGCGGAATGGCAGCGCTTTCGTTTCAACTCCAGGCGCGCCCACCGGATCAAAAGCGGCCACCGCCGCCGGCATTTCAAACTGCCGTTGCACCGGGATGCTGGCCGGCCACACCGTGCGGGCGGGCAGCGCTTCCGCCAGTTTCGACGCAGCCGGAGCCACCGGACGTTTTGCCATCTCGGCCCGTGCCAAGCCCTCCCGCACCGCGCTCGCCAGCACTTCCCGCAACTCGTGGGGCCGGTGAAGCCGGATCTCGCGCTTCGCCGGGTGGACATTCACATCGACCAGCGCGGGCTCCATGTCGATCCACAGCCACGCACAAGGATGCAGCCCGTCGGTCAACGCCCCGCGGAAACCTTCGGCCAGACCGCGCGAGATCGCCGCATCCTCGACCGGCCGCCCGTTCAGGAAGACACACTGGTGCCGCCGCCCCTTGCGGGCGTGGAGCGCCGGCAGGATGAATCCCTCGGCCGCCACCCCGTTGCCATGCGTCAGCGGCAGCACCACCAGCTCCCGGCCCAGTTCCGTGCCGGTGATCCAGCGCACCCGGTCGAGCCGCGACATCCCGCCGGGCAGGTCGAAAACCTCGCGCTCATCCTTGCGGAAACGGAAGCGCACCCCCGCCGCGGCCAGCGCGTGCAGCCGGAGCTGGTGCTCGACATGGGCGGCCTCGGTGCTCTCCGCGCGCAGGAATTTCCGGCGCGCGGGGATATTGAAGAAAAGATCGCGGACCTCGACCACCGTTCCCGGCGCGCAGCCAGCCTCGCGGACATCCCGCATCACCCCACCCTCGACCGAAATCTCGGTCCCGGATACCGCCTGCGGCTCCCGGGTCATCAGCCGGAAGCGCGAGACGCTGGCGATGCTCGGCACCGCCTCGCCGCGGAAACCCAGGGTCCGGATCGCCGCCAGATCCTTGGCCTCTGAAAGCTTGCTGGTGGCGTGGCGCTCGAGCGAAAGCAGAGCATCGTCGCGCGACATCCCGCTGCCGTCGTCGATCACCCGCAGCAGCGCCGCCCCGCCGCGGCGGATCTCCACCAGAATCTCCCGCGCTCCGGCATCCAAGCTGTTTTCGACCAGCTCCTTCACCGCGCTCGCCGGCCGCTCCACCACCTCCCCCGCCGCCACTTGGCTGGCCAGGATCTCAGGCAGGATGCGGATGCGGGGCACGCCAAAAAGAAAGCCGCTTCCCGCCTCAATCACCAATCACTAATCTTCCAATTCAGGTGGTTGCTTTTAGCAACCTTTGAGAAGGCGGTCCGGAGGACGCACATTGGAAAAGCCCGAAGGGGGCAATCATCAATCGAAGTGGCGCTGCGCGAAGAGAGAGGACGCTGGCGCGTGAAGCGAAGCCATCTGAGCAGCTCGATCACGCGAAGCGCCCCTTCCTCACCTCTTCCCGCGCAGCGGCAGACCGATTGATGATTGGAAGATTGGTGATTGGTGATTTGCCTTTTCTCCCGCCATCCCCCGCGTATCACTCCCCTAGCGATGATCTCGATCACCGACAAAGCCGCCGGCGAACTCCGCGCCCTCCTCGAACGCAAGAATGCGGAACCCGGTCGCGGGCTCCGCCTGGGCGTCACGAAAGGCGGCTGCGCCGGCTGGCAATACGTCATGGAAATCGCCGCGCCCGAGGATGGCGATGAAATCGTCGAGCTTCCCGGCGCGCGCCTGATCGTCGCCGCCGACAGCACTTCCAAGCTGGCGGGCTGTCGCGTCGACTACGTGGACGACCTCTCCGACGCCGGCTTCCGGATCGAGAACCCGAACGCCGCCCGCTCCTGCGGCTGCGGCACCTCCTTCGAAACCGCGTCGGAACCCACTCCCGAGCCCGAGGATTGCGGCAAGAGCTGAAGATGCGACGCGACAAGGAACCGCCGCCGAAGAAAAAGCGTCCGCCCGCTTACTACTGGTGGACCCTCGCCAATGTCGTCGCGCTCTGCCTGGCCGTCCTCAGCTGGCTGCTCTGCCTGCACGTCTTCGGCCACCCGGAGATCCCGCGGAACTACGAGATCCTGCGCAAGCTTCACCGCACCACCCCGCCGCTGCCACTTACCGAACTGGAGGCCCCGCCCGGCGAGGCCGCCGATCCCCGCGCCTTCTTCCGCCGCTACGCCTCGCTCACCGATGCCGAGCTGAAGCTCTTCAACGCGGCCCTGATGCGGAACTACCTGACCAATCTCAAGGAGAAGAACCTGATCCAATACGCGGAGGGCAACTACCGCGTGGACAAGGTCCGCCGCCTCGGCCCCGACGATCTCTTCCAGCCGGGCTTCGCGGTGCGCGCCCAGGCGATGGTCGCGCCCGATGAATTCACCGAAGCCGCGCCTTGGCCGGTGATGATCGAGTACCTCTTCCCGACCGCCAACCCGAAAGCCCCGGGCTGGATCGCCCCGGGCGACAAGCTCACCATCTCGAAATTCCCGAACTGCGCGATGCTCCTGCACGTCGCCCGCACGGAGGGCGAGGACACGCCCGTGATCTGCCTCACCGTGGTTCCGATCGCTTTCGGCAACTTCCAGGCCGGCAAGGACCGCAGCTTCGCCTTGGAAGCTCCCAAGGAACTCAACCCCGCCGCCCCCCTCCCCGTGTTTCCTCCCGCCGTGGAGAACTAGGGGCGCGCCTCCGCAACGCCCTATGCCTTCCGCGACTCCGCCGCCGTGGACTGCGCGCAGCCTGCTGCAAGGGGGCACTGCAAAGGCGAGCCACCCCAACGCCACCTCCCCACGGCCAGCCCCACTGGGAGCGCCGTGGCACCGCCCGGCAGAACCTACCCTTACAGCGGAGAACGTCACTTGGGTGGAATGGAGAGCGGCGTCCTGATACTGCGACCGGAAGAGTGAGAAGTCAGGAGAGGGACCATTCTGCCGGGCCGTGCCCAGCTCCCAGTATGCCTTCCGCGGCGCAGCCGCCGTGGACTGCGTGCAGCCTGCTGCCGCTGTCCCGATGCAGCCTGCTGCAAGGGGCGCTGCAAAGGCGTGCCACCCCAACGCCACCTCCCCACGGCCAGCCCCACTGGGAGCGCCGTGGCACCGCCCGCCCGCATCAGTCAGGCGCCTTTCCTTCGGCTGTTCATTCGATGTTCAATGTTGGACGTTCGATGTTCGATGTTCATCGCCCCGTCCCCCCTCCGCGACCTCTGCGCCTCCGCGGTCGCTTCCTCCAACGCTCATTCCCAGCCCCCGGGCCAGCGCCCTCCCTCTTCAGCGCAGCGATACAGACCGATTGGTGATTGCCCCTTTGGGCTTTTCCAATGTGCGTCCTCCGGACCGCCTTCTCAAAGGTTGCTAAAGCAACCACCTGAATTGGAAGATTGGTGATTGATGATTTCTTCCCTCCCCCGTCACGGAATCTCCACCCCCAGCCGCACAAACAGCTCCGGCGTCCCCTCCATCGGAAAGGTGATCGTCACCTTGTCCACGCCCGGCCCGAAGCCGTCATCCACATCCACCATGCTGCTACCGGCGATATTGTAGGCCGGCATCCATTCATCAGCGGCCAGGCTGGTGCTGACAGAAACCTGGGTCGGGTAATTCGCGAGCGAGGCGTCAGTCCGGCGGAAGACAAAGACCACATTCCCGCCGCTCCGCGTGATCACCGGCAGCAGCGCGCTCGAGTCCGAGTCCGGGCCGCTCGGATCCCCGCCGATCACATACTCCATCGCATTGTCGATCCCGTCCTGATCGGAGTCCGCATTCCCGCCCGCGCCGGCGATGCCATGGGCAATCTCCCACATCTGATAGGGAGGCGCCGCCGGACCGCTCGTCACCGTCAAGCTGCCCGTCCCGGCGAAGCAACCGCTGACATGGCCCGCCTGATAGACACCCGCCTGCTGCTGCGCCCCGCCGATGAAAAGCTTGCTCACCGTATCCGTCCCGCTGAATGCCAGCTCCAGCACGCGGCCGGTGCTGATGTTCACGGCCGATGCGTCATGCAGGCCCTTGGCCATGAGTTTCAGCCTGCCACGGTAATACGGGACCGCCCCGATTTCCCCGAGCACCGAGGTATCCCCGGTATAGGCCGGCGGCTGGCTGAGCGTCACCGTCCCATAGCCCCTCATCACAAAGGGACCGCTGCCGGAGACCACCCCGCCCACATGGAGACTGGCGGGAGGCATGGCACCATTGAAGGTGACCGTGACCGGGTTCCGCTCCGCGCGGAAGCTACCCCCGCCTCCGTTCAAAAGGACCGGCAGTGATATGTTGAAATCCATGGCATACCCGCCGCTCGCCCCGACCTCGCCGCCATTCATCACCAGCGGCTTGGCATTGGTCGGCATCGGGAAGCCTCTCTCCAGATACCCCCTGTTGACGAATTCGAGCGCGCCGCCGTTGAGCGTGATCGTGCCGGGGTAGGTGTTGTGGATCTTCGCGCTCTGGTCCATCACGATCCTGCCGCCATCGATCACGAGATCCTTCACCCTGATATCGGTCCGGGTAAAGGAGACCTCACCGCTACCCACCTTGGTCAGCTTGAAATTGCTATCCATGGTCACCCGGTCCTCGGGGTAAGGAAGCGGATAGAGAGGAGCCGGGGTAGACGTTCTCCAGCCGCCGCCCACGCTCGCATCGCTGCCGAGACTCAGCGCGATGTTCAGGTCGGGAACCCCGGACACGGTATTGTTCTGGAGCGCGCCCTGGCCGTTCACGCCGCTCCCGTTGATGATGAAATAGGCACCCGGATAGAATCCGGCCATGTCGAAGCTGGCTCCCGCGGCAATCGTCACGGTGACACCACTCAGGGCACCGGCACGCGCCGCCACGACCTCTCCCGCCGTGATCGTCACCGGTCCCGTGAAGGCATTCGAACCGCCGCCGGCACCCAGCACCAGCCGCCCCGCGCCCAGCTTCCCGATGGCTCCGGTCCCCGTCAGGAGATTCGGCAGGGTCACCTCGCCGCTCCGGTTCACCAGCAATTGACCACCGCTCAGGGCGATCGTCCCGCTCCCCAGGTTGCCGCCGGTCCCGCCGTCGCCCACACTCAGGATGCCGCCGAAAATCGTGGTCGTGCCGCTGTTCGTATTCGCATTCGTCAGCGTCAGCGTGCCGGTGCCGCGCTTCAGGAGGGAGGCAGTCCCGCCGATTCCCGCGCCGCTGAAGCTGTAGCTCTCGCTGGCATCCACGCCGACGATGGACGGCGATACGATCTCCGCGATCGCCACGACATTCGTAGTAGCCGCCGTGGAGTCGTTGAAACTGACCTGCTTGGAATTGGCGAAGGTCGCCGCGGTGCTGGTCCCATCGAGCACCCAGTTGTTAGAGTCTCCCACATCCCAGACATTGCCGCCGGACCCGGTCCAAGTGAGGCCCGGCGTGGCGCTGATCACCAGATCGACCGTCGTGTTCGCGAGGTTGTCTTCGAGAGTCGCCGTTACCCCGCCTGGTAGCGAGCCAAGCTCCAGGCCCGCGATACCCTGGCCACCGATGACTCCGGTGTAATCGATCAGCGGATAGCGGCCGAGAGCGATCAGCCCCTCGATATTGACCTGGATCACGTGCTTCGCCGGAGTCGTCCCCGCCACCGCGAGTCCCCCGGAATCCAGTACCTGCACCGAGTCCTTCAACTGGCCATTGACGATCCGGAAAACCGATGCCTCCGCCGAGGACAAGTTCGCCTTCGGGAAGGCCGCATTGCTACCCACGGTCACGAAAGCTCCGGGGACGGCCCCGCCCTGCAGCGCCGCGATGATATTGGCCGCTGTCTCGCCTTCGCTGAAGGTGACCACCCGCGCCTCGTCCATCAGGCCGTTGAAGGCTTGTGATCCCTCATAGGTAAAACTCCTCCCGAGCAGCGGATTCCCATGGACCGGCTCGGTGTTGAAGGGCGTCCCCTGGTCCACGCCGTCCACGTAGAAGCGGGTCACGCCGGCATTGCGGATGACCGCGAGGTGGGCCCAGGTATTCGCGGTGTAGTTCCCGGCTAGCCCCGCTTCACCACTGGAGTGATACGCCCAGAGCCTCCATATACTGTTGCTTTGCACGATGGCGAAAGCGCCGTCATTGTCGCCGAGCCCGAAGATCACGTTGCCATACCCGCTGCCCGGCGGCACGCCCTTTGCGAAGATCCCGAAGGCGAAGTTATTCTTCGGCAGCGTGGCAAAAGACATCCCGCCGCTATCCCAGCTTTGATCCCCGCTCATCGAGGCATCCAGGCAGGCGGTCGACCCGATCGCCGCCGGCGGCACCGCGATGCTCGTCGCCGGGGCGCTGCCGCTGTAATAACCGCCGAGGAAGTGCCGGCCCGCGCCGCTGCTATCCTGCGGGTTCTTATTGGCACCGTTCAGGCTCCCCGCCTCCCCGAGATGATACTCGGCCCAAGGATAAACCGCCGCACGGGAGGCCGTCCCGGCCAAGCAGGCCATCAGGCCATTGAGGAGTATAGATCCGGTTTTCATGGGGGGGACTTGAGTTGTATCCAAACTGGAGAATTTCCATTCCCCTATCAAGGAGTTACTCAGGCGGGGAACAAAAGGGTCACACTCCATCGAGGACCGCCCTTCGGCTCTTCATTCGACGTTCGATGTTGGCCCCAC
Organism: Luteolibacter sp. Populi; assembly: GCF_040801775.1. GTDB lineage: Bacteria > Verrucomicrobiota > Verrucomicrobiia > Verrucomicrobiales > Akkermansiaceae > Haloferula. The sequence goes on from NZ_CP161812.1 coordinate 1,583,367, forward strand.
TGCCATCCCACCGATCACGGCACCTCCATCCACATCCTCACAAACCGCTTCGTCACCCCCTCCGTGGCAAGCGTCACCGTCACCTTGTCCACGCCCGCTCCGAAGCCATCATTCTCTTCCGCGATGCTGCTCACCCCGCCGTAGCCGGGGGAGGCAGGTAGCCAGCCACCGCCGGGACTATCGCCGATCTCCACCCGGGTCACGTAGTTCGCAGCCACGGCATCGGTCCGGCGGAAAACGCACACCACATCCGTCCCGTTCCGCGTGATCACCGGCAGCAGCGCACTCGAATCGGACCCCGGTCCGCTCGGATCGCCGCCGATCAGGAATTCGACCGCGTTGCGGATTCCGTCACCATCCGAGTCCGCATTCGCACCCGCCCCGGCGATGCCATGCGCATCCTCAAAGAGTTGATACGGCGTCCCCGTCGGACCGCTGCTCACCGTCAGGCTGCCCGCCCCGGCGAAGCGGCCGCTGGCATGGCTGGAGTTATAGACACCCGCCTGCTGCTGGACCCCGCCGATGAATAGCTTGCTCACGGTGTCCGTGCCGCTGAAGAGCAGTTCCAGCGTGGCCCCATTGGCGATCCTCACCGTGGAGGCGTCGGCCAGACCGCTCACCGCGAGCCTCAGCGTGCCACGGAAATACGGCACCTCGCCGTAATCCCCGATCACCTCGGTATCCCCGGTATAGGCCGGCGCCTGACCGAGCGCCACAGTGCCATAGCCCTTCATCACCAGCGATCCACTGCCGGACACCACCCCGCTCACCTCGAGGGTCGCAGGAGGCAGGACCGGACCACCCGCGGACCCGGGCGGGGGAAAACGCTCCGCACGCAGGGTGCCCCCCGGCCCATCGAGCTGGATCGGGCCGGAGATAATAGCGCTTTGAAAGGGTCCTCCGCTTGCGGAGAGCTCTCCACCGCTAAGCACGATCGGCTTGGAGCAGCTCGGCGGCGGGTAGGGCGCGGTCATGTTGAAGCCCCCGACCCCGAAGTCGAGCGAGCCGCCCTTGATCGTGACCGTGCCGGGGTTGCTGTTGTTGATGTCGGTCGCCACGTCGAGCACCATCCGGCCGCTCTCGATCACGAGATCCTTCACCGTGATGTCGGTCTTGTGGAAATAGGCGGTGCCGCTGCCAACCTTGGTCAGTTTGAAATTGCCACCCATCCGGGGCCGGTTGGGATCGGGGTATTCCGGATAGTATGGAAAATGGATAGGGTTGGTCATCCCCCAGCCGCCGCCAATGCTCGCATCGCTGCCGAGGGAAATGGAACTCACCGCGCTGTTGTTCGCCAGCCCGCTGCTGTCCCTGAGCGCGCCTTCGCCATTCACCCCGCTACCGCTGATCGTGAGAATGCTGCCCGGTTTGAATCCCGCGAGATCCAGGCTCGCCCCCGCGGCGATCGTCACGTGGGTAGAGCCGCCGAAAAGATTGGCACGCCCCACCACGGCCTCACCCGCAGCGATCGTCACGAAGCCGCCGAAGGTGTTGCTCGACCCGGGAGGCCCGAGGATCAGGCGCCCTGCACCCAGCTTCCCGATCCCTCCGGACCCCGAGACGGAATGCAAAAACGGCACATCGCCGCTCTGGTTCACCAGCAGCTTGCCCGCGGCGTTCACCACGATCGCTCCGCTGCCCAGGCTACCGCCCGTCCCGCCATCCCCCACGCTCAGGATCCCGCCATTGATGGTGATCAGGCCGGTATTCGTGTTCGCATTCGTCAGGGTCAGCGTGCCTGTGCCGCCTTTGAAGAGAGCCGCACTCCCGCCGATCCCCGCGCCGCTGAAGGTGTAGTCCTCGCTGGCATTCACGCTGACGATGGATGGCGACACGGTTTCCGCGATCGCTACGGTATTCACCGTAGCCGCCGCGGAGTCATTGAAAGTGACCTGCCGGGAATTGGAGAACTGTGCCGCGGTGCTGGTTCCATCGAGCACCCAGTTGGCCGTCGTTCCCACATCCCACGCATTGCTGCCGGACCCGCTCCAGGTGATGCCCGGGGTGGTGCTGATGACGAGGTTGACCGTCGAGTTGGCGATGTTGTTTTCGAGCGTTCCCGTCAGCCCGCCGGGTAGTGGCGCCAGTTCCAAGCCCTCAAAACCCTGGCCGCCGATCGTGCCCGTGTAGTCGATCAGCGGATAGCGGCCGATCGCGGTCAGCCCCTCGCTGGTGATCTGGATCACGTGCTTCGCCGGGGCCGTGCCCGCGACCCTGAGGCCATCGGCATCGACCACCTGCGCGGAGTCCTGCAACTGGCCATTGACGATCCGGAACACCGAGGTCTCCCCCGGGGTAAGATCCGCATTCGGGAAGCTCGCATTGCCGCCCACGTTCACGAAAGCCGTGGTGCCGGCTCCGCCTCCGGCCTGCAGGGCCGTGAGAATCTTGGCGACCGTTTCGCCTTCGTTGAAGGTGACCACACGCGCCTCATCGAGCAGGCCGTTGAAAGAGCTGAAGGAGTCCAAGGACCAATTCTTCGAGAGCAGCGGAGTCCCGTGGACGGGTGCCGTGTTAAAGGGGGTTCCCTGGTCCACACCATCGACGTGGAACCGGGTCACGCCGCCATTGCGGATGACCGCGAGGTGGGTCCAGGCATTCGGAGTGAAGTTTCCGGACAGCCCCGCGCCACCATCGCCGTGAAACACCAAGAGCTTCCATCCGGTGTCGCTTAACACAATTCCGAAGCCGCCGTCGTTGTCGCCGGTCGAGAAGACGAGCCGCCTGTCGCCCAGGCTCGGTGCCCGCGCGAAGATCCCGAAGGCGAAGTTATCCGTAGGCAGTGTCGAGAAGGACGTGCCCCCGCCCGTCCAGTATTGGTCCCCGCTCACCGTGGTATCCAGGCTGGCCGTCGAGCCGATCGCGACCGGCGAGACCGAGCTGCTCACCGTCGCGTAGCTGCTACCGCCATGCCCCCCGAGGAAGTGACGGTTCCCGCCGCCGCTATCCTGCGGCTTTTGATCGGTGCCGCCAAGACTCCCCGCCTCGCCCAGGTGGTACTCGGCCCAAGGATAAACCGCCGCGCGGGAAACCGGCACGGCCAGACACGAGAGCAGGCCGCTGAAGAGCAGATATCGGGATTTCATAGGGGAACCAGCTTGTATGTAGACTGGCTGACTTCTTTTCCCCTATCAAGGAGTTACTCGTCACCCGGACCCGCAACCTGAAAGCCACCCGGTGCCCCGGACGGCACGGGCGTGGTGCCCCGAACGGCACGACACCCGTAGCCCCGAACGGCACGCAAAGGTTATCCCTCTTAAGGGTACCCCTTTAAGATGATTCACAAGTTCAGGCAAAGGTGCCAGCACCGGGGACCGGGCAGGGATACATGCCGTCGGGTCCGGGCTTCGGGCCGGGCGCGGCATCCCAGGCGAGGACCTTGGGCATGGTGTCGAGGGTCGAGTTCAGCGCCTGGTCCCAGGTCACCTCGCCACCCGTATAGCAGGCCATGCGGCCGAGGATGGCGGTGAGGGTGCTCTCCGCGGTGTAGTAGGCGTTGTTGATCGGCGTGTCGCTGCGGATGTGATCGTAGAGCACGACATGCTCGGTGTCGTAGGGGTTGTTGTCCTGGCCGGTGAAGCGCCAGACGACCTTGCCCTTGCGGTCCTTGATCATGCCCGGGTAGGCGGTGCCGGTGCTGCCGGCGATGGTCTCGCTGACGCGGGACCAGACATTGTCCCAGTGGCGGGCCTGCGCGTTCATCACGCTGCCGTCGGCGTAGGTGTATTCGACGTAGAAGTGGTCGTAGATCTCGCCGTAGTTCTTGCCGACGCGCTTGGTGCGGCCGCCCATGCCGACCGCCTTCACGGGGTGCTGGCCCTTGTTGAACCAGTTCCCGACGTCGAGATTGTGGACGTGCTGCTCGGTGATGTGGTCGCCGCAGATCCAGTTGAAGTAGTACCAGTTCCGCATCTGGTATTCCATCTCGCTCATGCCGTCCTTGCGGTCGCGGACCCAGACGCCGCCGCTGACCCAGTAGACCTGGGAGGAGACGTAGTCGCCGATCGCGCCGTCCTCGATGCGCTTGAGGGTTTCGAGGTAGCTCTTCTGGTAGCGGCGCTGGAGGCCGCAGACGACCTTGAGCTTCTTCTGGTCGGCGAGCTTGGCGGCCTCGATCACCTTGCGGATGCCGGGGCCGTCCACCGCGACGGGCTTCTCCATGAAGACGTGCTTGCCCTGCTGCACGGCATACTCGAAGTGCGCGGGACGGAATCCGGGAGGGGTGCAGAGCAGCACCACGTCGGCGGCGTCGATCGCGTGCTTGTAGGCATCGAAGCCGGAGAAGCGGCGCTCCTGCGGGACATCGATGCGGTCGCCAAACTGGCCCTTGAGCTGGTTGTGAGCGCCTTCCAGGTTGTCGGCGAAGGCATCCGCCATGGCCACCAGCTTGGTCCCGGGGACGGCCAGCGACTGGGCCGCGGCCCCGCTGCCGCGCCCGCCGCAGCCGACCAGGGCGATCTTGATTTCGTCGCTGCCACCGGCCTGGGCGTGGAGCACGGAGGGCAGGGTGGAAGCGGCGGCGGCGATGGTGCCGGCTTTCAGGAAAGCGCGACGGTCGGCTTGGATGGCATTCATGGGCTTAGATCTACGACAAGGATGTCGAGATCTTGCGAAGTGACACGCCAAGAGTGCCGGACTACCCGATCAAGTAGCGCTGGCAGTAGAAGAAACGGCGCTTTCCATGCGAACTTCGCGATGTGCACCATCCGAAACTTCTCCCCTCAGGGTGCCTTCTCTTTCTCCACGAATTCATCGACGGCGCGGAAGTCGACGCGCTTGGTCTGGGAATTGGTGAAGAAGAACACGACGGACCGGATGTTGGTATCGAGCGGCCAGCGGGTCTGGCTGAGGGCGTGGTCGCCTTCCTTGTCGCGGTAGCCGAAACCGACATCGAAGAACTTCTCCGGGCGGGCACCGGTAGGGCGAAGGACCTGGCCCTTGCCGGGTTCGAGGATGAACTTGGCGGTGCCGACGTAGCCGAGCACGGTCTTGTCGGAGTGGTTGTAGAAGTAGGTGTCGCCCTTGTCGAAGGCGGGGTCATCGGCCCGGATGACGACCGGCTTGTAGCCGCCGGCGGGATTCGGGACGAGCAGCACGATGAAGGACTTCCCGGCATCCGGGAGGCTCACCGCGGCCAGCGGCAGATTCTTGGCGGCGACCAGGAGCTTGAAGGTCCGGGACGGGGCGACCTGGGCCTCGGAGAGGTTATTGACCGGCAGCACGAAGGGTGCGGACTTGGATTCATCCGCCGCCAAGATCACCTCACCCAGTTCCGCGGGCGCGCGCTCCGCGAGGAAGCGCACCTTCGGCCCGCTCTTCGCGGGCTCTTGGGCGTGAAGAATCGACGACAGGGCCAGCAGCAGGATCGAAGCAAATCGCGTCATGGATGGAGACTATCAGACTTCGTCCTGATGAAGCCACCGGAATGCGGCGACTTTGTAGCGGCGGCCGAAATTGGTATTCGCTTCGCTCGTCAGGCTGGCGATCGGGATTTCCGGTTTGTCGGCACTGTCGACGAAGTCCTTGCTGCGCTCGACCACGGCCTCGCACCAGGCGCGGGCCAGGACCTTGCCTTCGCCATCCACGGACTCGCCGTAGGCGCGGACGATGAAGCTGTCCGAGCGGGCGGAGAGGACCGGGGCGATGGGAGTGAGGATGTCGGCCTGCTTGACGATGCCGGGCATGCCGTAGGCCGAAGGCCCGAGTTCGGCTTCCGGGAAGGCGAAGCGGCCGGCGACATTCGAGGCGACGGCGCGGTCGCTCTGGTTGAAGGACGCGTTGATTTCGACATCCCTGGAATCGAGGGCGCTTTGGATGGCACCGGACTTGGCCAGATCCTTGTCGCTGCCGGGGCGGCGGTTGATGAAGTCCGCGAGGCTGATGAAGGGGCCGCGCTTGCGGACCTCCTTGACGACGGCGCGGGCAAGCTGGTCGATCTCCTTCTCGCTGAGGGTGCGGCGGCCGACCCACTGTGCTTCGTCCTTGGCATTGATATTGCCGCCGTTGGCGAGCATGTTCTGCGGGGTCAGCAGACCGGGGACCGGGATGTCCGCCGGATTGCCGCCGCCGACGGTTTCCGCACCGGCTGCGGTTTGGGTGACCACCGGGCGGCCCTTGAGGCTGCCGAGCAGGGCCTTCCATGCTTCGATGGAGGTCGAGTTGACGTTGAAGAGGCCGTCGACCCGGATCATGCTGGCGGTCAGCTTGGTGCCGGCGTCGGTGGCATTCGCGCCGGAGAACAAGGCGGCCATGGTCCTCTGGATCTCCGTTCCCGAGGTATCGGCGAGGTAGCGGGTCACCGGCAGCTTGCCGGTGCCATTGAGGAATTCCTCGGCGACGGTTTTCTGGGCGCGCTGCTTGGTGAAGGTATTGATGTTCTGCGGCGCGATGCCGGAGAAGAACCAGTCATCCCACAGGTTCAGGTTGGCGAGGTAGGAGTGATCGGCCACGGGACGGCCGCCATTGAGGGTGCCTTCCACCTGGCCGGGTGCGAGCATCGAGGGAGCCACCGAATTGCCGATCGCGTGGGAGATCTGCGGGAGCATCGGCTCGCGGGAGTTGAGCGTGGCGTAGCCGAACTTCGGACGCATCATCTCGAAGCCGTTCGCGAAGGAATGCTGGAGCGCGGCGAGCGAGACGATCGGCTCGCGGGGGATCGAGTGGGTGATGACGGCACCATTGCCATACTCGGCATTCATTCCGCCGCCGAAGAAACCCGAGCCGTTCCCGCTGGATTCCAAGCTGCGGTTCTTCCAGGAGACCAGCGGGTCCACGACATACTCGTAAGGCAGCATGTCGCGCTCCTTATCCGAGAGGTCGAAGAAGTCGACATGGTGGGCCTTGGGATTGAAGCGGCCGAGGATGCGGGTGCGGGCCTCGGCATTGGTGCCCATCTCGGTCTTGGCATTGAAGGAGAGGATCGCGATCGGCGACTTGCCGCCGTCGAGTGCGGAGGCGGTCAAAGGCCGCCCGTCCGCATAGGTGATCGGCTTGAAGACCGGGCCGATCGGAGACGTGGGCGAGGTGAAGCTGGTGGCGAAGAGCCGTCCCGTTGTTTTCGTCCCGGCTGTCCCCGGGTTGGTCTGGCCGCGGTCCTCACCAACCTTCAGGCGGCGGTTGCCGAAATCCCAGTCGATGGCCATCGTGCCATAGCCGAGGGATGGACCGGCATCCGCGCGGTCCTCGCCGACGTAGACCTCGTGATGGGTCAGCGAGAAGTGGCGTGAGTGGCCGGCGAAGCCTGCGGGAACCTTGCCGGTGGTGGCTGTGGCACCGGCGGTGAAGCCATTGGCGCGGAGCTCGTAGCGGACGGTGGCACCCGAATTGAAGATGACCGGATTGCCGGCGAAGTCGCGGGCCGGGTAACCGAGGCCGCTGGCGAAGTTGAAGCCCGGGGAGGCGGGCAGATTGTGATTGGCGTTGTTCAGGTCGGTGATGCCGGCGGTCTGTGAAAATTTGAGCACTTCGCCGGGCTTGAGGACGATTTGCTGGCCCCGACCGATTTCGAGAGACGCGAAGTTCCCGTCAGAGGTGGAGAAGCAGCGGGCCAAGGGGCACTCGACGGCGGGTCCGCCATTCATGCTGAGATATAGGGAGAAGGGAATCGACCAGTACTTGACCGACATGAAGGAGCCAGTGGGAACGACCACCGGGAGATCGAGGGGATTCCACAAGGTGATGATGGGATCGGCGATGACCGAGATGACCTTGGTAGGCACCGCCACGGTGGACGGAGGAATTACCACGGGCATCGTCTTCACCCCCAGCGACAGGGCGATCTGGTAGCTGATGACGGTCGGTTGCTTGAAGTAGAACTCATCATCCGACTGGCACTGCCCGGGATCTCCGGCGACCATGAGGTAGCGCGTGCCGGAGGGAATATTACCGCCGGTGGTATACTTCGCGCTGCCGGAGGACTTCATCTCCGTCGGCTTGTAGATATTGTAGTAGGCCCAGAGTTCGTGGAGGTTGATGCCGTTTTCGCCGGCGACCTTGTAGAGGGCGGTCTTGGACGAGACCAAGGTGCTATTGGCCTGTGCCGGGCTGCGCTCGAGCTGCATCGAGAGGTCCTTGCGGAAGCCGCCGGTGCGGACATTGGTCAGCAGGCCGGTGGAAGAGGAGGCGAGATCGTGGAAGAGGGCCTTGGGCGAATTCGGATCGGTGGCGAGGAAGCCGCTCTGCTGCCAATCGGTGACCTTCGTCACATCGGGATCGTCGTGCTTGAGGTTCTCGAAGGGGGCGGCTTGGCCGGACTTGGCGAATTCCACGGCGTTGCGCGGCGCGGTCTGCAGCCCGGCGCGGATGTCACCGGCACCCGTGCCGGTCGATGGCGGCGGGGTGGCGAGGGCGGCCTTTACGCCCTGGTCACCGGTCCACCAGGCGATCCGCGGCGAGGCATCGGTGCTGGTGCCGACGTTCGCTTTGACCCGCACGGCCGGCACTTCGACCAAGCCGTCCGCGGTGATGCCGCCCAAGGTTCCGGTGCCCACCAATTGGACACTGTCGTCACCACCGCCCGATTCCTTGGCCATGTCCTCGCGGTCGAGTTGGCGGTGTTCCCCGGAAACGAGCCAAGAGCGGAAGGAAGGAGCGGGGCGGCTGGTCGAGGTGGTCGTCCAACCGTTATAGACACCGGTCCAATGCTTCCGGCCGTCGGTGGCCGCAGAGTCACCGCCATCGTTGCTGGAGGGGAGTTGGTCGGCGGTCATGGTGATCCGCTGATCCGGCCCGGTGGTCTTCTGGAGCTGGGCGATGGCCATCGACAGGGCCATGCGGGCATTGGCCCGGGCTTCGGCACGATCCAGCTCCCGTCCCGCGGTGGAGAGGGACAGGCTGGACATGGTTAGCAGCCCTACGGCGAGGATCGTCAGCAGCACCATCAGCGAGAGGGTGATGACAAGGGCGAAGCCGTTTTTCCGTAGACGGGGAAGCAAGCGAAGGGCGAGGACGCGTGTTCCCGGTAAACAAGGGTTTTTCATCGAGATTTCAGACGATCGGGTTTAGATGTAAATACAACGCCCGGAATCTGTCTGACAAATTAATTTTCGCGGGGAGGCTGAATTTTTTCCGCCGAATTACCGGTCTCCGCGAATTCAACGGTCGATAGGCGCCCTTTCATACGAAATAAGCCGCCTTTGTGACCGAATGGAGCGGTGGCTTTTCACGGAACGGTCAGCCCCGCTCGCTTTCAAGGACTGGAGACGGGAGTGCTTGCGTCGTGTTGCGGAGCCGCAGGAAACCGTTCCTACACCTTGACAAGGCGCGACCCGGGCTCCGGCGCGAAGAACCTCGGAGACTTTCCCGCAAGGCGTCGGCACATCTGAGGGAGAGCCCGAATCAGATCAACGCCGGACGCGGGATCAAGCGGGTCCTACGTGTGCCCCTTCAGGGCACGTTCATGGCGGAACCAAAACCCCGGGTTTCACCCGGGGCTTTCAACGGCCGCCCTTGCAGGGCGAAGAGCCGCCGCCATTGCATCCTCAAAACTCGCAGTGGCCCGGGGTGCGGGCGAAGGGGATGACGTCGCGGATGTTCTGCATGCCGGTGACGAACATCAGCATGCGCTCGAAGCCCATGCCGAAGCCGGCGTGGGGGACGGTGCCGTATTTGCGGGTATCGATGTACCAGGAGTAGTCCCCGGTGCTGAGACCGTGGCGCTGCATGTTCGCGAGGAGGACATCGAGGCGCTCCTCACGCTGGCTGCCGCCGACGATCTCGCCGATGCCGGGAACTAACAAGTCCATGGCGGTGACGGTTTTGTCGTCGTCGTTCAGGCGCATGTAGAAGGGTTTGATCTCCTTCGGGTAATTGAAGACGGTGGTGGGCTTCTTGAAGTGCTCCTCGGTGAGCCAGCGCTCGTGCTCGCTCTGGAGATTGAGGCCGTATTCGACGGGGTACTCGAAGGTCTTGCCGGACTTCTTGAGGATCTCCACGGCCTCGGTGTAGGAGATGCGCTCGAAGGAATTCTCCGCGACGAATTCGAGGCGCTCGCGGAGGGTCTTGTCGACGAATTTCTCGAAGATCGAGAGGTCGCCGTCCTGATGGTCGAGGGCTTCTCTAACAAGGTATTTCACCATCGCCTCGGCGAGGTCCATGTCGCCCTGGAGATCGCAGAAGGCCATCTCGGGCTCGATCATCCAGAACTCCGCGGCGTGGCGGGAGGTGTTCGAGTTCTCGGCGCGGAAGGTGGGGCCGAAGGTGTAGATATTGCCGAGGGCGCAGGCGAAGAGTTCGCCCTCCAACTGGCCGGAGACGGTGAGGTGCGCGGCCTTGCCGAAGAAGTCATCGGCGTAGGACTTGGCCTTGGCTTCGGTGGGATCGAGGGTGGTGACGCGGAACATCTCCCCTGCCCCTTCGCAATCGCTGGCGGTGATGATCGGGGTGTGGATGTGGTAGAAGCCGCGCTCCGCGAAGAAGCGGTGGACGGCGTGGCTCATGCGGCTGCGGACGCGGAACATGGCGCCGTAGAGATTGGTGCGGGGCCGGAGGTGGGCGATGCCGCGCAGGAACTCGGTGGAGTGGCCCTTTTTCTGGAGCGGGAAGTCGTCGGGGGCCTCGCCTAACAGACGGATGGAGGTGGCCTGGACTTCCCATGGCTGCTGGCCGCCCTGGGAGGCGACGAGCTTGCCCTCCACCGTGACGGAAGCACCGGTGGCCATCTTCGTGAGATGCTCGGAGCCGGGGATGCCGGCATCGGCGATGACCTGGAGATTGCCCGTGCAGGAGCCGTCGTTGATCTCGAGGAAGGAGAAGGCCTTCGAGTCACGGCGGGTGCGGACCCAGCCGGCGGCCTGGATGGAGTCGGCGGGAGCGGTGGCGTGGAGCAGATCGCGGATCAGGCTGCGCATGGGGATGGTCTAGCCAGAGGGGTGCGGGGGTGCAAGGGGCAAGGGTTCAGCGGATCTTGTGAATGAAAGCCGCGCGCCGCCATGGACTGCGGGAGCCTCGGGCGGAGCCATGGGGTGGTGGGAGTGGAGAGCGCCGCCGCTTGGCTGCCTTCTCTTTCGGTGCCCACGGCAGTTGGGGACCATTCTGCGGGCCGGTGGCTCCGCGCTCCCAGGGGAAGAGCCGTCCGGGAAGCATCACGGGAATGTGGCCATGGCCATGGATTCGCTCAGGACCATTATGTTATAATTTTTAAACACATGGCATTTAAACGGTATAACTTTCTCTTTTTCCCGGAAATATGGAATAAAATCAAGGATCTGCCATGATCAAGGTTCCGCAATTTTACGGCTTTTCTTATTGAATCGGTTGTTTCAACGCGATAGCTACATCTACTGCCGCCCGCTCCTCGAGACATTCTAACATTTGTTAGTTTATCTCAAGGGACGGAATCCCACCCGTTCCCGATGAAAGATTCACCTGCCCGCCTGCTCCTGCTTGCCACCGCTTCCTGCCTCCTGACCGCCACTTCATCCAAGGGGGCAATCCTCTGGGTGGACGGGGTTCTGGCCACTCCCACGAGCCACATCGCGGCGGATCCCGCGGCCATCACGGACCAGACGAACGTCACCGGATGGTCGGGGGTGACCCTGGCAGCAAACGAGACGCTGACCCTGACCTGGGACACGGCATTCTTCAATGACGGGACCGGCGTGATCCAGGTGACCTCCACGGTCCGCCTCCATCCCTCGCCCAGCGGATCCAGCTTCGACATCCGCTTCTTGCTCTCGGACGGCAGCTACTCCGATCAGGTGTCGATCGCCGCGCAAACCGGCGTGAAGCGGATCGACAAGGACACGAAGCAATTCGTATCGCTGCAGACCGTTGGCATTGCAGGCATCTACTCCGGCCCTCTCGCGATCAAGGGCATCGAACTTACCAATCTGAACCTTACCTCCGATGGTGCAGGCGGGTTCGTGAATGAGTCTTTTTCGCTGCTCGGACTGAACGCGGTGGTGCCGGTTCCCGAGCCTTCGAGCAGCCTGCTGGCGCTGGGCGGGGTGGCGCTGATGGGAATGCGCCGCCGCCGGGCCGCGCGCTAAGCAAGCGTCACGTCGTGGCCGGACTGATCCCTGGATTCCCGGGACGGCGGATGTCCGGCGGGCACGTGGGGATGAGAAGCGCATTTCCACCGGCCCTCCGGGGCGGCATTCGTGTCCCACGATTACCGGTGGTTTCATCACCGGCTAAGGTCCAACGCGCCTCCAGCGCTAAGAACCGGACCAGCGGATCTCCGGGGCTTAGAACGTCTTGCCGAAAAGCCGCGAAGGGAGGGACAGGAGTGTCCCATCCCTTCGCGCTTCGCGTCACACCTCTATTCCACCGTCGCACGCACCCGTCCGAAGCGCTTCCCGGCGGGGGCCGCGGTGGCATCGTCGGTGATGATGTGCTCGCGGCGACCGTTAATGGGAGCGCCGATGGAGGATGAGGCACCCGCGCCCCAAGGCGTGGAGCCCTGCATGTCCGTGATGGTGTCCCACTGGTCGAGATCATCCGAGACTTCGACTTCGTAGTGCACATCCGGCGGCAAGTTTGCGGGAAGGGTGAAGCGCAGGCGGAGCCGGTTCTTGCCGCCGAGTTGCACGATTTCCGGGGTGACGCGGGCTAGCGCGAGATCCGTCCCGCCCTCGCTAGGTCCGGTGCCGAAGGCGTATTCGATGGCGTTCGAGAGGCCGTCGTGATCGGGATCGGCGTCCTGGCCGACGATGGCGGGAATGCCGATCTCCTGCGCGGTGAAGTGCTCGGAGAGCCATTGGTTGTAGCCGCCCGATGGCATCCATGAAACGCGATCCACCCAAGCGGCATCGGAGCCGGTGCTGCCGCTGCCGTCCTTCACGTAGCGCCAGCGCAGGATGTGCTGGCCGGGATCGACGGTGTAGGACTTGGGCGTCCAATCGACATTGCCACTGATGCGGCCGGGCTTGAGCACGCCATCGATGTAGAACTCGAGGAAGTCGCCGCCTTGCGAGGAGACCTTCCAGTTGAATCCGATCTCGCCGGGGCCGCTGACGGTGGTTTCCATCCAGGTCTGCTGGCTGTGGGTGATGGGAGCGCTCTGCGCGGCATCGGTGCCGTCGGAGGTGGTGACGATCTGGCCGGTCCAGATGCCATCGCCGCCGGTGGCGATGGCGAGGGGCGTATCGAGTGCGACGGGCAGGCTGGTGCCGAAGCTGGCGGTGATGTTCTTGTTCGCCGTGATCGCGAACTGGAGCGGGTTGGTCGTGCCGCTCGCGCCGCCGGTCCAGCCGGTGAAGATCAGGCCGGCATTCGGAGTGGCGGTAAGGGTCACGCTGGTGCCGCGGCCGTACTTCGGCAGATCCGGCGACCTGGCGACGCTGCCGAAGTTCGCATTCACGGTGAGGAAGTACTTCGCGGAATTGATGTCGTTCGGGATCGTGCCATCGGCGAACTCGACGGAGTTGATCACGCCGTCGAGATCGGGGTCGTGGGTGCCGTTGTAGGTGCTGATACTATTGTTGAAGTAGGTCTTCTCCCAGGCATCGAGCAGGCCGTCGCTGTCCTCGTCCTCGGTGCCGGCGTTCTGGCCGGCGATGGTGACTTGGACGGTGGCGGCGGTAGCACCGCTGTTGACGATGCGCAGGTAGTAGGTCTGCGAGGGCTGCCAGGGCCAGGTGGTCGTGGCGAGGGCTTGGTTGAAGGTGCTATTCGCGCTGCTGCTGTTGAAGTGCTGGGTGCCGGTCGCGCCGGGGAAGGTCCCCTGCTCCACGCGGATCTGCACGGTGGCGGGGTGGGTCGATGTCCATTTCAGACGGGTGCCATCGGCGGGCGCGGCGATCTTATAGTATGCGCTGGCACCGGCGGGGATGCTGGCATCGATGGTGCCGCCGTAGAATGCTACTGGAATTGCAGTAGGAGCGCTGCCGGTGACCGCGCTGGTGAGGCTGAAGGTGGCATCAGCGGCGGCGCGGAAGCCGGCGTAGTAGGTGTGGCCGGGGCGCAGCGGCGGGGTGCTGAAGGGATAGCTCGCGGGCGCATCGTGACCGGCGGTCTCGTAGGGGCCCTGGTTCTTCTTGTCGCGGGACCAGGACTCGATGTTCGAGCTGGAGGATCCGGTGACGCTGTTCTGGCCGGGCGGGACGGTATCGCGGAGCCACATCACCACATCGCCGACTTGCTGGGTGAAGCCGAGGTTCCAGGTGGCGGGGGCATCGGCGGGGACGGTGAAGCGGTAGTAGCGCCAATCGCGGCCGATGAGGGTCTGGTTGGTGACGCTCGCGCCGGTGAGGTCGAGATCGGTGACCTGGCCGGTCGAGACGATCAGGCGGTAGCGGGCATTGCTGGCCCCGGCGGCTTTCACGCCGAGGAACCAGCGGCCGGGACGGAGCTGGCGTTCGAACTGGCCATTGAGCGGGACCCAGTTGCCGTATTCGGAGCCGTTGTCCTTCATCTCGCGGTGGACCAGGGACTCGCCGCCGCTGACGCCGCCATTGGCATCGTGATCGGTGGTCGGCACGCCATCCTCGCGGATGTAGAGATCGGGGTTGCCGCTGATTGCGCGGAGTTCGGTCCGGAGCAGGCCGGAGTTTCCGGCGGGGACGTCGATGGCGTAGACCTGCCAGTCGTCTTGGCCGATATCGACGCCGCGGTCGCCGGGCAGCGGAGTGCCGGAGCTGTCGTTGCCGCTATCGCCGAAGGTGAAATTGTGGCCTGCGGGCATCTGCCATGCCGGTCGCTCTAACAGGAGGGGCTGGCTGGTGATGGTATAGCTGGTCAGGCCGGCGGCGGTGACTTCGATGAACCAGGTCTCATTGAAGGTGAGGAAGGGCGGTACGATGAGCGCCGTATTGCCGGTGATGGAGATGCCGCCCGCGGTATTGCCCCATTGCTTGTAGATCTTCAGCGAGGTATCACCCTGGGCGTGATTCACCTTCACCAGCCAGCCGAGCACCGGTTGGCCGGCGAGGGTGGCGGGGACGGCGATCTCGTAGAACTGCTTCTGGGCGTCGCCGAGCTGCTTGGTGTCGCTGTGCGAGAAGCCGTTGCCATTGAGGCTGGAGGCGAAGTTCAGAACGGTGCGCGGCTTGGCGACGATCACGAGATTCGCGGTGGCGTCGGGATACGCGCTTGAGAGGTCATCGGCGCGGAGGGTCAGGCTGTAGGTGCCCGCGGGCGGATTCGGGAGCGTGATCAGCGAGTCGGCGAGGATCCGCGCGGTGCCGCCAGCGGGTGCCGCCGATTGGCCGCCGCCGATGGCGAACTCGTTCGCGGAATTGTCCGGGAAAGGCAGGCGGTCGCCGGAGATGAGCGCCATGCGCGGGTTGCCGGTGCGGTTGTTGAGCTGCACTTCGAGGCTGACGACACCTTCCGGGACGGTGAATTGGTAGCCCTTCACCTGCGCTCCGGCGAGGCTCACGGCTTGGCTGATCGGGGCGAGGCTGGCGGTGCCAAGCTGGACGATGGCCACGCTGCCGTGGCTGGCAAGCGCGCTGCTGCTGGTGCCCGTGCCGATGGTGCTGCTGTTGGGAGGATTCACGCCCTCCGCCACCACGGCGAGATAGTAGTCGCCCGCGACGATGATGTTCTCATTGTTCGGCGGGAGCAGCAGGTAACGCTCCGCGCCGGCCTTCTGCACCTTGGCTTGACGACTGCTCGCGATGTCCTGCAGCACGCCAGCGGCAGCCGCATTGAAATCGGGAAGATAGCCGCGGCGCACGGCGACCAGTGCCTCGCCGGAGGCCGGCGTGAGGGAGAACTCCCAGTTCGGGACATTCTGCGGCACGGTCACCTTGAAGTAAGCAGCTTCCCGCGGCACGAGATTGTCGATGTTCACGGTGCTGCCCGCGACGAAGCCGAGCGTGCCGATCGGGATGGCCTTGCCCTCGCCGATGAAGCGGCTCTCGATGGTGTAGTTAGATGCCTGGCCGCTGGTGCCGTTGATCGGATCGCTGCCGCTGTTCAAGATGCCGAGGTAGTAGGTGCCCGGCTCCAAGGGGCGGCCCATCGCCATGACGATTCGGTCGTTGATATCGCGCTTCGCCGCGGCGGTGGTGTCATAGCTGCGGTCGGTCCAATCCTTGCCGCCGCCCCATTGATAGCCCGAGGGCCAGGTGGTCGAGGCGGAGGCATCCCAAGAGGACGAAGCGCCATTGCTGGTATTGAGGCCTGCCGGGATAAGGTCGCGGCGCAGGACCATCTGTGGATCGCCGCCGCTGATATTCTTCAGGCGCAGGTCCCAACCGGCGATGCCTGCGGGAACAACGACGCGGAAGTATTTCCACGCGGCGGAGGCATGGTTGGTCACGGCGGTGCTGCCACCAGCGAGCGGCAGGTCCTCGGGCGCATTGGTCTTGATGACGAGGTTTGCCGAGGAGTCGGGCCAGAGATTGGTCCCCTGCTCATCCGCCCGCATGGTCAGCGTGTAGGTGCCGGCCGGCGGAGTGGTGATTGTGGTCAGGGTGCTGCCGGCCTGGCGGGCGAGGCCACCCGCGGGAGCCGTGGTCTGGCCACCGCCGATGCCGTAGTCCTGCGAAGAGCCGTCCGGCTGGGGGATGCGGGTGCCGGACATGAAGGCGAACTGGGGATTCCCCAGCTTGTTTTCCAGATTCACCTCCAGGCTCGCGGCGCCGGCGGGGACGGTGAAGCGGTAGGTCTTCACCTGGGCTCCGGCGAGCGCGACCGCCCGGGTGGTGGCGGTCGTGCCGATCGTGCCGAGATCGAGCACCGGGGTCGGATCAAGAATGGTGAAGGTGGCGGTGCTGGTGCCCGTGCCGATCACATTCGACGCGGGGGGATTCACGCCCTCACCGATCACGGCGAGGTAGTAATCGCCCGCGACGATGAAGTCCTGATCGTTGAGCGGCAGCAGTTGATAGCGCTCCCCGCCGGTCTTCTGCAGCTCGACTTCGCGGCTGCCCTCGGTGGCTTGGAGGTTGGTGTCATCGGCACCATTGAAGTCGGGCAGGTAGCCGCGGCGCAGCACCATCATTGCTTCGCCCACGGTGGGGCTGAGGGTGAATTCCCAGCGCGGGGTATTCGGCGGGATGGTGATCTTGTAGTAAGCGGCCTCGCGCGAGACGAGGTTGGTCGCGGTGACGCTGCCGCCGATCGCGAAGGGCAGATCGGCGATCGGGATCGCCTGGCCGGCACCGACGCCGCGGCTCTCGATGCTGTAGGAGGCCGGAGTATTGGCGGTGCCGGTGACGGGGTCCACACCTTGGTTCAAGACGCCGACGATGTAGGTGCCGGGCACCAGCGGGCGGCCGGTCGCGGCGAAGACGCGGTCACCTGCGGGGCGGCGCGGGCCACTAGGAACATCGTAGACGCGTGAACTCCAGTCGGCCCCGCCGCCCCACTGGTAGCCGGAGGGCCAGGTGGTATCGGCGGAGGAATTCCAGGAGCTGGAGGCACCGTTGCTGGTATTGACCGACGACGGCAATTGATCGCGGCGGACCACCATCTGCGGATTGCCGGCAGTGATATTCTTGAGGCGGATGTCCCAGCCCATGATGCCCTCCGGGACCGTGACCTGGAAGTAGCGCCACGCGGTGGGAGCCTGGTTGGTCACGCTCGCCGTGCCTGCGTCGAAAGCCAAGGGCACCGGTGAATTCGCCAACACCACCAGCCCGGCGCTCGCGTCGGGATAAGTGTTGGTGCCGAGTTCGTCCGCGCGGACGGTTAGGGTGTAGATGCCTGCCGCCGGGTTGGCGATGTTGAGGAGATTGTCTTCGGTGACGCGGGCCACGCCTCCAGCGGGCGGGGTGGATTGCCCGCCGCCGGTGCCGTAGTCGAGAGCGCTGGCATCGGGGTAAGGAATCCGTGCGCCTGAGATCAGCGCCATCATCGGATTGCCGATGCGGTTGTCGAGGCGCACCTCCAGACTGGAGGTCCCGGCGGGGACGGTGAATTGGTATGCCTTCACCTGCGCGCCGCTGAGGCTGACCTGCTGCATGATGCCAGCGGCGCTGGCCGTGCCGAGGTCCTGGATCGCGAGCGGGCCGAGATTCGTCAGGGTGGCGCTGCTTGGCGCGCTGCCGACGACATTGCTTGCGGGCGGGTTCAGGCCCTCGCTGACCACGGCGATGTAGTAGTCCCCCGCGGTGATGGCGGGCTGGTTGTTATCCGGCAGCAGCAGGTAGCGCTCGGAGCCGGTCCTTTGTGCCTTCATTTCGCGGCTGACGGTGTTCGAGACTTCCTGAACGTTGCCATTGTAGGCCGCACTCAAGTCCGGGACCGTGCCGCGGCGAACGACCATCGAGACTTCACCGGCAGTTGGCGTGAGGGTGAATTCCCAACTCGGCGTGCCTTCGGGAACGGTGACCTTGTAGTAGGCCGCCTCGCGCGGCGGGAGATTGTTGACCGTGACGCTGCTGCCCGGCGTGAAGGACAGGGAGTCGACCGAAATCGCGAGACCGCTGCCGATCCCGCGGCTCTCGAGGGTGAGCGATGCCGGCTGGCCGGTGGTGTTAGAGATCGGGTCGGTGCCGCCGTTGTAGATGCCGATGTAGTAGGTGCCCGGCACCAGCGGCCGGCCCGCGGCGGCGATGATCCGGTCATCGATGATGCGGCGCGGGGTGGTGATGGTGTCGTAGTCGCGGCCGGTCCAATCGCCGCCGCCGGCCCATTGGTAGCCGGAGGGCCAGGATGGGTCAGAGGATGGGCCCCAACTGCTGCTGCTGCCGTTGTTGGTTCCGGTGTTAAAGGGCAGCAGGTCGCGGCGCACGAGCAGCGTGCAATTGCCGCCTGTCGCGTTTTTCAAGCGCAGGTCCCAGCCCTGCTGGTCCGCGCCGATGTCCATGCGGTAGTAGCGCCACTTCAGCGCGTCGAGGCCGGTGATCTGGGTGGTGCTTTCCAAGCCGAGCGTCGGCGGGGTGATCGGATGCACGTCAAGGGTGAAGGCGCCGAGCGGTTGCTGGGCGGCGAAGATGCCGACATACCACACGTCCGCCTGATGGTTGAAGCGCTGGATGAAGCCGTTGGTGCTGTTCTCATCCATGTAGGTCGCAGCGGTGTCGGCCACCGTGGTGCTGCCGTCCGCGCGTTTCTGCCAGCGGCCGGGGACCTTGTTGCGACGCAGGGCGATCTGGGTGCCGGGAACCTGGTTGGCGAGCTGCAATTCCCAACCGAGCGCGCCGACCTGGGCGGGGATATCGGTGAGGGCGTAGAAGCGCCAACCGGAGCGGGCGGTCTGGTCGTTGACCTTGAGATCGGTGAAGGACAGCGGGGTGATCAGCGGATCACCGTTCTTCAGGCTGAAGGTGTAGGAAGCATTGCCCCAAACGGTGATGTACCAGGTGCCATCGGTGAGGTAATTCGGGACCAGCGTGATCGCTTCGGTGGCGCTGCCGGGAGTGGAGGAGAATGCCTCGTTGTCGAACTCCGCGGGCACGCTGCCCTTGCGTACGGCGATATCGGGATTGCCAGCGACGGCAGTGGCCTGGATGTCCCAAGCGATCTGATCGACCGGCACCTGCACACGATAGACGCGATAGGGCGCGGCGGTGACCCCGACGTTGTTGATGCTGCCGTTGTAGGGGAGATCGCTCACCGTCTGGATCCGCGAGTCGAGGCCGATGACTTCGCCCTGAGGCGCGAGGACGCTGGCGAACCAGGTGGTGGTGCCCGCGCCGAGGACCGGCGGGACCAGCAGCATCTGCCCGGCCTGCTTGCGGGTGTATTGGGTAGCGTTGTTGTGGAAGGGCAGCTTGTTGGAGCGCAGGGCGATCTCGCGGTTACTGCCGCCGAGCCACATGCTCCATGCCGGTGTGCCGGAGGGGATGGAGGACTTGTAGAAGCGGATGCCTTCCGGCGGCATCGGCGCGGCGGGAGCGTTCTGCGCAGTCACCGCTTCTCCGATGTCGTATTGGCCGTTCGAGTTCGCATCGGTGAAGGGCAGCGGACCTAGGTCGTGGACGTAGGGCTTACCGCTGACGAGGCTCCACTGCGCGCCTTCGGTGGAATAGACCATCAGGTTCCACTCCTCGTTCGCGGCGAACTGGTCATCGCGCAGCACCAGGCCGTCGGAGCCGGTCTGCACCGAGCTGTGGGTGCTGCTGGCGACGGTGGGCAGGGCGGTCTTGGAAAAGTAGAGCGCGGCCTCGCCGGAGCTCATGGTGAGACGGGTCCGCCAGCCGCCGATGTCGCTCGATTGGGTGGTGACCTTGAAGTAGTGGCGGCCGGCTCGGGTGTTCGAGTTGGAGAAGACTGCGGTGCCGGTTTCCGCGGTGCCCGGGTCCCATGTCAACGTGGTGACCACCGGTTGCCAGTCGTCGAGAATGACGGCGGTTCCGGTGTAGTTCACGCGGAAGGACCCGCGGTCGTTCGCAAGCGTGTAGCGGGAGCCGTTCGGATAGCCGCTGAAGGTGCCGGTGAGGGCACCGCCTTGCAGGATGGTGAAGGCGGTGGTGCCTGCGATCGTGTCGTGGAAGTTGTTCACCAGCTCGACCTGCAGCGTGCCCGCGACGCTGACCGCGCCGGTGGCGGTGATCTTGTCGTAGGTGCTGCCGACGGAGGTGCCGCCAATTTCGATGTTCGTCGTAGATGCCGCTTGCAAGGTCAGCGCACCGTTCACCTGCAGCGAACCCGTGACTCCCGGTGCGGCCGGCGAAATGCTGCCGGCCACGTTCAAGGGGCCTGCGACCGTGCCCTGCAATCGCAACGCCGCGGCCGGGCCAACGCTGAAGGCGCTGGTGGTGATCGTCTGCGAACTCGCCGAGCGTAGCACACCGCTTTGCAAGGTGATCGTGCCTGTTCCGGCATTCAAGCCGCCGCCGATGGTGAACTCTCCGGTGGGGGCCAGCAGCACCGCTCCGTTGTTCGTCGCGATCGACTGGCTGCTGGTGATGTTCCGGCCTGCGTTGAAGGTCAGCGGCAGGGACCCGCCGGAAGCGGAGATCGAGCCGCCGAGGCTCAGGTCATTGACCGCGCTCAAGACCAGCGGGCTGGAAGCGCCGACAGTCTTGGAAATGTTGGCGCTCACCGTGATGTTGCCAAGGGCATTGAAGCCACTGGCGGTGTTGACCGTGATACCGGTGCCGAGGTTCAGCTCGGTCTGCAGGGTGGTCACATTGAGGTTGGCATTCGCGTGGGTGGGCGAGAAGAGCTCCGGGTTCGAGCCGCTTAAGGCACCACCGGTTGTCGACGCGGTGGAGATGGTCACATCGCTCGCCGCGTGCAGGCACAGCGGCAGTCCGAGGAGGGAGAAGACAAGGTGTTTCATGATCGGGAGAGGGAGGCAGGAATCCGGTTGTTAGATCATCTGGCGTTTGCGGGAGCTGCCGGATATGGTTTCATCCGGTTTATCGGACGGGGTGCGGATTTCTTGGCGGATTAGTGGGAAACCGCGGCTGGAAGCCACCAAAGACGATCCCATGCCACCGAAAGTGGTAACGCGGGCGTGCGATCTCCGAGGTGCTCGATAGGGCGTGTTAGAGATGCATCTCACGCTCACCTAACAGCCTCCCAACAACCGTGCAGAGGTTGCCTCGAGCCAGTCGTCACGGGGAATTCCCGCTTGGTCGGGCCCGAGGCAACCCTTGCGGGGTTGGTGGATGTGATGGCCCCCTCCCAAGGTAGCCGCTCCTGCGTCGCAGCAACCTTGGGCTATAGGAGGGAACGGTGTTGCCGTTCTTTGAAGCGAGGCAGGCGCATCACGATCCCGGTCACTTGTCCCGGCCTCCTGCCTTTCCTTTCACCATCGACCGTCCGGCGTCGGGCGTTCGCATTTTGCCCTCCCCCCCGGAAAGAATCCGTCGGATCCCCTCCTCTACCGGCACTTTCCGATGGCACGCCGTCCCTCCGGGGGGACAGCACCCGCGCTTGCCCGAACCCCAAAAATCCGGCGGAATCCGGAGCAACGCCCCAAGAATCCCACCTACTCAAGATTCCGGGTAGGAAATGACCGCCGAACCCGTATTGTCCGCCTCCACCACATGAAAACCCGTGCATCCCTGCTCCTCCTCGCCTGCCTCACGCCCGTGATGGCAGAGGAATGGAAAGCCCCGAAACCCGCCGACAAGGTAGCCCCGACCCATTTCCAAGTGCCCGACGGCCTTGAAGTCACCGTGTGGGCCTCCACTCCCGACCTTTTCAACCCGACCAACATGGACATCGACGCCGCCGGTCGGATCTGGGTGGCGGAGGGGGTGAACTACCGCGGCCACAACGGTCGCCGGCCCGATGGGGACCGGATCGCGGTGCTGCAGGATACGAATGGCGACGGCAAGGCCGACAAGTCGCACACCTTCGTGCAGGAGAAGGGCCTGGTGGCACCACTGGGCGTGGGTGTCTTCGACAACGTGGTAATCGTCTCGCAACCGCCGGACCTGATCAAGTACACGGACGTCGACCGCAACCTGGTTTTCGACCCCGCGGTGGACAAGCGCGAGGTCCTTCTCACCGGCTTCAACGCCCGCAACCACGACCACTCCCTGCACTCCGTGACCGGCGGTCCGGACGGCAAGTGGTACTTCAACAACGGCAACTGCGGCGCGGAATTCACCGACAAGTCCGGCAAGACCTTCCGGATGGGCGGCGACTACTACAAGGACGGCGGCGGCGAGTGGTTCATCAACTCCCGCGAAATGGCCGGCAAGAAGAGTGACGACGGCTTCATGTGGACCGCGGGCTTCTCCGCGCGGATGAACCCGGACGGCACGAATGCCGAGATCATCGGCCACGGCTACCGCAATAGCTTCGAGCACTGCACCACCTCGCTCGGCGATCTTTTCCAGAACGACAACGACGACCCGCCGGCCTGCCGCACTTCCTACGTGCTGGAGTATGGCTCGGCCGGTTACTTTACCCGCGAGGGCAAATTCTACAAGACCGTGCAGCGTGCGAACCAGAAGTGGGAGCGCGTCCACTGGAGGCAGGATGATCCCGGCACATTCGACGTCGGAGATGTCTACGGCGGTGGCTCGCCGACCGGGATCGTGTTCTACGAGAACGGCGCGCTGGGTGCCAAGAACGCCGGCACGCTGCTGAGCTGCGAGGCCGCGCGCAACGTGGTCTTCGGCTATCAGCCGCAACCGGAAGGCGCGACCTACAAGATGGATCGCACGGACTGGATGACCAGCAACACGACCGGTGAATTCGACGGCGCGGACTTCACCGGCGGGGTGAAGAAAGAGGAGTCGCGCGCGCAGGGCAATCCCATGCTCTTCCGCCCTTCCGATGTGGCGGTGGGTGCCGATGGCGCGGTCTACGTGACCGACTGGTTCGACCCGCGCGTGGGTGGCCACGGCGACCAGGACGAGTCCTGCTCGGGCACCATCTACCGGATCGCGCCGAAGGGCTTCAAGCCGGTCAACCCGAAGATCGATCTCGCCACCACCGAAGGCTGTGTCGCAGCGCTCAAGAGCCCGGCGGTCAACGTCCGCTGGACCGGCTTCGAAGGCTTGAAGGCGAAGGGCGATGCCGCGCTCGATGCAGCCCAGGCCGTGACCAAGGACAAGGATCCATGGATCGCCGCGCGCGGCATCTGGCTGCTCGCGAATCTGGGCCCCAAGGGCGAGGAAGCGTGCAAGGGCCTCCTGACTTCATCGGACACCCGCCAGCGCCTGGTCGCCTACCGTGCCCTCAAGCGGGCGGGCAAGGACATCCTGCCGATCGCGGAAAAGCTGGCCAGCGATCCGGTGGCCGCAGTCCGCCGCGATGTCGCGCTTTCGATGCGCGGCCTGCCTGCGGAGAAGTCCGCGCCGATCCTGATCATGGTCGCCAAGGGTTGGGATGGCAAGGACAAGAACTACATCGAGTCGATCGGCCTCGGCGCGGAGAATCAGGAAAACGCCGTCTGGACCGCGATGAAGGCCGCCCTCTCGCCGGGTGCGCCTGCGACTTGGAACGACGCCTTCGCCAAGCTCACGTGGCGCTTGTGGCCGAGCGCCGCGATCGCAGACCTGAAGGCCCGCGCGATGGACACCACGCTCAGCCCGGATGCCCGCATCTTCGCCTGCGAGTCGCTATCCTTCATCGATGACAAGGGGGCCGCGGAGGCGCTCTTCGAGGTCGCGGGCGGCCCGGACTCGGCGGCCAAGGGCTCGGCGATCAGCTGGCTTTTCATGCGCGGCACCGGCGCGTGGGCGAAGTTCGGCTTGGGCGATGAGCTCAAGAAGCGCGGCATCTACGATCCCGACAAGGTCCAACTTGAGGAAATGATCTTCCCCCTCAAGCCGGACAAGACCAACTTCAGCACCGAAGATGTGGCGAAACTCAAGGGCGATGCGGCGAAGGGCAAGGTAGTTGCCTCGCGCTGCGTGATGTGCCACCAGATCGAGGGTGCCGGTGCCGCCTACGGACCCGAACTCAAGGGCTGGGTGTCCCGCCAAGGTGCGGAAAATGCCATTCGCGCGATCGTCGATCCCTCCGCGGAAATCGCGCATGGCTTCGATGGCACGGCCATCAACCTCAAGGACAACCGCTGGATCGACGGCATCGTCGGTTCCCATGGCGATCCGGTGGTGATCACTTCCCAAGGGGGCCGCACCCAGATGGTCCCCAAGAGCAAGATCCAAGGCATGCGCGACGCCGGCCGTTCGATGATGCTCAACGCGGATCAGCTCGGCATGACTGCCCAGGACGTGGCGGACGCCGTGGAGTGGTTGAAGACCTACAAGTGATCCGATAGGCTCGGACGAACCCCGGCCGGCATTCGCCGCGCCGGGGTTTTTGTTAGCTGGATCGCGTAGTGATGTTGGCGCTGCGAGTTCAAGGGTAAGGAGTCCCGCCTTCAGGCGGACGAAGGGTCCCTAGCGCGCGTTTGAACGGACGAATCTAGCAGAAGTTAGGCTTCAACGGTGGCTTCGTCCGCCTGAAGGCGGGACTACTTGCCACGCCTCGCGGACCTTTGATCACCGTTCGGGCAAAAACCCTACTTCTTCTCCTCCGCGATGAACTTGTAGACAAAAGCTCCGAGCGCCCCGCCGATGATCGGCGCAACCCAGAACAGCCACAATTGCGTCAAGCTCGCGCCGCCTGCAAACACGGCCACCGCGGTGCTGCGCGCCGGGTTCACCGAAGTGTTTGTCACCGGGATGCTGATGAGGTGAATCAGGGTCAGGCCGAGGCCGATGGCGAGCGGAGCGAAGCCCTGCGGCGCGCGCTTGTCGGTGGCACCCAGAATGATCAGCAGGAACATCATCGTCATGACCACCTCGGTCACGAAGCAGGACATCAGATTATACTTGTCCGGCGAGTTCGCGGCGTAGCCATTCGAAGCGAATCCCTTGGTCACTTCGAAGCCCGCCTTCCCGGAGGCGATCAGATAGAGAATCCCCGCACCGGCGATACCGCCCGCGACCTGCGCGCCGATGTAGGGCAGCAGCTTCGACGACGGGAAGCGCCCGCCCAGCCACAGGCCCACGGACACCGCGGGATTGAGATGGCAGCCCGAAATGTGCCCGATGGCGTAGGCCATGGTTAGAACGGTGAGGCCGAAGGCCAGTGCGACTCCCACGAAGCCGATTCCATGATCGGGGTAGGCGCAGGCCAGCACGGCACTGCCGCATCCGCCCAGAACAAGCCAGAAGGTCCCGAAAAACTCCGCAGCATACGATTTCATGATGATAACTGGTGTTGATGTGTTGGCGGGCGGGCAGCAGTAGCGGCAGCGTCCGGTTCACCGAGCTTCTGCCACAGTCGCAGCCAATAGCATTCCGAAAAAATGCGGACAAGGAGAATCGAGAGTCCTTTCTGTTAGGAAACCGTCATGGTTTCGAAATGGGAAACGCCTCAGGAACGTCCGGTTGGGAAAGTAGTCCCGCTCAGTCCTATGGGCGGATGAGCGGTCGCCAGATGCCCTTCCAATCTTGCGGATCCGGACCCACCGGCCGCCTGCCATTGCGGACCGGTTCGGGCAGTATCCCCTCGTCCGGGCAGGGACCCGAGCCGGTCAAGCTCTCTCCGGACCTCGGATCACTCCGGGGTTAAGCGGCTTAGGACCAATCATTCAGCTGCGTTTCCGGATCGCGCAGATCCAGCCTCCAAGCATGTCGGAAAGCGCAGATTCAGCATCGCAAGAGGACCCTCGAGGCATTTGGAAACTCGTTTGTTGTGTCAAATGTTTCACACGGCGGCCAGGGGATACCCATTGAGTTTGGAAAGCTCGCTCCTAGCGTCGCGCCCTTTCCAGGAACCGTTGCCGATCCCATCGGCGGCGGATCCCCGAATCGATACCAACCATGAAATCCCCTTACTCCGTTCGCGCCACCATCGTGCGCGCCGCATTCCTCACCGCCTGCTTCAGCGCCCCTGCGACTGCCGACCTCATTACCGCCGGTTCGCTGCTCATCGATCTGGACGCCCTCGACTACCGCGCCTCCGACGCCACGTGGCCGCAGCACACGCAGACAACGGGAATCCCGGGCAGCTTCACCAAAACACTGGCGAACGGCACGCCGCAGTTGCAGACGGTCGCGGGCAGGAAGGCTGTGGTGCTGGATGGCGACGGGGACTTCCTGACCGGGCCGAGCACCACCGCCGCACTGCACGGCCTGAATGCCACGCATTCGGTGGAGTACTGGGTATATCAAGGCCACACCCGCCCCGAGGAAGCGGTCATCTCCTGGGCCGCGCGAGGCACGCCGAACGGAAGCCACGCGGCATTCCGCTATGGCAGCGCCGGCAATTCGGGAGCCGTGGGCCACTGGGGCGGGCCGGACATGGGCTTCGCCGCGCCTCACGCGGGCGGGCCTGCCGTCGGCCAATGGCATCTCATCACGGTCACCTATGATGGCACCACCCAGCGCATCTACGTGGACGGCGTGCCGAATGCCAGCGAGGTCGTGAGCCTCGACGCTAAGGACGGCTACAACATTTACATCGGCACCGAGCGGAATACCGACGGAGCCGATGCCGGTCGCGGAGTCCAGTTCTCCGGAGCGATCAGCAAGGTCCGCGTGCACAGCGGTGTGCTGACAGAGGAGAACGTGAAGAATAACTACGATTTCGAGGCACCTGAGCACCCCGGCATCACCACCGCGGACTTGTCGCGTCCACCGCTGCACCGCTGGTCCTTTAGCGAAGCCGCAGGTCCCGCGGCGGATGGCTCGATCGTCGTCGATAGCATCGGCGGTCTGAGCGCCGTGATCCGCGGCACGGGTGCCGTCCTCACCGGCAGCGGTGTCACCCTTCCGGGCGGGGTCAATAGCGCCCCTCCCTTTTCCCCCTATGTCGACCTGCCGAACGGCCTGATCTCGAGCAAGCAGCGCGTGAGCTTCGAGACCTGGGTCGCCCAGACTTCGACCCAGTCCGGCAGCCGGATGATCACCTTCAGCAAGAGCAACATCGGCGAGATCAACGCGCCCGGGAACATCCCGGCCTACAGCGCCACGCAATCGATCGCCCTCCATGCGAATGCCGGGGGCAACCCGCACATGCGCCTGGAGCGTGTGGGCGGCACCTACTCGAACGGCGGCAACGGTCGCACCTCCGAGAACGCCACCAACCTGACCGCCCGGGTCCACTACGCGGTGGTCTATGATCCGGAATTCAAGGAGTGGCGCTCCTACCGCGAAGGCTACCTGATGGAGACGCTGCCGGAGACGCAGGGCCCGACCACCATCGGCGACGTGAACAACTGGCTCGGCCGCTCCGAATACGGCGGGGACAGCGGCTTCGCCGGAACCTTCGACGAATTCCGCATCTACAACTATACGCTCAGCGAAAGCGAGATCCGCGGCAACACGATCGCCGGTCCCGATACGCTGACTTCCAGCGCGGCGGCTTCCTTCGCCTGGACCCCGACCGAGGGCGGCACCTATGCCTTCGACAACGCGGGCGGCCAGGACAACTGGGACCCCGGCACGTCCTTCCCCGATGCCGCGGGTGCGACCGCCACCCTTGCGTCGAATATCACCGGCGACCAGGTCCTCGAGCTCAACACCACCGCCACGGTCGGCAACCTGAACCTCGGCGACACGGACGGAAGCCACACCTTCACGCTCGCCCCGGGGGCCGGTGGCGTGCTGGATCTGAATGCCGGCCCCGGTGCCAATGCCAGCCTCACGCAGTCCTCCACCAGCGCCGCCAACGTGATCTCCGCGCCGCTGCTGCTTAGCTCGAACACCGAGATCGCGAACACCAGCCAGGCCGCTCCCCTGACCCTTGCCGGCGCTCTTTCCGGCAGTGGCAAGCTCGCGAAGTCGGGAACGGGTCCGGTGCAACTCAGCGCCGACAACAGCGCCTACGGCGGCAGCATCGCCATCAACGGCGGCGCGCTCCGGGTGGGCGACGGCGGCACCAGCGGGACGCTCGGCAGTGGTCCGGTGACGATCAACTCCGAGGCCTCGCTCGCGCTCAACCGCTCGGATGCTTTCAGCTTCAATGCGAACATCAGCGGCACCGGGAACTTGAATGCGATGGGCAGCGGCCGCGCGACGAACACCGGCACAGTGAACTTGACCGGGACCCCCGGCGCGCTGCTGGTGAGCCCCGGCGGCTCCTTCTCGAACGAAGGAAGCTTCACGACGGCCTTCAGCACCATCGAGGGCGAACTCGTCTCGGACCAGCCGAACACCTTGGTCACCGGCGAACTCGTGATCGGGAATCTGCTTGCAGGCCCCAGCGTCATGAGGCTGAGCGCGGGCACGGTGGACGCCGCCACCATCGTGGTCGGCCGGAATATCGGGACTTCCGGCGTGATCCTCCAGAGCGGGGGCACGCTGCTCGACCGTAGCGGCGGCACCGACTGCTACATCGGCGGTGGCAACAATGACGCGAAGGACGTGTGGGGTGCCTACCGCATGAGCGGCGGGGTATTCAATACCACCAACCACTTCCAGATCGGATCCCACGGGACCGGCGTCATGGAAGTTTTCGGCGACGCCGTGGTGAACTTCAACGCTGGCGTCCCCTCGATCGGACGCTTCCAAAATGCGGCAGGCGCCCCGAAAAGCCGCGGCCTGCTTGACGTCCGTGGTGGCGGGGTGGTCAATCAGACCCTCGCCGGCGCGCGCCTCAACGTCGGTGAAAAAGCCACCGGCACGCTGAACATCCGCGATGGCGGCACGGTCAACCTGACCGGCGGCCTGGGCGTCGGCTTGGGCAACGCCAATGAAGGCGATGGCACGGTGAATCTGATGGCAGGCGGCACGCTCAGCACGGCGGTGATCGTGCAAGGTAACGGCGGCACTACCGGTGCCGGGATCGGCCGCTTCAACTTCCACGGCGGCACGCTCCGGGCGCGCGGGAACCAGGCGAACTTCATGGGCGGACTCGACGAGGCGCTCGTCTATTCCGAAGGCGCGGTGATCGATACCAATGGCTTCGCAATCGGCACCACCCAAGGTTTCAGCGATCCCGGCGGCAACGGTGTGGCGATCATCCCGGTCACCAACGGCGGCTCGGGCTACCTAGCCCCTCCGTACCTCGAGATCGTCGGGACCGGGACGGGTGCCACCGCGATCGCCAACCTCACGGACGGCGTGGTGACCAGCATCACGATCACGAATCCAGGGACGAACTACGACGTTGAGCCAACCGTGAACGTCCTCGGCGGCGGGGCGGGCAGCGGGCTCACGTTCGGCGCTCCGGCCCTCGCGGTGAACCTCGCGGGCACCTTCACGAAGACCGGCCCCGGCACGCTGACCCTGAACGGGAGCAGCTTCTACACAGGTCCTACCGACATCGAGCAGGGCACGCTGGTGATCAATGGCGACCATTTCAGCGCGACTGGCAAGATAACGGTCGATGCCGGCGCCACGCTCGGCGGCATCTCCAGCCTCGGCGGCGAGGTCGAGGTGAACGGGACGATGGACCCGGGCGGTCCGGAGGCAGGTCTGACCACCGGCTCGATGAGCGTGCAGGGAAATGTAACCTTCAACACCGGCTCCAGCCTAGCGATCAACATTGAGGACGGCCAATTCGACAGTATCGCGGTGGGAGGCACCCTCGATATCAGCCAGGCGGCGCTCAAGGTAAAGCCCGGCGCAGGCGGCACCCAATTGCCCTACGTCATCGCCACCTTTGCCAACCGGATCGGGACCTTCGCTTCGGTTCCGGCGGGGACCACGGTGGTCTATCACACCAACACCATCGAGATCACCGCGGTGGGCACACCCTACCAGAGTTGGATCGGCGGCTACTTCGCGGGGGAAACGGATCCGGCCATCACCGGCGCCGATGCGGATCCGGACCACGATGGCAGCAGCAACGCGATGGAATTCGCACTTGGCGGGGAGCCGAACAACGCTGCGGACAACGCGAAGGTATTCCCGTTCGCCATAGGCAGCAGCGATACCGGCACGGCGAAGGGGCTTCTCCTGACCATCGCGGTCCTGGAAGGCACGCCTTTGTTCGAGGGCTCTCCATCGCCGACGGCCAGCGCTGGCGGATACACCTACAAGATCCAGGGCAGCACGGACTTGGACGGCTTCGAGAGCACGGTCTCCGTGGTGGATCCGGTCACGACCAACCTCGCGCCTGCGCCGGACGGTTATGAATACCGCAGCTTCAAGCTGGACGCTTCCGATGGCTTGCCGAGCCAAGGCTTCCTGCGCGTGGATGTGGCGCCGGCTCCTTGAGTGGATTCGGTTCGTGAATGGAGCTTTAGTCCCCGGGCGTCGGAAGGCGTCCGGGGATTTCTTGTTTAGAAGCAGCGCGGCTCTGGAGAGCCACCCTACTTCTCCTCCAGCGCATGCAGGCTCACCGCGTGCTCCTGGCAGAGTTTGAAGATCGCGTCCCGCTCCAATAGCAGGGTCTTCCGCGCTTCGACCGCGATCGCTTTGACCCCGGCTTCGACGCAGGCTTGGATGGTGTGGGGCCCGATGACCGGCACGTCGAAGCGGAAGTCCTGGTCCGGCTTCGAGACCTTTACCAGCATCACGTCCTTCCCCTTCCCCAGCTCGCCGCCGCGCTTCACGCAGGAGTTCGTGCCCTCGAAGGCCTCCACGGCGAGGACAGTGCCGTGGCGCACCACGACTGTCTGCCCGATGTCCAGGCGACTGGTCTCCTTGGCGATCCGGAAGCCGAATTCAGCGTCCTCGATCTGGCGTTTTTTCAGCGGCGGGCCGCAGACAGGCCCCGGGCCGGGCAGGAGATCTTCCAGGAAAGTCGTGGCTGGCAGCAGGTGGATCTTGTCCTTCTCCAGCTCCTCCGCGATGCCGCCGAAGAGTGACTCGGCGTTCCGCTCCTTGAGCCGCGCCAGGAGCATCAAGGTCCGCAAGTCCGGGCGCAGGTCGAAGAGGTTCTTCGGCGCGATCTGGCCGACCATGATCGCCTCCGCGGCCTTCTCCGCTTTGAAGAATTTGATCATCTTCCCAAGCTGCCCGACGCGGAACCATGCCGAGGCATCCACCAGCTCGAGGAACTCTGCCGAGGTCTCGCCCTCGAAGGCCGCTGCGACCAGCCTTACGTCCGGGGATTTCGAGCGCGCGGCACGGGCAAAGGTTTCCGGGTAGATGCCGTTTCCCGCGATGATTCCGATGATCCTTTGTTCCGCCATGCCTCGCCCGGGGGTGTCATCCAGGTGTAAACCCCGGCGGGATCCCGTCATCCCTTGCTACTGAAAGTAGCGGCTGTGGGACTCGAACCCACACTCGTTAGAACTCGATTTTGAGTCGAGCGCGTCTACCAATTCCGCCAAGCCGCCGTTGAGTGTCGGGCGATCCAAGGGGAAAAGCGCAGGGGTGGCAAGGGCGGAGTGAAGCAAGGCCCGGCTCTTTCTCCGGGCCCGTTTCGAAAGCGGTTTGCCCGCTGCGGCCACAATTCCGCTCCGAGATCCTGCTTGCCCCGCAATCCCGGAACTGTTGCCCTGCGTCAACTCAAATGTCAGCCCCAAGACATCTCCCCCGGTATCCCCTCCTCAGGTGCCTCCGCTTCGTGCTGCTCGCCTTGCTGACTTCCGGGGGCGACTTGCACGCCGGGGTTCCCCATATCATCAGCTACCAAGGCCGGATCGCCTCGGACGGGGTCAACTTCGAGGGCCAGGGCCAGTTCAAGTTCGCACTGGTGAATGCCGCCGCCACGCAGACCTACTGGCGGAATTCCCCGGACACCGCCCCCGCGGACGGAGTGCCGGACGCCGCCGTGCAATTGCCCGTGACCCAAGGCCTTTACAGCGCGGGACTCGGCAACACGGCGCTCCCGAACATGGCGGCGGTGAATCCCGCGGTATTCGAGAATGAAGCGGTCTATCTCCGCGTGTGGTTCAACGACGGCGCGCACGGCTGGGAGCAGCTCGCGCCGGACCAGAAGATCAACTCGGTGGGCTACGCCCTGATGGCCGGGTCCGTGGCCGATGGCGCGATCACCACGCAGAAACTCGCGCCCGGTGCCGTGACTGCGGACCGCCTCGCGCCGGGGACTTCGCAGTTCATTGACGTCACGACCTTCGGCGCGGACAAGACCGGCGCGACGGATTGCTCCGCGCAGGTGCAAGCGGCAATCGCCGCAGCGGATGCCAGCCCGAGCGCCAAGACGGTCTTCTTCCCCGAAGGCACCTACAAGTGCAACATGACCCTGCCCGCGATGGTCAACATCAAGGGCGCGGGCTCGCGCTGGTGGGTGGTCCCGGCCGGCTATAGCAAAACCTTGATCAAGCCCGCGGACAACACCAAGCCCGTCGTCAGCATCGTTGTGCAAAGCGGGCAGGAGATCTCGAACCTGACACTCATCGGCAATGGCTACGCCATCTCCGACTGCGCGGTGAAGGTGGCGAACCCGAACACCACGGACGATTTTCCCGGGGCGGACCTGCGCTTCGAGTCTGTCTTTATCCAGCACTTTTCGAAAGGTCTCTGGAACCGTGCCGGCATCTGCATCGTCGCGAATAATCTCTTCGTGCTCGATTGCACGACCTGCGTGCTGGCGGAGCGCGCAGCCAGCCAGCAAACGCCATCCACGATGACCTTCATCGGCGGCCAGTTCGGCGGGATGTATGTGAGTCCGCCGGGTGCGGTTTGTTTCAGGACGGAGGTCATGGCCGGCATGAACCTGATCGGCTGCGAAATGGGCAATTGCGACAAGTTGATGGTGCAAAACTTCAACTGCGTTACCAACATTTCCGGGGGCAATATCGAGTCGATCCACGGCGACTGCATGGTGGAACTGAACGGCGGCTACCTGAACTGGAGTGGCAGCGCCATCATGGGTGCCGCGGGCAATGCGAGTTCTCCTTCGCCAAATGGGCACATACCCTTGGTGCGAGTCCAGGGGGAGAGCGGCGTGGTGCTGAATGCCCTCCGCTGCGTCCAACTGGATAATCACCAGAATCTCGGCGGCGTGCTTGCCATCGAAACCTGGAACACCCCGGACCATCTTCTGCAAGTGAACGGCTTCAAGGGCGTGGTCCGCCGCGCGACCAACAATACCTATGCCACCACCGCCACGGCCTACTTGCCGCGGCACTACCCGCGGGACGAATACATCACCCTGCCCGGGGATTGGTCCTTGGCGGACAGCACCGCGCAGCAGGACGTGCCCGGCCTCTCGGTCGCGGTGCCGGCAGGCAAGTTCCACATCACCGGGAAAGTCCAGATGGCGCATACCGCCGGCACCGGCAGCAAGTTGGGCATGTTCTTCACCGGCACCTGGCCGGCGGAGATGACCGACCTGCAAGCCGGCAATTCGAATCTGGGCACCGTCACCGAGAAATCCGCAGGAGTGATTCAGGCATCCACCAACAACTCCATTTCCAATGCCCCCTTTGTCTGGCCCGGTGGAGAAAGTTCCTGGGTGCGCTTCGACTCGATCGTGAGCCTCAATACCCCAGGCACACTGAAGTGGCAGGCAGGGAAGAACGCGGCCAACGGCCAGCAGGCGAAGATCCTCAAAGGCTCCTACATCCGCGTGAAGGCACTGCCGTGAGCTGCCCGGAGGAACTCGCGAACACCCGGAACCGATGAGCTTCACCCGCACCGCATTTTTTTCCGCAGCGCTCCTCGCGGCACCCTGCCTGCATGCGCAGGGACCGCGGACCAGCAGCCACTACAGCATCCAGCACGAGATTCTGGATGGCGGCGGCGGGAGCACCGTCTCCGCCAGCTACGCGCAAACCGCGGTGGTCGGCGGGAGCTCGACGGTGCGGGCGGACGGCGGGCATGCCACCGTCAGCAACGGTTTCACGGGCCAGATCTTCCGGCCGGTATCGCTCGCGCTCACCCCGGCTTCAGCCGCGGTCGCGGAAGGCGGCTTGCTACAGCTCCAGGCGATCTTGCACCTGGATGATGGCACGACGCTGATGTCAGGCTTCACCCCGCAATGGCAGGTGCTCTCAGGGCCGATATCATCCATCTCTTCCTCGGGGCTGATCACCGCCGCACGGGTGCATGAAAACAGCAGCGCCGGGGTCGGCGGAAGCTTCGGCAGCCTGCAAGCGTCCAGCATCATCCAGGTTGCGAATGTCTCGACGGATGACTTCGGCCTGTATGCCGGCGACGGCGTGTCCGACGGCTGGCAGGTGCAATGGTTCGGCACGGACAATCCGTTGGGCATTGGCAGCGCGGACGCATCCGGCACCGGGCAGAGCAATCTCTTCAAGTATCACGCGGGGCTCGACCCGCTCGATCCTGCGGCTCGCTTCCTCCTCACCGTTGCTCTCACGCCGGAAAGCGGGGAGAGCAGTCTGGCCACGATAGGATTCGGGCCCTGCTTCGAAGGGCGCACCTACCAACTGCAGCGGAGTTTGAATCTCATCCACTGGGAAGACGTCAGCAACGGCGAATCGAATTCAGGTTCGGCCTATCGGACACTGACCGATCCGGATCCCGAGGCAATCCACGGATTCTACCGGGTCGATGTGTTGAAGGCCGAGTGACAAGGAAGCCGAAGTGCTCCGCCCCGGTGAGCCCGGATTCTCCCCCAGATCACCCAAGCTCGGTCCGGGACGAAGCGGAGGAACTATCGCAAGTCTTGGGGTCGGGGCAATACCGATCCATGCCGATGGCGGGTTTCTGAAATCGCCTGCTCGCGGAAGAAGGCCGGAAGTTCCAGCTTTCCGGACCATACAGGAGCATGGTTGACGAGCCGCACGCCCGCTTCGACGGCAGCCGCGGCCAGTTCGGGATCAATGCCTGCGGAGCGCAACAAGCTGTACCCTGCGGTCGCGAGACGGCGGTGGAGCGCCTCGTTGCTTTCATGCCAAATGGACACTCCGGCGATCGCGAGCTCACGTCCGGGGGGTAGAGAAATTTCGGCCGTCACCCCCGCTGCCGCTGCGGCGAGTAGCAATCGGGCGAGATCGGCGTCGTTCAAGGCCTCGGTCGCGCGGATCAGGCAGCGCTCGAAGCGGCGGTAGCGGAAGAGATTCGTCTCGCAATCGAGCCCGGAGGGATCGTGGCCGATGCCGAACTCCTTGGCCATCCACCAGGCATCGCTGCCGGCGGCGGCGGCGAGGCTTT
Organism: Luteolibacter sp. Populi; assembly: GCF_040801775.1. Taxonomy (GTDB): domain Bacteria; phylum Verrucomicrobiota; class Verrucomicrobiia; order Verrucomicrobiales; family Akkermansiaceae; genus Haloferula. Next base: position 1,618,604 of record NZ_CP161812.1, read on the forward strand.
CCATGGCATCGGGAAGCAGGGTAGCGAGCGATTTCCAGAGGGCCTCGACTTCGAGTGAAAGCGGCGCGCGGAGTTGCGGCTGACCTGCATTCCGCCAGATCGCGAACTGGGCGACGTAGTTCGGGCCGCCGGCCTTGGCGCCGGGGCCGAAGCAAGAGCGCTTCCATCCACCGAAGGGTTGGCGCTGCACGATCGCGCCGGTGATCGGGCGGTTGATGTAGGCATTGCCGACCTCCACGCGCTCGCGCCATTCATCGATCTCCGCGGGGTCGAGCGAGTGGATGCCGCCGGTGAGCCCGAATTCGGAATCGTTCTGGATGCGGATCGCATGCCTGAGATTGTCCGCACGGACCAGGCCGAGCACCGGGCCGAAGCATTCGGTGCGGCGGAACCAGCCTTCCGGCGAGACGCCCAGCTTGATACCCGGAGACCACAGGCAGGGATTGCCATCCAGCATCGCCGGTTCGAGCAGCCATTCCTCGCCGGGCTCCAAGGTGGTCTGCGCACGCTGCAGGGCATCGCCGGGCTCGCGGATCACGGGAGTCACGATCGAATCGTATTCCCAGGATGGGCCTACCTTCAGCGAAGCCGCGGCATCGCGGAGACGGCGGCGGAAACCGGGATCATCGTAGAGTTCGGCCTCGACGATCGCGAGAGAGGCGGCGGAGCACTTCTGGCCGGAGTGGCCGAAGGCACTTTTCACCAGATCCTTCACCGCCAGATCGGGATCGGCAGCGGCGGTTATGACCAGCGCGTTCTTGCCGGATGTCTCGCCGAAGAGCTTCAGCTCCGGCTTCCACGAAAGAAACATCCGCGCGGTCTCATAGGCGCCGGTCAGGATCACCGCGCCGATCCGCGGGTCGGTGACCAGCGAGCGGCCGACCTCATTGTCCGGGCAGGGCAGGAATTGCAGGACCTCGCGCGGCACGCCGCCATCCCACAGGGCGTTCACCATCACCCAAGCGGTCAGAACGGTCTCCGGCGCGGGTTTGAGAATCACGGTATTCCCCGCCACCAGTGCGGCCAGGATGCCGCCGCAAGGGATCGCGTAGGGGAAGTTCCAGGGAGGCGTGACCAGCACCGTTCCAAGCGGCTCGCTTTCGAGGCCATCGTTGGACTCGGGGCATAAAATACTGCGCGCATAGTAGTCGGCGAAATCGACCGCCTCGCTGAGTTCGGCGTCGGCTTCCATCACCGACTTGCCGGCGTCCAGCACCATCGTCGCGATCGCCTGGCCACGACCGGCGGCGATGGAGGCGGCCACCTGGCAAAGAATCTCCGCGCGACGCTGCGCACCGAGGGCCTTCCATCCGCCGCGGGCATTGACCGCGGCGGCCAACGCGCGCTCGATCTCGGCTGGACCGGCGAGCGCATGGCGATAGGCCACAACACCGGGGCGGGAAGGGTCGGCGGCTTCCACTTCCTCCGGGCCGTTGCAGGTTTCACCGGCGATCTGTAGCGGGACGAAAGTCGAGTTGCCCATCCGCCGCGCTTTCACGTGGTCACGGACCCAGGCCACGTTCTGCGGCAGCGACCAATCAGTGTCCGCCTCATTGTGGAAGGGCGAATCCGCCGGCTGCACCGGACGCGATTCGGTGCTGCGGTCCTGCACCCGCTGCGGTCCGGCGGACGTCCCTTGAATGGCCGCACAGGCATTCAGGAAGCGCTCCTTCTGCCGGCCCCAGGCCGCATCGCCCGGTGCCATGCCGAAGAGATCGTGCAGGAAATTCTCCGGCGAGGTGTTCTCATCGAGACGTCGCACCAGGTAGGCGATCGCGCTGTGGAAGTCCTCGCGCTTCACCACCGGGGCGTAGAGCAGCAAGCCTTGTGCGGCATCGCGGACCGTGCGGGCCTGGTGGTTGGCCATGCCTTCGAGCATCTCGAATTCCACCTGATCCTCCACGCCTTCGCGGGCCCGCAGCAGCAGGCCGTAGGCGATGTCGAAAAGATTATGGCTGGCCACGCCGAGCCGCACCGCCTTGGCATTTTCCGGACGGCAACCTTCGTGGAGCATGCGCTTGAAGTTCGCATCCACCTCGACCTTGGAATGATAGGGTGCGAGCGGCCAATCGTGGACCTCCGCATCGACCTTTTCCATCGCCAGGTTCGCGCCCTTGACGATGCGGATCTTGACCCCCGCCTTGCCCATCTCCACGCGCTTGAGAGCCCAGGCATTCAGCTCCTTCTGCACCGGCCAGGCATCCGGCAGGTAAGCCTGCAGCACGATGCCCGCTTCCAGGCCGTGAAACTCCGGTTCATCTAGTACTTCGCGGAAGGCGGCGCAGGTCAGGCGCAGGTCGCGGTATTCCTCCATGTCGAGGTTCACGAACTTGCTGTCGCCATCGGCACGGCGGTGCTGCATTGCCGCCCGGTAGAGCAGGCGCAGGCGCGCTTTGATCTCGGTGAGCGTTTCCTCCAGCGCCACCAGGTGGATCTGGCTGAAGATCGCCGAGATCTTCACCGAAATGTAGTCGGTGTCCGGATCGGCGAGGCGCGCGATATTGGAATCGAGACGGTGCTGCGCTTCCTCCTCACCCAGCACGGCCTCGCCGAGTTGATTGAGATTCATGCGCATCCCCGCGCGGCGGCGGCGTTGCAAGTGGCGGCGCAGCTTGCCTTCCTCCGCAGGAAGAATGACCGAAGAGCTTTCCTGGCGCATCTTCTCCGCCACCAGCGGCATCACCACCTCGGGAGCCGCGGCGGAAGCCATCTCGCCGGCACGCATCGCCACGCGGGCAGGCAGCGAGAGATACTCCGGCACGCCGTAGTCATCGATCAAGTCGCGGAAGCGCTTGGCTTCGCGCGCCGGCGTCGGCGGGCGGAAAACTTGGTCGGCCATCGCGAAGGTGAAGGCCTTGCCCGCGGCATCGTGCATCATCGCGGCCATCTGCCGTGCCTGCATCCGCTCGCCCCATTTCAGGCCGCGTGTCGCTTCTTCCAAAAGTTCTGCGGCGAGTTCGATGGCCATTTCCGGAAGCTTTTCGTCGGATGGGCGAAATTGGCGGCTTTGATCGATAAGGTCCCGGACGCGAGTCATACCTATCACTTTAACCCCGCCGTCTTGACCGCAACTGCCATGGGTGCCGGGACGGGGGGCCAATTTGGACCAAGCTCACACCACATCACCGCAGTCGGACCCGAAGATTTTTTCCCATCCATTCATCCCGTCCATCCTGGTCCAATTCTTCGTCATCCGCTTTCATCTGCGTTCTAAATGCCCCCGAAAATCTGACAGACAGCCTTGGGGCTATTATCCGTGGAATCCACGAAATCCGCGGTTAAGTCATCCGAGGATGCGTTGATCCCAAACCGAATTTATGCGTCAATAAGCTGGCCCACTGGGACAAATGGGAGGTAGTCCCATCGCGAGTTCCATGGAATATTCTTCCATCGTCCGCGTATTCGGGAACCCAACCCGCGCTCGCACCCTTTTCCGTCACGATGCGTCTTGCCCCAATCGTCACCACCTGCCTCGTCGGCACCGTTCTCGCCGAGGAAGCACCGCTTTCCTTCAACGAGGCGATCCAGCCGCTGCTCTCCGAAGCCTGCTACCATTGCCATGGCCCGGACAGCGGCACGCGCGAACCGAAGGACGATCCGCTGCGGCTCGACCGCAAGGAATTCGCCTTCAAGCCGCGCTCCGATGGCAAGGCGGTGATGATCCCCGGCGCTCCGGAGGAGTCCGCCCTGATCCGCGCGATCCGCAATACCGATCCGGAAAAGCGCATGCCGCCGCCGAAGGCACATCGCCAGCTCAAGGAAGAGGAGATCGCCCTGCTCGAACGCTGGGTGAAGGAAGGCGCGAAGTACGAAGAACACTGGTCCTTCATCCCGCCGGTCAAGAAGCCGATGCCGGACATCGCCGGTGATACCTGGTCGCGCAATGGCATCGACCACTTCATCCTCGCCAAGCTCAAGACCAAGGGCCTCTCCCCTGCCCCGCCGGAAGACCCGCGCGTGCTGATCCGCCGCGCCGCGCTCGATCTCACCGGCCTGCTGCCGGAGCCCGCCGATGTCGAAGCCTTCGCCGCGGACCCGAGCGATGCTGCCTACGAGGCCTACCTCGACAAGCTGCTGGCCTCGCCGCGCTACGCCGAGCACCGCGCCCGCTACTGGCTGGACTACGTGCGCTACTCCGACACCCACGGCCTGCACTTCGATAACCTGCGCTCGATCTGGCCTTACCGCGATTACCTGATCCGCGCCTTCCAGAACAACAAGCCCTTCGACCGCTTCCTGATCGAGCAGTTGGCGGGCGACCTCCTTCCGGCCGCCAATATCGATCAACTGGTGGCGACCGGCTACATTCGCGCGAATGTCTCGACCAACGAGGGAGGGACCATTCCGGAGGAAGTGCTGGTGAACAACACGCGCGACCGCGCCGAGGCCTTCGGCGCGACTTTCCTCGGCCTCACCGTCGGCTGCTCGGCCTGCCACGACCACAAGTTCGACCCGACCTCACAGAAGGATTTCTACAGTCTCTCCGCTTTCTTCAACAACACCGCGGAAAAGCCTTGGGACGAGAACATCCAGGACCCTGCCCCGGTGCTGCGCATCCCTGCCGCGGACAAGCTGCCCGAGTTGGCCGCTGCCATCGCCGCCCGCCACGAGCCGGCGGCGAAGTACGAGAGTCTTCGTAACAACCTCCAGGAGGAGTTCGCGAAACAGAAGCTCGCCGGGCTGACTGCGCGGCCGGTCTCCGAGGAAGCGCTGAAGGTTCACTTCCGCTTCGACGAGGGCAAAGGCGACGTGGTCAAGAACATCGCCCCGGGAGCGAAGCCGGCCACCTACACGGTTGACACCAACCCGCTGGTCTGGGGCGAAGACGCCTGGCTTTGGCCCTCCATGCGGATGGACATCAGCAGCCGCCTGCCGCTGCCGGACCAGGGCGATTTCGAGGTGGACCAACCCTTCTCGCTGGGATTCTGGACGATGGCGCGACTGAAGACCGGGAACGCCGACACCGGCTCCGGCGGCATGGTCTCGCGCATGGGTGACAGCGCCCGCAATGCGCACCGCGGCTGGGATCTCTTTTGCGATGGCAGCAAGTTCGTCATCCACATCATCCACGAGTGGCCGCAGAGCGCGATCCGGGTGGAGAGCCAGCCCTTCGCGCGCGGCGAGTGGCGGCACGTCGGCTTCACCTACGATGGCTCTGCCAAGGCCGCCGGGGTAACGCTCTATGTCGACGGCAAGCCGGTGCCGCTAAAGATCACCCACGATTCCCTGCAGCCCGGCCAGACGATCCGCACCGATGCGCGGATGCACATCGGCCGCCGCGAGGATGAACAACCGCTACGCGAGACCCGCTTCCAAGACCTGCGGCTCTACGCCCGGGCGCTGTCGGGAGAAGAGTTCTCACGCCTGCCCTTCGAGGACGTCGCCGCCGGGATCATTGCCAAGGAGCCTAATTCTGCGAAGTGGACGCCGGACGAACGCTTCGTGGTGCTCGACCGCTGGTTCCTGAATGGCAAAAATCAGGAGGCGATCCGGCTTGCCGGTGAATTGGCAGAGCTTGACGCGAAGATCGCCGAACTCGGTAAGGGTGGCACGCCGACCCTGATCGCGAAGGAGAGACCGACACCGGCGACAGCGAATGTCCTGGACCGTGGCGTTTACAGTGCACGCAAGTCCCGCGTCGCCGCCGCCACTCCGGATTTCCTGCCGCCGATGGCGGAAGGAGAAACCCATGACCGCCTGGGTCTTGCCAAGTGGTTGCTCCAGCCGGATCAGCCGCTGCTCGGCCGCGTGACAACCAACCGGATGTGGCAGGAGGTCTTCGGCACCGGCATCGTCGAGACCACGGATGACTTCGGGATCATGGGCACGCGCCCGAGTGATCAAGATCTGCTCGATTGGCTGGCCGTCGAATTCCGCGAATCCGGCTGGGACATGCGAGTGATGTACAAGCTGATGCTCACTTCCGCGGCCTACCGCCAGAGCAATGCGGCGACTCCCGACAAGATCGCCAAGGACGACAAGAACCGCATGCTCTCCCGCGGTCCGCGCTTCCGGATGGATGCCGAGGTGCTGCGCGACAGCGCCCTGCAAGCCGCCGGCCTGCTGGTGGAGAAAACCGGCGGCCCGCCAGTGAAGCCCTACCAACCAACGGGCGTTTGGGAAGCTGTCTCGATGCCCGAGTCGAACACCAAGGCCTACACCGCGGACAAGGGCGAGAACCTCTACCGGCGATCGATGTATTCCTTCTGGAAGCGCTTCGCCCCGCCGCCATCACTTGAGACCTTCGATGCGCAGGCGCGCGAGGTCGTCTGCACCCGCCGGGCCCGTACCAACACTCCCTTGCAAGCGCTGGTGACGATGAACGATCCACAGTTCGTCGAAGCCGCGCGCAAGCTGGCGGAGCGTGCGATCAAAGCGTCACCGGATGAAACCGCGCGCTTCAACTTCATGGCCGACGCGACGATCTCCCGAAAGCTCGCTGACAAGGAGCTACCCGCTTTCACGAAGAGCCTAGCCACCTTCCGCGATTACTTCAGCGCGCATGCCGATGACGCCGCCGCGCTGCTGACAACCGGTGATTCCCCGGCGGATGCCTCGCTTCCCGCAGCCGAGATCGCAACTTGGACGATGGTTGCGAATCAGTTCCTGAACCTTGACGAATACGTGAACAAATGAAGCCGATCCATCCTTGCTCCGATTTCTCAGGCGAAGGGCCTTCGGTCTACGATCTTCCGCTGCCGCATGCCATTAAGCAGCGCTGGCTCGAACTTGCCACGCGCCGCCAATTTCTCGGCCGCTCCGGCAAGGCGCTCGCTTGGGCCGGACTCGCCAAGCTGCTCTCCGAGAATGCCGCGGCATCCACCGGCGATTCCAGCATGCTACTGCCTAACTTCGCGCCCAAGGCGAAGCGCGCCATCTACCTTTTCATGGCGGGCGCGCCATCGCAGTTCGAGACATGGGACTACAAGCCTGAGCTGATCAAGCGCTTCGACCAAGACCTGCCGGAATCCGTCCGCGGCGGCCAGGTTCTGACCGGCATGACCGCCTCGCAAACCCGCTTCCCGATCGCCCCGAGCATCTTCAATTTCCAGCAGCACGGCCAGGCCGGCCACTGGGTCAGCGAACTCTTCCCGCACACCGCCAAGGTCTCCGATGACTTCGCCGTGATGAAGTCCCTGCACACGGAAGCCATCAACCACGAACCCGCGATTCTGCTGGCGACTTCCGGCAACATGATCCCGGGCAAGCCTTCGATCGGCTCGTGGATGTCCTATGGCCTCGGCTCGATGAACGAGGACCTGCCGACCTTCGTCGTCCTCACCTCGAAGCTCCCGCTGACCGTGAATATCCAGGCCCTGTCATCGCGCCTCTGGTCCTCCGGCTTCCTCTCGCCCGAGCACTCCGGTGTCGCCCTGCGCTCCGGCGGTGACCCGGTGATCCACCTCTCAAATCCCAAGGGCGTGAGCCGCGAGTTGCGACGGGCGATGATCGATGGCGTGAACGACATGAACCGCCAGCTCGAAGAGCGCATCGGCGATCCCGAAACCAACGTCCGCATCGCCCAATACGAGATGGCCTTCCGCATGCAGGTCTCCGTCCCGGAACTCACCGACCTCTCCGACGAACCGGAATCCATCTGGGAGATGTACGGCCCGAAGGCCAAGGAGCCCGGTACCTACGCCTACAATTGCCTGATGGCCCGCCGCATGGCCGAGCGCGGCGTGCGCTTCACCCAGATCTTCCACCGCGGCTGGGATACCCACGGCGACCTGCCGAACCGCATGAAGATCCTCTGCGAGGACGTCGACCGGCCCACCGCCGCCCTCATCGCCGACCTCAAGCAGCGCGGCCTGTTAGAAGATACCCTGGTCGTCTGGGGCGGCGAATTCGGACGCACCGTCTACTCCCAGGGCGGTCTCTCGAAGGAAAACTACGGCCGCGATCACCACCCGCGCTGCTTCTCCATGTGGATGGCCGGCGGCGGAGTGAAGCCCGGCACCGTCTACGGCGAAACCGACGAGTTCTCTTACAACATCGTCAAGGACCCGATACACATCCGCGACCTTAATGCCACCATCCTTCACCTGCTCGGTATCGACCACGAAAAGCTCACCTTCAAGTTCCAAGGCCTCGAGCAGAAACTGACCGGCGTGGAGCCTGCGAGGGTGGTGAAGGAGATTTTGAGCTGAGATCGTCCGACTCAACGCAGCGCCACAGCCGCCGTGGCGGAGGAATGACAAGCTTGCCCGAAGACTCCCGGCCATTCGGCGAGTAATAGGGTAATCCATGAAAAGCATCCGCTTCCTTCTCATCCTCCCCGCCCTCGCCTCCGCGCAGGAAACCATCGAGCGCCTCGACCCCGCGCTCGACGAGATCCTCGCCGCCGATGCGAAGATTGAGACCCTCTGCAGTGGCTTTGATTGGGCGGAAGGCCCGGTGTGGGATGAGAAAGGCCAGCGCCTGCTCTTCTCCGACGTCCCACGCAATACCATCTACCAGTGGAAGGAAGGCGACAAGGAAGCCTCCATCTTCATGAAGCCCTCCGGTTTCACCGGCGTGGGCAGCTACGGTCAGGAGCCCGGCTCGAACGGCCTCGCAATGGACGCGAAAGGCGTGCTCTACTTTTGCGAGCATGGCGACCGCCGCGTCTCCTACCTCACCCCGGGCGGCGGCAAGCGCACCCTGGCCGACAATTTCAATGGCAAGCGCTTTAACTCTCCCAACGACCTCGCCATCGCCAAGGATGGCGGCGTCTTTTTCACGGATCCTCCCTACGGCCTGCCGGGCCGGGAGAACGACAAGGAATTCAAGGAACTGCCCTTCAACGGCGTCTTCCACACTACCGCACAGGGGGTCGTCACCCTGATCACCCGCGACCTCGACCGGCCGAATGGCGTCGCTCTCTCACCGGATGAGAAGACCCTCTACGTCGCGCAATCCCACGGCCCCGCACCGATCATCATGGCCTACACGTTGAAGGCGGATGGCAGCGTCGAAAGCGGCAAGGTCTTCTTCAATTGCAAGGGCCTCAAGGGCCCCGGCTCGCCGGACGGCATCAAGGTCGACTCGAAGGGCAATGTCTTCTCCACCGGCCCCGGCGGCTGCCTGATCCTGAGCCCCGAGGCCAAGCTGTTAGGCCGCATCCTCTGCGGCCGCCCGACGGCAAATGTCGCCTTCGGCGAAAGCGGCACCCGGCTCTACCTGACATCGGATGACCGGATCCTGCGGGTGTCATTGAAGCGATAGGAAGTTGCCTCTCACGAGCGGCTCTTCCGCCGGGAGCGCGGAGCCACCGGCCCGCAGAGTGATCTTGCAAGTGGTCTGTTCCGGGCACTGGGAAGCAAACCTATCGCTCCGACTCATCTCTATCGCCATACCAGCAGCAGGTGCCACGACATGAGAGCCCTCAAGGCCTCTCCGTCACCACGATCCGATAAAACCGACGCCCCTCGGCCGCTTCCGCAGTGGGATCCGTCCATTGCTTCATCGTGCCATCACCCGTGATCGGCGGTGAGCTCAACGGCCAGCTTCCCAGATCATCACTGGCCTCCACCCGGTACACCCTTCCGCTGCTCGACGCAAAACTCACCAGCGTTTCCGGGAACCCGGCGGCGCTCCACGCAAACCTGTCGGCCGCCAATGGATTGAGATCGAAGAGATACTCGTCCACCGTCGTCAGCCCGTCGTGGTCGCTGTCATCACCATTGGAAATGTTGGCATTGCCGAAGCGCAGGATCTTCCAATCGCGGAAGCGAGTAGAAGGACTCACGGTCGCCGTATTCGATGGCAGCGCCTCCGCTATGCCGTTCAGGGTGATCACGCGATAATCATAGGAATTCCCCGCTGTCACCGCCGCATCGTTGAATGCCACCACTCCAGCAATCGTAGTTCCGGCCGCCGCCCACGCCCCGCTGCCAGCAAGACGCCGCTCGATCCGGTAGCCGGTCTCCACGGTCGAATCGTCCGTCCACGTCAGATGGATCGCATCCAGATCCGGCACGGCTGTTAGACCGACCGCCGGGCGCGGTTTCACCGGGACGGTCTGGTGCGTGTGGGTCTTCCACGTGTTCACATTCGTCGCAGAAGTGACGATCCTGCCGGTGTAGGTCACGGACACATCCGATCCGTTGTCGCTCACGTCCATGATCCCGTAGCGGCCCGCTCCCTCGCTCACGCCGCCGGAATAGGGACCGCCTTTCTCCGAACCATCCCGCGTCAGCGCCGCCGCATGGAACACCGGAATGCGTACGCCAGCCACGTAGGTCGCCGTCGCCCGGCCATCGTCGAAGGCCAGGGCGTGCATGTCCCCGGAGATAATCACCACATTGCGGATGTCCTGGTCGCGGATGAATTCTAGCAACTCCGTCCGCTCGGTGGCGTAGGAGCCCCAATTGTCACGCACCGAGCCGACCTGAATAAAAGGCACGCCGCTCATCCACACGATCAGCGGCACCTCCGCATCACGGGCCGCCAGTAACTGGTTTTTGAACCACTGCTTCTGCGCATCCCCCATCATCGACTTGTCCTCGTCGTCATCATCCGAATCGCGATCGCGCTCCGAACGCAGATCGGAGAGGATGAAGCGCACACGGCCGCAATTGAAGGCCTGATAGATCGCTTCATTCGGCCCGCCGGCAGGCAGCGGGTAGTGCGGGATCAATTCGCGATAGACCGCCCGGTTCGCACGACGCCCCTTGCTGGTGCGGTCGGACGTATTCCCGGAGAAATCGTGGTCATCCCAGATCCAGGAAGTTGGAAGCTTGCGCACCATCTCGCCCAGCTCCGGGCTCTCGGTGATCGACTTGATAATGTTAGAGCGGTAGGGCGCTTCGCTGTCCACATTGGTGTCCTCGTAATTGAGGTCGCCCATGTGGATGAAAAAGCGCGGATTCTCCGCTAGGATCTTCTGGTGCACGTACCTGCCCCTCCTCATGCCAATCCCCGCAGGACGCGAAACAAAAACGGAATGAGGCCGGACCGGGAGCCGGCAAGGTGCGAAAACTCCCCGTCTTGTCCACGGCCGTCTCCAGCACGCCTCCTACCTCCAGCGCGTAATAGTAGAGCGTGTCTGGCGTCAGCCCGCTGAGGTCCATCCGCACGTTGTTCCCCGAGGCCGCGGCGGATGACACCGGCGGCGAGAACAGCGGCGCGCTGAAATTCGGCAGCGTCGAGACCGCCAGCCGCACCTGAAGCCCCGCCGCACCCAGATTCGCCGTCACCGCGATCGATTGCGGCGTCACCGCCCCGCACCAGGGACCCGCGACCACGGGCGAAACCGCATCAGCGGTAGTGAAAAATATCGCAACTGTCGCTGTGGCCAAGGCGCAAGGGTACCGGGAGATCATGACGTGGGGGTTGAAGTGGACGGCGGGGGGGACCATCCACCGGCCCGAAAAGAACACCGGTGAGACTCCGCCAAGCTGCGCCCATCCGCCCCGCGGGGCAAGTGCCGAAACCCCTATTCGCTCCGCGCTTTCTCCATCGCCGCACGGATCTCCTCCGCGGCCATGTCCTGCAGCGTATTGTGGCGGCCTTTCGGGATCTCCGTGTAGTGCACGACCGATGGCACCTTCTCCGCAAGCTCCCGGGACATCCACACCGGGATCGCCTCATCGTCGGCACCGTGCAGGATAAAGACGGCTGCATTGCCCTTCTTCGCCATCTCATCGAGCCGCTCCAGGTTGTTGAAGCGGTGCCACACGATGAAGCCGAGATTCACGCCGAACATCGCCTTGGTCATGTCCATGCTGCTGGTGAAGGGTGTGAGCATCACACCCCGCCGGATGTCGAATTCCTTCGCTCCCATCAGGGTGACCGCCGCCCCCAGGCTGTGGCCGAAGAAGCGCAGCTTCCCCTGATCCGCCGGCAGCGACCAGCCGAGCGCGCCCATCCCCGCCGGCACCACCGCCTTGAGCGAATTGCGGATCGTCCCCGGGCTCGGCTTCCCCTCGCAGGCCCCGTAGCCGGGAATGTCCATCAGCAGCCAGGCATCATTCGCCGGGCCGTGCTCGCGCAGCCAATCCGACCACTCCAGCGCCAGCGTGCCATTCCCGCCGCAGACCAGCCACAGCCGCTCCGGCTTGTCCGTCTTCGAGAGCAAATAGGCCTGCTGCTTCCCCTGCTCGGTCTCGTAGTCAATGACCTTGGTCCCCGGCTCGGCATCCCAGTCTGCCACATGATCGGCCCCATACGGCCGAGGAAAGTAGATCAGCTTGCTCTGGCAACTCGCCAGCAGCAGCAGACAGCCAAGCAGGGGAAGCACGGTCCAGAACAGCATGCAGCGAAGAAATAGGCGGAGGATGGGCGACATGGGGATGATGGACTCAGCGCGCAGCACAACAACAGCCCCGCTGCTCCGGCCAGCACCCTAACATCGAAAAACAAATACCGAACATCGAATCCCTTGATGAAGCACCACTACCGCCGGGTTCCGAATGCTGACACTCCTCCTTGCGAGAATCACCCCGATCCCCTTGTATTCCCCTCGCATGAAAACCCCGCTCCTGGCCCTGCTGCTGACTCTCCCGCTCGCCGCGGACGAACTTTCCGCCATCGCGGAGATGAAATCGGCCGCCGACGCCTTCCTCGGCTCCCTTGACGAAACGAAGCGCTCGAAGGCCGCCTTCCCCTTCGAATCCGACCAACGCGAGAATTTCAAATTCACCCCCCAGACCCGCACCGGCCTGCCCTTCAAGGAGATGGATGAAGCCCAGAAGGCCGCAGCGATGAAGCTGATCGAGACCGCCCTCAGCGACAAGGGCAAGCTCAAGGCCAGCCAGGTCATCATCCTCGAAGGCCTGCTCGCCGAGAAGGAGAAGAACCCGACCTACCGCGACAACACCAAGTATTACGTCTCCATCTTCGGCAAGCCGGGCGATGAGAAAGCCTGGGGCTGGAAATTCGAAGGCCACCACTTCGCCGTCAATTACACCGTCATCGCCGGCAAGGAAGTGGCCACCACGCCCTCCTTCATCGGCGCGAATCCGGGCGAGGTCACGGAAGGCCAGCACAAGGGCCTGCGCATCCTGAAAGCCGAGGAGGAACTCGCCATGGCTCTCGCCAATGTCCTGCTGGAAGGCGGCAAGGCGGCGGTCAAATTCAGCGATAAGGCCCCCGCCGAAATCTTCAGCGCGGAGAACCGCAAGGCCACCGCGCTCGAAGCCGTCGGCCTACCCGCATCCGAAATGACCGCTGAGCAGAAGAGTGCCCTCCGCACCCTCATCTCCGAATACACCGGTCGCAACCGCAAGGTGCTCGCGGACGACGACATGAAGAAGATCGACGACGCCGGCTTCGACAAGATCACCTTCGGCTGGGCCGGCAGCCTGAAGCGCGGCGAGGCCTGGTACTACCGCGTGCAGGGCCCGACCTTCCTCATGGAAGCCGCGAACACCCAGAACAACGCCAACCACATCCACGCCACCTGGCGTTCCTTCGAAGGCGACTTCGGCCGCGACATGATGGCCGAGCACTACAAGCAGCACGAGAAGGACCACGGCGACCATTGAGGTCTGCATCGTAGCGCCACGACTCCGCTGTCCAGTTCCAGCACCGGAGGTCTCCGGAAGCCGCGCAGCGGCCTTCGAGTGCTGCGGCTCGCCGCCGTGAAGGACGGGCAGAATTCCAGATGGCGTGTCCGGAAAGCCTCGCCTCGTAGCGGGACGACTGGCTGTCCAGCCACGCTCCCAAATACGCGGCAGGCCTCACTTCCCCTCCCCCTTTAGCTTCTGCATCAGCTCCAGCGCACTCCTCTCCACCCAATTGTGCGCCAGCTTCCCATCGCGGACTTCCCACACCGCGATCCCCGTGAACTCCACCGGCTGATCGTCCGGCGGCGTGCCGAACATCCCGCGGTTAAACCCGGTTACAACCCATCGCGAAACCACCCGCGTCCCGTCGGCCGAGCTGAACATGTCCAGGCTTCTCAGCTTCACGTCGCGGATTTTCGAGCTGAAGGAGCGGGCCCATTCCTTGAAGGCGGCGCGGCCCACCACATCCTTTCCGGATGTCGTGAGGATGAAGTCCTCCGTGCATAGCCGGTCGATCGTTCCGAGATCCTGGGGCAGGTTGTAGATCTTTTCCCAGAATTCCGTAAGCAGCTTCTCACCCACCGTGAGGTCCGCAGCCGGTTTGGCCCGCCCTGTCCCGATCATGGCGAAGGGCGCAAGAAGCAAGGCCAGCGCCCGGCGCTTCTTCATGACCAGCGGCGGCAAGGAGTCGAGGCAAGTATTCGTGTTCATTTCGGAATCATTCCACCACAGATCCACTCATTTACAAAATTGATTGCATCTATACCATCCATCACAGAATCTCATCGGTATGATCACGCCCGTCCTCGACCTCGATCTTATCCGCTGCTTCATCGAGGTCGCCGAGAGCAAGGGCTTCACCGCAGCGTCACGCCGCCTGCATCTCACCCAATCCGCGGTCAGCCTGAAAATCCAGCGGCTCGAATCCTTGATCGGCAGCAGCGTCTTCCAGCGCACCAGCAGGACCCTCGAACTGACCCCGGAAGGCGATCTCCTGCTCGCCTACGGTCGCCGCCTGCTCGCCCTGAATCACGAGATGCTGGACCGCATCTCACGCGTGGCGGACACCGGGAGTCTCCGCCTCGGTGTAATGCAGCAGTTCGGCCAACAGTTCCTGCCGACCCTCCTCTCCGAATTCAATCGCACCCACCCCGATGTTGAATTGAGCGTGGAAGTCGGCATGACCGGCGAACTCCTCGCGGGTTTGGAGTCCGACCGCTTCGATCTCGTCGTCGGCGCTGCCGGGCGCTCGGGCAGCTCCTTCCACGAAGACCGAGTCCTCCTCCGCGAGAAGCTGGCCTGGGTCCAATCCACCCAAACCGCCCTGAAGCCCGGCACCACCCCGCTTCCCCTCGTCCTCTTCCCCGCCCCCTGCGGCTATCGGAAAACCGCCCTCGACCTCCTCGAACGGGCCGGCCGCCCCTGGCGCATCGCCTACTCCAGCGCCAGCCTGCCCTCCATCCAAGCCGCGATCCAGGCAGGCCTCGGCATCGGAGTCCTCGCGAAATCCGCCATCCTCCCCGGCATGAAAGCCGTCGGCCCCAAGGCCGACCTCCCGCCGATGCCCGATGTCTCCATCGCCATCTACAGCCGCCGCTCCCCCTCCAATGCCCTCACCGGAACCTTTGCCACCTTCCTCGCCAAATCCATCAACCGCATGGCGAAGTAACGGGCTTGAAAGGTGGTCCGCACAGTCCTCTGTGCGGCCGGAACAGTTCTTGAGGCCATCGTTGATCCCAAGCGCCCCGGGAAAATCCTTCTTTTCCAACTCCCGTCCGGTCTTTGCTGAAATTTCCGCGAAAGATTCCGCCGATTTCCGGTAAAACCGGTGGAGATGTCCGCCGAACCGCACAACCCCGAGGAACGCATCGTCGGTCTGATCGCCCGCCACCAGCCGGAGATCCACCGCTATGTCCTCTCCCTGCTCCCGGACCGCATGCTCGCGGACGACGTTGTTCAGGAGACCAACCTCGTCCTCTGGCGCAAGGCCGCGGAATACGATCCCGCCCAGCCCTTCCTGCCCTGGGCCTTCACCATTGCGCTCTATCAGGTCAAGGCCGCCCGCCGCGATGCCGGCCGCGACCGCCATGTCTTCGATGACTCGCTGGTCGAAATCCTCGCCGCCGAATGCCGCGAGGCCGACTCACACGCCGGGGATCTGGAAAAGGCCCTCGAAACCTGCCTGCAGGAACTCCCCGAAAAGCAGCGCCAGCTCATCCTCGCCCGCTACGAGCCGGGCTCCTCCGTCCAAGACCTCGCCGCCGAGCGCAGCCAGACGCCCACCGCGCTTTCACTCGCGCTGATGCGCATCCGCAAGGCCCTCGAAACCTGCATCGAGCGCAAGCTCGCCACGCCATGAAAGAGGACCGCCTCGACCTTCTGCTGCACGCGCTCTGCGAGGAATCGCTCGGCGAGTCCGAGCGCGCGGAGTTGAACGATCTGCTCGCCGCCAGCCCGGAGGCGCGCGTCCGCTATCGCCGCGTGATGGCCCTGCATTCCACCCTCCTGCGGAAGGCTGCCGCGCCCTCTTACTTCGAAGCCCCGGCGGAATCGAAGACCATCCCCTTCCGCAAGGGCTGGCTCGTCGCAGCCGCAGCCGTGGCCCTGCTCGCCACCGGTGCCGCGATCTTCCTCACCCGTCCCCGCGGACCCATCGCCACCATCCTGGAAGCGCAGGGCGTCGCCTGGACGGAAGGCTCGGCTTCCCCTCAATCCGGGCGCGTGCCGGTGGCCGTGCCGCTGGAGTTCTCGCGCGGCTTCGTGAAGCTCGGCTTCCCCAGCGGCGCCAGCGTGGTGTTAGAGGGTCCCTGCCGCTTCCGCCTGGATGAAAAGGAAGCTCTCTCGGTCCTCCACGGCCGCGCCTCGATCCACACCCCGGAGGGCGCGCAGGGCTTCCGCATCGATACCCCCGGCGGGCGCTTCGTCGATCTCGGCACCGAGTTCGGCCTCGCCGTCGGCAACGATGGCGACGCACCGGTCGTTCTCACGGAAGTCTTCAAGGGCGAGGTCGAGATCCAGGCGAACCCGCAGGAAAAAGCCACCCGCCTGACCGTCGGCGAAAGCCGCGCGCTCGTCCGGGAATCCGGCAAGTCCACCCTGCTCGTCGCCCTCGACGAATCTCCGGTCATGCTGGTCAATCACACCCGCGAGTTCATTCCCCCCACCGGCGAGGAAGGCAACCTCGCGCTCGGCAAGCCGGTCTTCAGTCCCGGCTACTGCACCCGCGCGCATGGCTCGGTCTTCCCGCCGGATAATCTTACCGACGGCCGTGTCAACGACAGCGGCGTCCCCGGCGACTGGTCCTTCTGGCTCGCCCCGGATGGCGAGGACGGCGAGTTCACCGTGGACTTGTTAGAGCCGCAAAGCATCGGGCGCATCACGCTGCAGAACACGAACAACCGCGGCATCGGCGACCGCGGCACCGCGAGCTTCGAGGCCTACGGCTCGCTCGACAACAGGAGCTATTTCCCGCTGCTAACAGGCGAGCTACCGCGCGAACTGGCGGACAAGGGCGAAGCTTACCCCTTCCATCCCTTCACCTTCGCACCGGTCGAGGCCCGCTACGTGAAGCTCGTGGTCACCAGCCACTACCGCCACGACAAGCGCCCCTCGAATCATCCCTGCCAAGGCGGCGGTCTCAACGAAATCCGCATCTTCTCGAAATGAGCCGCTTTACAAGGGTATGTAGTCCCGCCTTTAGGCGGACCGAAGCACCAAGAGGCATTCTCTCCCGGCTTCGTCCGCCTAAAGGCGGGACTACATACCCTTGTCTCCTTCTCCTCTTGGTAGCTTCAGCAAACGCCGCCGTCGACTTCGCCCACGAGATCCGCCCGCTCTTCAACGCCCACTGCACCGCCTGCCACGGTGGCGTGAAGGAAGCCGCCGAGGTCTCCTTCATCTACCGCGACAAGGCGCTCGGCAAGGGCGAGTCCGGCAAGCCGATCATCGTCCCCGGCGATCCCGATGCCTCGGAACTGATGGCCCGCGTCCTCTCCACCGATCCCGATGAAGTGATGCCCAAGCCCGAGCACGGGCCCCGCCTCGCGGACAAGGAAATCGCCACCCTCCGCCAGTGGATCAAGGAAGGCGCACCCTGGGGCGAGCACTGGTCCTTCGTCGCCCCGCTCAAGCAAGCGGCGCCCGCGGTCAAGGACAGCACATGGCCGCGCAATGACATCGACCGCTTCCTGCTCGCCCGCATGGAGCGAGAGGGCCTGCACCCCGCCAAGGAAGCGAGCAAGGCCGCCCTTCTGCGTCGCGTATCGCTCGACCTAACAGGCCTGCCGCCCTCGCTCGAAGAACTCGAAGCCTTCCTCAAGGACAGCTCCCCCGAGGCCTACGACACACAGGTCACCCGCCTCCTCTCCTCACCGCGCTTCGGCGAGCGCTGGGCCAGCGTCTGGATGGACCTCGCCCGCTACGCCGATTCCGAGGGCCTCGGCATCGACAGCCGCCGCAATGTCTGGAAGTTCCGCGACTGGCTGATCTCCGCCTTCAACCGCGATCTGCCCTACGACCGGTTCACCATCGATCAACTCGCCGGTGATCTCTTGCCGGATGCCTCCATCGACCAGCGCATCGCCACCACCTTCCACCGTCTCAGCCAGGCCAACAACGAAGGCGGCACCGATGACGAGGAGTTCCGCGTGATCGCCACCATGGACCGCGTGAACACCACCTGGGAAGTCTGGCAAGGCACCACCATGGGCTGCGTGCAGTGCCACAGCCACCCCTACGACCCCATCGAGCACAAGGACTACTACCGCTCGATGGCCTTCTTCAACCAGAGCGCGGATGCCGACGTGCCGGACAACCACCCGGTCATCGCCGTGCCGCTCGATCCCGCAAAGCACGCGGAGGCCGGGGCCCTGGAAGACAAGATATCCAGCCTCGAAGAACAGATCCACCAAGCCCGCAAGTCGCTCGAATCCCGCACCCGCTGGATCGCCACCGGCGGCATGACCGGCAGCAGCAAGAAGGCCGTGCTGGAGATCGCAAGGCAGGACGGCATCGAGGAATTCCGCACCATCGGCAATGTCTCCGCCGGGGCCGTCCACACCCTCGACATTCCCGTTCCAACGACGCTCTCACGCCTGAATGCAGTCCGCGTCGAGATCCGCCCGGTCGATGAAAAGACCGCCATCCACACGCCGGAGTGGGGCGCGATGCTGCGCAAGATCGAACTCCAGGTCATCGCGCCGGATGGTAAGGCCGCGCCCGTGACCTTGGCCGAGATCGTGGCCGACGAGGCGCACCCGATCTTCGATCCGAATCTCTCGATCAAGGGCTCCAACCGCGGCTGGGGCCAATACACCAAGATCTTCAAGCCGCGCCATGCGGTGGTCATCCCCGCGGCACCCATCGATTTCCCGCCGGGCTCAAGCCTGCGCGTGATCCTCGCCCACTCCACCGACTCTGCGGGCGGTGCCTATCCGCTGATCGCGAAGCGCGGCCGGATCGCCCTCAGTGGCGATGCCGATTGGACCCAGCCGGACGCCGCCATCGACCGGCTCAAGAGCGAACTCGCCGCGACCCGCAAGACCCTCGCCGCCATCCCCTCCACCAATACCCCGGTGATGGAGGACCTGCCGCCCGAACTCGCCCGCGAGACCCGCCTCTTCCTTCGCGGCAACTGGATCGACAAGGGCGAGCGGATCGACAAACCCGGCACACCCGCCGTCTTCCCGCCGCTGGATCCGAAGGCCACGCCCGACCGCCTCGCGATGGCGAAGTGGATCGCCTCGCCCCGGAACCCGCTGACCGCACGCGTCGCCGTGAACCGCTTCTGGCTCGAACTCTTCGGCGTGGGCATCGTGCCAACCCCGGAGGACTTCGGCTCCGCCGGCGAGAAGCCGACCCATCCCGAACTCCTCGATGCGCTGGCCGTGCGCTTCCAGACCGACATGAAGTGGAGCATGAAAACCCTGCTCCGCGAACTCGTGACCAGCGCCGCCTACCGCCAGGACGCCACGGTCCCTTCCACCCTCGCGGAGCGCGATGCCGACAACCGCCTGCTCGCCCGCGGCCCGCGCCAGCGCCTGACCGGCGAGATGGCGCGCGACAATGCCCTGGCCATCTCCGGCCTGATCCAGCAGCGCGATGGCGGCCCGCCGGTGAACCCGCCGATCCCCGACGGCGTCTGGCGGCCCTTCGATGGTGGCGACAAGTGGATGACCCCGGAACCCGGCAAGCCCGACCGCTACCGCCGCTCCGTCTACACCTACTGGAAGCGTAGTATCCCCTACCCCACCTTCGCCACCTTCGATGCCCCCTCGCGCGAACTCTGCTCGAAGCGTCGCATCCTCTCGAACACCCCGCTGCAGGCCCTCGCCGTCCTCAACGACCCCGCCTTCAACGAATGCGCCCAAGGCCTCGCCCGCCGCATGAAATACGAAGTGCAGGGCGACCTGAACGCCCGCCTCGCCCTCGGTTACCGCATCGTCACCTCCAAGCCCGCCACCCCCGACCGGATCGAGGAACTCGCCGCGCTCTTCGCCAAGCTCGAAAAGACCTACGCCGCCGACCCCGCCCTCATGAAAGGCATGGCTGGCACTCCGGACGGAGCCGCCTACACCGTCTTAGCCTCGGTACTCCTGAATCTCGATGAAGCCCTGGTGAGATAATGCCGAATGTCGAATTCCCGAATGACGAATGAAGTGTCGTCAGGAAGGAAACAGACCTTTTCAACACACTTCATTCGTCATTCGGAAATTCTGAATTCGTCATTCCCAATGCTCCAGGCCCACCAACACGAAAAGCTTCATCAGATTACCCGCCGCCGCTTCCTCCGCGATTGCCCGGCCGGCATCGGAGCCCTGTGGATGGCCAGCCAAGGCATCTCCCCGGCTGCGGGCCGCCTGAAAATCTCCCACGACCCGAGCGCTCCCCTCGCCCCGCTGCTCCCTTCCTTCGCCCCCAAGGCCAAGCGCGTCATCTACCTCCACATGGACGGCGCGCCGAGCCAGCTTGAGCTCTTCGACTACAAGCCCCAGCTCGTCCGCTACAATGGCAAGGAGTGCCCGAAGGAATACCTCGAAGGCCAGCGCTTCGCCTTCATCCAGGGCGTGCCGAAGATGCTCGGCCCGCAGTTCGAGTTCAAGCAGCACGGCCAGTGCGGAGCCTGGGTCTCGGACCGCCTGCCGGAGCTGGCCAAGCATGTCGACAAGCTCTGCTTCATCAAGACGATGCAGACGGACCAGTTCAACCACGGTCCCGCCCAGCTTCTCCTGCACACCGGGAACCAGAACCTCGGCTACCCCGCGATGGGCTCCTGGCTCACCTGGGGCCTCGGCACGGAGAACCAGAACTTGCCCGGCTTCATGGTCCTGATCTCCGGCGGACGCTTCCCGCGCGCGGGCGCTTCCCTCTGGGGCAGCGGCTTCCTGCCTTCCGTCTATCAGGGCGTGCAGTGCCGCTCGACCGGCGACCCGATACTCAACACCACGAACCCCGCCGGCATCAGCCGCGAGATCCGCCGCGCCGCGCTCGACACGCTGTCCAAGCTCAACACCAAGGCCCACGAGGACTTCGGCGATCCGGAGACCATCACCCGCATCGCCCAGTACGAAATGGCCTATCGCATGCAGGTCTCGGTGCCGGAAGTGATGAGCATCAAGGACGAGCCGCCCGAGATCCACGCCATGTATGGCACCGAACCGGGCAAGGACTCCTTCGCCAACAACTGCCTGCTCGCCCGCCGCCTCGCCGAGTCCGGCGTGCGCTTCATCCAGCTCTTCGACTGGGGCTGGGACTCCCACGGCTCGAATGCCGGGGAGTCGCTGACCGACGGCTTCGTGAAGAAGTGCCAGGACATCGACAAGGCGATCGGAGCCCTCCTCACCGACCTCGATCAGCGCGGGATGTTAGAGGACACCCTCGTCGTCTGGGGCGGCGAATTCGGCCGCACCCCGATGCAGGAAAACCGCGGCGGTGGCGATGGCAACCGCTTCACCGGCCGCGATCACAATCCGAACGCATTCACCATGTGGATGGCCGGGGCCGGCGTGAAGGCGGGCCTCACCTACGGCGAGACGGATGAGATGGGCTACCATGTCGCCCGCGACCCCGTCCACCTCCGCGACCTCCACGCCACCATGCTCAATCTCTTCGGCTTCGACCACCAGCGCCTCGCCTATCCCTTCCAGGGCCTGGAGCAAAAGCTCACCGGCGTGAAGCCCGCGAAGGTGGTGAAAGGTATCCTGGCATAGGGAGAGTTCCGCCAAGCATCCAAATGGTAAGCCCAGCTAACAAGAAAGTGGTCGGCAGAAGGCCGGATCAGCAGGGCCGCATTGACAGGCTCCCGGCGCTCGGGCAATCGGATAGGTAGCCCCATCCCTTTCCGGGCGCCCATGAATTTCCGCGGCACTGCCATCCTGCTTCTCGTCACCGCTTGCACCGGCTGGCTGGGCTACCGGGCGGGCATCGGGCCGGATCAGGCCGAGGCGATGTGGGCGGCGCGGGACAGGCCGGCTGCGACACGGCAGGGGTTGAGCAAAGGCGGCGACCGGGCCTCTGCAAGGAAGAGCGCAACGGCGCTCTTGCAGGACTTCAAGGCCCGGGATCCCGGTTGTAATAATCCCCTGGTCCAGTTGGAGGGCTGGGAGAGCGTTCGCGCCTTCACCGCCGAACAATGCCTGGAAGGACTGAAGGTCACGGGCGAAGAGATGGATCCAACCTCGCGAACCCCATGGGCCGGCATGCTTTATTTCAGATGGGCCGAGCTGGACCCGGATGCAGCCATGGAGAGGGCCCTGCGCCTGCCGGAGGGGCACAACCACGACTTCGCGCAAAGCGTGCTCTCCGCCTGGTTCAAGAACGATCCGGAAGCCGCCTACCGTTGGTGCAAGAGCGAGCCGAAGCGGGCGGAGCGCCTAAGCGGCTCGAACATGATGGGAGCGATGCTGCTCTCCGAACCATCCCAATCGGCAATGGCCAAGGCCACGCTGCTGGACAAGATGACCCGCTACCGGGTCTTCGGCGATGCCGGCACCCTTGCCGGACGGGACACCCCGGAAGCGCGGCAGGCCTTCCTCCAATCGCTTGGCAAATACGGCGACGAGGACCGCCAGCTCGCCCTGAAAGCCCTGCTGCGAAGCTGGGGAGCATCGGAAGCTCGCGAGGTCTTGGAGCGGTGGGATGAATTCGGTTACCATGATCCTAACCCGAGCTTCCCGGAGAAGGACTCGATCCTTCGCCGCTGGGGCTCGCGCGAACCGGAGCAGGCACTCGCCTGGACTGAGGAAATCCCCCAGGCAGCGGGCCAGCCGCAGCAGCTCGATATCTACAAACGCTGGGTCGATAGCGATCCCGAGGCGGCCGCCCGCTGGCTGGAAGGCCGCGACAACGCGGGCGAATATGCCGCCCTGCTGGTGAAACAATTCCACTCGGCCACGCTCAAGGGAACGGTGAGCCGCAGCGCCACCCAGCAGGTGAGACAGAGCCGGGAAGAAGCCCAGCGCCGGCACTACCAGCTCTGGGCACGGCAGCAACCGCAGGCAGCCGCCGAATGGCTCAACGGCATTGATACCGCTTCGGCGACCAAGATCAAGGGAGGTGAGGATGCAACGCACTGAAGGCTCCAGCACCGCGCGCCGCCGACGCTGGCTGCGCTTGATCGCCCTGCCCGTGCTGATCGGTCTGGCGGGCTACGCCATCGGACGCAGCGCGCGCGAGGTGCCGGAATCCGCCGCCCTCCAATGGAGCCCGCGTACAGAGCCAGCTGCCGCGGATCGACCCGCAAACGACGAATCCACGGCGGACCAACGCGAAGTCTTCGTCAAGGAACTCAAGGATCGCTTGCAATACCTCTGGCGCAGCTCGCCGGACCCGTTCCGGGATTGGGAAGTGAAGCGCGAGACCCGGCAGTTGCTGGCCAAGCTCACCACCGCCGAGCTGGAAGCATGGTTCCGAAGTAGCGAGGAAGCAGTAACGAGCGCGGAGCACTTCCTGAGGAGCGAGATACTCAAATCCTGGGCACAGCGCGATGGCCCGGCTGCGGTCACGCGTTGCAGCACGGGCAAAGACGACCCCAGCATCAGTGCTTTCATCTCATGGGCGGAAGTGGATCGGGAGGCCGCGCTGCATTGGTTGCGGGACGTGGAACTGCCGCCTCACGTCGGAAGCCGGAAGTCGAGCCTCCGTGTGAATTTCCTCCTGCGCTTGGTGCGGTATGATTTCGATCGGGTCACGCAGGAGCTTCCCTTCATGGACGCCGCAGAGCGGGCCAGCACCTTGAACGCGCTAGCCCTGAATGCGCCCGACGATCCCGCAGCCCGGGAGCGGCTTCGCAAGCTGACCGCGGAATCTCCGGATGAAGCGGAGAGCATCAGGATGGAAAGCTCGCTCCTGACCCGCCTCGCGCAGACCGATCCCGCTGCGGCGAGGGCACGCGTGGACGCCATGGACCTGACCCCGGAGCGCCGCGCGCAACTGGAGTTCGGCATCCTGTATGGAGCCGCGAACAACCACCCCGCGGAAGCCTATGCCGAATGGGTTGCCCATCATCCCGCGGAACAACCCCTTCCCGAGACCTTCTGGCCCCTGCTCGACCAGAGCCTCAGCTTCCGCACCGAGCCGATGATCGCGTGGATGGATTCGCTCGAAGCCGGCTCCGTGAGGGACGCCATCTACGAGCGCGGCACCCGCTTGGTCGCCGCGAAGCAAAACTTCACGAAGGCGGCCGAATACGCCACCGGCATCGCAGACCCCGCGCGGCGCGGCCCCGCATTGGAAGTCCTCAAGGTCATGTGGAGCGAAGGCGACCCCGATGGCGCGCGGCAATGGCTCGAGGGCCTCGGTGAAGCGGATCGCAAGGCACTCGCCAAATAGCGGATCGCCGCATCCGCAGCCTCAATTCCCCACCGGCTCACGCGACATCCCTACTTCGCCGCCTTCTGCGCGGCCCGCTCATCCAGGATCGTCCCCGCCTTCGCCCGCAGCTTCTCGGTGGGCAGACTGGCAATCCATCCCCGATCACCCTGATCCAAATCCGGCTGCCCCTTCATCCAGCTATCCAACGCCCTTTCTTGGTAGAATCCCGAGGTGGAAAGACCCACCGCGCGGCTGAACTCGCCCAAGGAGATACCCTTCACGAAGCTTGTAGGGCCGTCCAGCATCCGATTGCGTGCGAGCGGCGGGAGTGCTGCGATCTGGTCGAGAATCTTGATCCGCTCTTCCGGCGTTCCATTCTCGTAGGCCTGGGAAGCAAACAGCGCTCCGAAGTCTCCGGAATAGATCCCGCGTCCGCCGATGTCATGCATCGTGGCCATCAGGTTGTCGGCCGTCGGGAAACACCGGGCACGCGCCTGCAGGACATAGGCACGATCATAATTGCAGCCGCTGCTGCCATCCGGAATCGAGGCGAAGAGCTTCGCTCCCATCGCCGGGTCGTGCTTCATCGCTTCCGTGACAAATTCCTCCCGCATCGTGGTGCCGCCCTGCTTGTTCATCAGCGCGAAGAAGCTCTCCGGGCGGTCCTTGGCGGCGTCCTGCATGAGCTTGCGGATTCCGCTGCAAGACGTGTAGGTTCTTGCCTTGATACCGATTTCAAAGACCTCTTGATCCGGCAGCACGCCCGAGCGGGCACCGGTGTAGGAATTCCAAGCAAGATCCCGCCATCCATTCGCGGCGATGCGATTCAAGAGCTCGATCACCGCGCTGTCCTTCCAGGGCAGGCCTGCCGCGGCCACGCGGATCGAGTCTTCGATCCCGGGCATTCCGGGCAAGCGCTCGAGCAACTTGAAAAAAGCGATAGGATCACGCTTCGCCAGCCGCGCCAGCTCCGCCCGCGCCCCGTCCAGATCGCCCGCCCGTAGGTAGGCCTGCACGCTGCCGAAGTTGATCTCGTCACGATGCCCGCTCTTGGCAGCACCGATACCGGCTTCAGCACCCCTGCTATCTTCAGCGGAGCGAGGCAAGCGATCCTTCAGAAAGTAGCCGCCCGCGAAACCCGCGGCGCACAAGACCATGGAGAGTAGAAATTCGGCAGGCTTCATGGCATCGCGGCGCTGGCGTTCTTTTCGATCATCTGCCTCACCTCCCCCTCCGGCAGCGATCCCGCAAATTCCATGGCCCCGTCCGGATCGGCCTGCGCGTGGAGCGTCATCAGCTCCCCCATCGATTTCGCGCGCACCGCCGCATCCGGGATGCGGGATGCCAGCTCATAGACCCGCTTGGCATCGCCCTGCGACCACCACTCGCGGTATGCCGCGTTCTTGAGCAGCACGCTCTTCTCCGCGTCCGCCAATCCGAGCTGATCCAGCTTCTCGATCTCCTGCGCAGCCAGCTCGCTATGGAAGGGATAATGCCACTCGAAAAAGGAATCCCACACGGCCTCGCGCTTCTCCATCGGCAGCTTCGACAGCAGCTCCAGGGACAAGGGCATGCCGGAGATGCCCCGATAGTCCACCACCTCCCTGAGCTCCCGACCATTCAAGCGGGATAGCATCTCCGGACTCGGATCCTGGAAGAGCTTGCCCGCTTCAGAATTGTATTGCGCGTAGGACTCGTAGTCATCGGCCTGGGCCCGCAGTGAATCCGGCATCTTGGCCTTGTAGTCCTCGAGCGCTTCCACGTTCCGCTTGCGCAGGGAGAGCCACGCCGCGCGCACGCATCCGGGCGCTTCGCCTTGCCATCTCCCGCCCAGCCACTCGTCGAGAATCCTTTTCGCGTTGGCCGTGCTCCGCGTGCTGGTGCGGAAAAACCGGGTCGCTTCTTCCAGCGTGAATCCAAATGCGGGATCGAACAAAACCTCCGCCGCCAGGGGCGAGTCCTCTAAAGCTCCGGGCAGGGATAGACTTCCCCCAGGCGCGCCCGGTGCTCTCCACCGCGCCACCGTCACCGCAAAGGTCGAATGCCGGAGCAGCTCCCACACGGAGTCCGGATTCAAATCCCGCAGCTTGCCGAAACAAAGCTTTACCAGCCCCATCCGCCGCTCCTCGGGCAGTGTCTGGATGAAGGCATCCAGCCATTCCGGATCCGCGAACAGCACCGGTGCGAGCCACGTGGCGATCTCCTCGTCCGCCGCACCCGCCTTCACCAGCTCTGCCAGCTTGGCGCGCGCTTCCGCCGTGCGCCCCGCCAGGGCCGCCAGCTTGATGATCTCCACATCTTCCGATAAAGCGACCTCGGCAGAAGGCGGCTTCGCAGGGAAATCATCAGCCGGCGGCGACGTCCCCGGCTGCGACCGTCCGGCCACCAGCCCGCCCCCGATCCCGGCCAGCAGCGGCAGGAGATACCGGACAACGATGGACATGTTAGAGCGGGAACCCACGGTTACCTCACTCCATCAATAACGGCCACGGAGTCAAGAGGATCGGCACACCTTCACCCGCTCTTCACGGTGCCCCGCCCAAGCCCTTCACCGGCCAACCCTTCATCATCGGCCAAGCCTCCGGCACCATCCGCGTCCCCGGCGACCCGTGGTTCGAAAGCATGGACTACACGCCGGTGAAGATCCCGAAGCCGGGGACTCCACCGCCGCCCCGTAACGCTAACCCTGCTTCTCGCGCTTCTCGATCGCCTCCCTCGCTTCTGCCGGCAGGCCTTCCATGGCTTCGCGGCGCTGCGTCTCATCAAGGCTGCTGATCCGAACGAGCCATCTCGCCTTCAAGCTCTGGCTCGATACACCGTAGCGCTTGCTTTCAATCAAGGACCACACCTCGCCAGCGTCACGCCGGAAGACTTCGTCGAAGTGGAGCAGAAGCTCATAATCATCCGGTGTCTCCTTCATCACCGTATCCAGGGCCGCCTGCCAATCTTCCTTCACCCACTCCCGCAGGATCAGACCGCTTGCCTTCAGCCGCTCCTGCCGGTCGAGCCCTTCATAAGCCAAGGACTTCCACGCCAGGCGATGAACGCCCGCCGCGGACGCCTCACGCGGCGTACGTGGCCGCCCTGTTCCCGACCGCTCGGCCGGACCCGCGCCCTGCTCTTCCAATGTCGCCGCCACGGCCTCCGCTTCAACATTTCCCGCCGCGGAATCCGCCGCGTCGGGGCGGAAAAGCCACACGCCGGCAGCCAAGGCTAACAGATGGGTGCCGATCCATGGCAGGGCCTTGCGAAGTTTCGTCGGTTCCATCGGTTTCAGCGGGATGAGAATTCGTCGGCCAGATCCTTCTTGCCCTGCGTGGCCATGGACTTGGCGAAGGTGCTTCTAGCCACATCCCGGTTGATGCCCGGCGGCAAGGTTCGCAGCCACTCCACATAGGCATCTCCGTACTCCCTATAGGCCATCGCCCCGTAGTTGTTCCAGGCATCCTCCCGCTGCGGCGCTGCCTCGCTGCTGTCCGGCCCCGGCGCCAGGCTGATCATCGAATAATACGTCTCGGGACTGTTATCACGGAACGACCAGCGCGCCTGATGGATCACCGCCAGATTGCGCTCTTCCGGAGGCAGATGCGAGATCAGGGCGAAAGCAGCGCCCGCATCCTCGGAGGCCAGCTCATTGTAGACGCGCACCCGGGTCTCGTAATCGGAGGCCGCCGCGAGTTCCGGAAAGGTCTTGCGCACGGCTTCCAGGATCTCCTCGGCGCTCATCGCCCCGTGGCGGAAGGCATAGCGGTAGTCCGGCCCGCTCTTCATCAGCTCGTTGATATCCACCGTGGAGATCTGCTTCAGCGCGCCCTCCCTCAGCTTCTCTGGCGTCGCATCGCGCAGCCAAGCCAGGTTACGCATCTGCTCGACCCTCTCATCCAGCGGTACCGAGGGATCGGCATAGCGGTAGAGATGGCCCACCATCTCCTTCTGCTCTTCGAGCTTGCGCATGAAGTCCTCCGGCAAGTCGTTGCGACCTTTGATCGCCACCAGCAGCTCGCAAGCGCGCCGCGGACTTTGAAGGTTGCCCAAGAAGGACTGCAGCAGGGCGGTGGCGTTTCCACCGGACGCCAGCGCCATATCGATGTAGCGATCCGCCTTCCCTTCCGGCCAGCCCTGGGCAATCCCGCGGAGGATCTCCCTCGACCGCTCTCCTTGCTGCGCCTCGGCCATGAGCGCGGCCGCCTCTGCTGGCTCCAGCTCGCCCAGTTTGGTCCCCAGGAGCTGGGCGATGCGGAAAGTGTAGATCGATGAGGGCCGGTCGATCACGAGCTTCAGGTGCTCCTGCGGGGACAGCTCCGCCAGCAACTGCTTCAGCACGGCATCCTTCCCGGGCTCCATGCCCTTCTCGAAGAGGAAGTCGAGCGTCGCCATGCGGTCTTGGCGGAACCATGCCAGAAAGGCCGCCGCAAGCTCCTCCCGCGGCGGCGGCCCGAAGCCCTTCTCATCGGCAGCCAGTGCTCGCGCCAGCTTTTCGGCCTCCGCCGGAGTCAGCTTGCCTGCCGCTGCCCGCACCACGGCTCCATCCAGTTCTTTCTTCACTGACGCCACGGCCTCATCCGCCAGCCGCTTCGCGCTGCTCTCGAGCGTCGGCCTGCTACCGGATCGCTCTCCTGTCTTCGTCGCCGCGGCATGCTGCAATTCCTCCGCAGGCCGATGATCCGCACGGACGTACCACGCACCGGCGCCGAGGACAGCAAGATGACTGACGAGCAGGATCAGCGATCTCTTCATGGTCTGCGTTTCTAGATTCTCCTGAACCACCCTGCTAGCGGAAACTACGGCACGCGGCACGGCGACACCCGGGTGCCGCGAACTAGGGCGACGGTCGATCCGCCACGATTTTTCTCAGCCCGGCCTGTCCCTCTTCGGAGATTCCCGCCGCCTGCATCAGGAGCTGGAGATTCTCCACCGTGTCTCCGCGGGTCGGATCATCGGGAGGCTTGGGCCATCCCAAGGCATTCAGGGTATTGGCGAGCGCCGCGACTCGCCGCGACTCGTCCTCCATGGCGCGCAGGGCAGCCACCCCGCTGCCCGTGCTCCTCAAACTCATGTTCAGGTTCACCGCAACGATCTGCCGGTCCGCCTCCTCCGGTAGATTCTGAATCAAAGCCTGCGCACGCAGGTCCGGCAGGTCGCTGCGAATCAGGCTGGTGATGAAATCCTCCTTCTCCTCCTCCGGCAGCTTCGGAATCAGATCGCT
The DNA here is from genome assembly GCF_040801775.1 of Luteolibacter sp. Populi. Taxonomy (GTDB): domain Bacteria; phylum Verrucomicrobiota; class Verrucomicrobiia; order Verrucomicrobiales; family Akkermansiaceae; genus Haloferula. Next base: position 1,648,109 of record NZ_CP161812.1, read on the forward strand.
GATCCAGCGTACCGCCTCCGCCTCGCCCACGATGCTGGCCCTGCCATCGAGAGCAAAACCCGCCAGACTACCCCAAGCCTCCCGCTTCTGGCCGAGTCCCTCCAGAAGCATCTTCTCCGCCGTGGCCCGATCATCCGCACCAAGATAGCGCATGGGCACACGACCACTGAAGGTGGACGGAAGATTGGCCATGTAATGGGCGAAGTCGAAGCCAGCAGGAAAACCTGGGGACCACGGCTCGACAAACTCACCATAAAGTTTGTTAACTTCCACGAGATCCTTCGCTCCGCGTCCTTGAGCGCCATGGTGGGCTGACCGCGAAAATTCCATGTTTCCTTTCGAGCCATGGAGTGCCGTGTAACGATCCACCCATTCCTTGGCAAAAACCGGTTCGTTCGCCGCTGCCGCAGCCACCAGGCCGGCAAAAGCATGCCGGCTGCCGCGGGTCTCTGCCCAAGCCAAGCTTGCGGGCCCCTCCCGCCGGTAAAGTTCCGCTGCGGCAGCCCGGACCAGCTCTTGGAACTGCGATCTCGCGTCACTCCAGGCCATGGCGTCGAGAAGCGGCCCCGATCCTGTTAGAAGGTCGCGAAGCTCTGCATTGCTCATCCGCTCGATGGCATCGAGCGCATCACCGCCGGCCGCTTGGCGCTCCATTTCCCGCAGTAAACTGGCGAGGCCCTTCCCCCCGCCTCCTCGGTTGGGGCCTCCGCCTGGAGTGGATCTCGAATGGACCTCCTCGATCCGCCCGGTGTCCCGCTCCGTCGCTGCTTCGCCGCTGCGTCCGGCAAGCCAACCCGCGCAGCCACCCAGGATGATCGCCACCGCCACGCCGACGGCCTTCTTCGATCCGCTCATCGCCCTACCTCCTGCATCAAACGGATAATCTCCGCGGTTTGCTCGGGACTTGCCCTCCATGACTGCAGCTTGTCCCGCAGGAACTTCTCTTGCTCCTGCGCGGGCAGGTCGAGGTTCCAGTTCGCCTGCTTCTTCGAAAGAAGGTCCTGGAGGGTTTCGACCCTCGCGGAGGACCCGCTGGCCGTGTCGAGAAAGTCCAGAGCGGCACTGATCCCGTCAGCGCGCACCGAGCTGGCAGCCGATAGGGCGGCATCGTCCCGCGCCTGCCCCTCTGGCATCGCCTCGAGAAACTCTCTCAGAATCACTGGTGTCCCCCGCATGCCTTGCACGAAGCTCGTCGCAATCGCCTTCTGCTCGGCAGGATCCAGGCGGGCGATCCGCTTCCCCATCCACTCGCCCTGCGCGGCGGCCTCCGCTGAATCCGCGGATGACGAAAAGGTCGTTAGCAATCCGCTGCCCAAGGACAGGCCCCGCTGCGGATCCGTTCCCTTGTCGACCTCCAGCAAGCGCTGGAAGGCAGCTTCAGGATCATCCTTCATCCAGGCTCCCGTGGCGAACCGTCCCTTGCGCTCGGCAAGCAACTCGAGCATCGCAGGGCTTTGGAAAAGCGCCTTGAAATCGAATCCCTTGGGGAACTTGATCAACTCCGGCGTCACGGCCAGCTTCTCCTCACGGAGCCTCTTCAGCGTTTCCTCCACGCCGGCCGGGCCATCGGCCGCCGACGCTTCCAGGGCCCTGCGGACGAAAATCTGACAGGTAGCATGCCGCCCCGTCATGAAGACCTCCGAATGGGAGATCGCCAGCTCCAGCCCCTCCCTCGCTCGCTCCGCCGGCCACCCCATCGCAAGCCCGGCCGATAGCATCGCCCGCCGGCTCTCGGAGCGCATCTGCCCGAGCCATCTCCACGCGGCATCCGGATCGCGCTTGGTCCACTCCATCATCAGCGCGTGGAGCGCACCTTGGCTCGCACCGAAGGCAGGCTTCCCGATGCCCTCCTCCAAGGCCGCCTTCAGATCCTCGTTGGACCATCCTTCGAAGAAACGTCCAGACCCTGCCTCGGCGCTAGACCGTGCCCACTCCACGAACTCCGCCGGAGTCTTCAGTAAAGGAGCGGAAGACTTTCTCCCATCCTCCTTCGCCTGCCCCTCTTGCACCCCGGCCTCGGGAGACACCGGGCTCTGCCGGGAGATCGACCATGCGATCAGTCCCGATAGTAGCGCAATGATCACAAGGCGACCCATGAAACTATCTGTCTCGATCTATCAGGCCAGGTCAAGAGATTCCCGGAGACGGGACATGCAGGCTCGCACAATGCAATCGCCTTGCCGCTTTCGTTTCCGTCCGGCCCACCCGGATGATTCCACGGCCACCTCATGCTACTTCTTCGTCGCCGCTTCCCACTCCGCCCTCATGCCTTCCGCAGTCTCGCGGAAGCCGGCCCCCTCGATGATCTCCATCGCCCATTGCGCCGCAGCCGGATCATTGCGGGTGTGAAGGGAGCTATTGAGGTATTCCGTCAGCGCATTGTCCCGCTTCCAGCCGGCGGACATGGCTTCGATCCACCCGCGGGCCTTGGCGGGGTCTTCATTGATGTGGCTGCGGATGGTAGTGCGATAGAGATCCTCGGTTTCCCTCCGCTCGGGAAGATCCGCAGCCCAAGCGAGCACCGCTTCAGGATTCCTTGAGGATACCGCCTGATGCATCCGGATCGGAACGGACTTCGAAAGCGTCTCCCAATCGCCCTGTGCCATCAGCAGATCCGCGACATCGATGATGGCGTCGGGGAAGTAAGTTTCGCCCAGCACCGATAGGGCCGCCTTCTTCGCCGTGGCTTCAGGCATGCTCTCAAGCTGCTTGCGCAGCGCACCGATCTCCTTGGGCATCCATCCGCTAAAGGTGCTGAGACCCTGCAGGTAGATCGCCTCCTCCGCCGGGGACTTTGCTTCTGTTAGACCCTTGGCCATCGCCTCAAGCCCCTGCTTGGAGATCTGCATGCCGGCCGCCTTCCACATCGCGCGGCTCTCCGGATTGTCAGGAAGCAGGGCCAGCCGCGCGATCACTCCCCGGGTCTTCACGGGGTCGTCCTTAATGCCTTCGAGCACGCTCTTGATCGCCTTCGACTTCACCGGCGCGGAGAACTCATCAAGGTAACCCAGGAGCAGATCCGGATCATTCCCGCCGACCACATCGATCCAGTGCTGCCGGAAGAAAGCGGTCTTCAGGCCGAAGCGCTTGTCCTTGATCATGGGCCAGAAGATCCCGGGCTGGTCACGGATCTTCCGGGTGAAAGCGGAGAGCAATCCGGTATTCGACGTGTACCTACCGCTTTGCCCGAGCGCGACCAGGGCGGCCCCCACAGCGGCCTCCGGGTCCACCTCCACCCACTCGGCGAGCAGCTTGGTCTGTAGCGCCTCGAGCTCGGTACCGCTGAGCCCGCGGTGCAACAACTCCTCCCATGCGTCGCGATATGCCTTCGAGCGCTCGGCCACCTTCGAGGTCCCGCCGTTCTTGCTCTTCGCACCGGGCCTGGCACCGCCCGCGGAATCCTCTGCGACCTCGCCCGATGCCACAGGCGCGGCTGCGGCGGCAGAGGAATCGCCCTGCTGTGGAAGCGTCCACCAAGCCAAGGCCGCTCCGGCAGCCAGGGCGCAGGCCTGGCCGGGCATCTTCGCAAAAGCGGTAGGCTTCATGGCTGCATCACTTCTGGGATTTCTCCGCACGCAGGACGGCGGCTTGCCCGGGATCGTTCTTCTCAAGCTGCGCGGCCATCGCCGTCAGCGCCATGTCGCGATTCATTCCCGCCGGCAACTTGCGCATCCACTCGATGTAGTCGTCCCCGTAGATGGAGTAGGACATCGCGCTGACACGATTCCACGCGCGCTCGCGGCTTTGCAGCGATCCGAACTCCGGCTTGTGCGGCACCGCCTCGAATAAATCGTAGACATCCTGCGGACCCGGCGTGGTCCCGATCGTGTAGACTATCCCCGCGTTCAGTTTCTGGTAGCGCTCCGCCTCCGGTATCCCCGCGTAGAGTTCGACTGCGGCAATCGGATTCCTCCTCAGGATCGCGCCATACACCTGATCCCGCAGCAAGTCCGGATGGCTCGCGGAAAGCTCCGGCAGCGCCGACTGCACGGCAGCGAGCAGCCCGCTGGCTTCCACCTTTCCTTCCGCGAAGGATTGCAGCACATCCCCGAGCCCGCCCCGATCTAACACCTTGAAGACCTCGCTGCCGAGAGCGTTGCGCTCCGCCGTCCCGCGGGCGGACGGGGAATCTCCGTTGAGCCTGTAAAAGCGCACCTGCAGCGCAACCGTTTCATCAAAGCCGAGTTCGCCGGTGAACCCGGAAAGGAGCGACAAGCCGCCGTTCATCGAGAACTGCTTCAGCGCCTCTTCATTGCCACCGGCCTCGAACGCCGCATTAAGGAATCCAGCCGCTTCCTCTGGCTTCATGCGCTTCAATGTCCCGGAAAGCAGGAAGCTATTGCTTTGCGCCATCGCGAAATCGGCGAGCTCCCCCACCCTCTCCACCGGCCAGTGCTCCGCCACGCCGCCGGAAAACTCGCGTAGCATGCCAGGCTTCATTTCCTGGTAGAGCTTCGTGACGGAAGCCAGGTCCCCGGCGGCGCCGGTCTGGGTGCCCAGGCCCAGCACCATCAGAAAAGATGACCCTTTGTCCGGGTTCGCCAGGATCAAGTCCTTGAGCTTCTCCGGATCGGCTTTCGCAGCCCAGAGTTCCAACCCGTAGCTCGCACCGCTGGCCAGCGGACCGTAGCTTTCCTCGGGAAATCCATTCACATATTCCAGCGCGGCCTGCCGATCATGCTCCATCCAGCGGTGGAATTTCGCGGCGATATCGATGCGGTCGGAGAACTTCTTTTCCAGCAGGTTCAGGTCCTCCGCCAGCTCATCCAGATCTCCCAGCTTTGCCACCGCATCCCTCACGTCAGCGGCGGGATCCCCGGAGGGCGGCAGCGCGGCCAGGTGCTTCTCCAATAGCGCGCGGACATCGTCCGTGAGCCGCTCTTCGGTCCTGCCGGCATGGAGCTTCCGCTCGGTCTCCAGGCGGGCGAGGATATCCCTTCCCGTGGGGATCGCCGTAGCAGCACGCTGGGTGCGGGACTCGGATTTCCTTTCCTTCCCTGCTCCGGGAGAACCATGAAACACCGCCACGACTCCCCACCCCATCACCCCGGCGATGAGGTACGTCATCCAAGCGAGCCTATTGGAGCGAAGGGTTCCCATCGTGATCGAAAGCTATGAACGGGATAACGGGGGCGGGTCAAGGGGAGACGCAGCCTTCCCCGGCACGGACAATAGAACAAAGCTCCGCGTCTTCACATGAGACGCGCACCACTCGGCTTTATGTCTATCGACCCCCACCGAGGGCGTGATTGCTAATTCCCGCTACCTCCGCGCGCCGCAGCCCAATCTCCCCGCCATCCCTCCGCATTCTTCCTCAGCTCCGGATTGCCAATCTGCTCCAGCGCCCACTGCGACTCCTCCGCGTTTCCGTGCTTCCACAGCGACTGCTGCGAATACTCCGCCAGCGCACGGTCTCTCCGCCAATCCCCCTCCGGCATCTCCGCGATCCATTCGCGCGCCCTTGGCAAATCTTCACCGATATACCGGTCCACCGAGCGATGGAATAACTCCACCGTCTCCGCCCGCTCCGGCAGCGTCATCCCCCACTCCGCCAACTGCTGCGGCGCGATCTCATGTTCGCGCAGCCACTCCGGCCCCTGCTTTGCAATAAGCTGCCACTCGCCGCTCGCCATCGCCACGTTCATCGCCGGCAGCAGCCCGCGCGAGTCTGGATACAACTGCTGGAGCACCGCCTTCGCAGCCTCTCCCCTCTCGGCTTCGGGAATTCCCGCCCACTCCACAGCCAGCTTCGCCTCATCCGCCTGGCGCAGGCTGGCAGCCCAGGTCTGAATCGCGACCTCGCGCTTCGCCCCCTCCGCCACTCCCAGCCATCTGCCGCGGAGCTCCACGGGATCCCCGCCATCGGGAATCGCCTTGGTCGCCAGCCGCAACCACTCCTCCGTCTCCGGGCCGGGAGGAAAGCCCGCGATCTGCTCGATGATCCGGGTCAATTTCTCACCCCCGCCGGCCCGCCGCGTCGCCAGCATGATCGCCGCCTCGCGGTTGCTCGGCGGAAGCTCCGGCAGCATCGATGCCACCAGCATCCCATGCTTCGGTGCCACCGCCTGGATCCACTGTGTACGTAGTAGCTGCGCGCCCACTCCGAACTTCCCGCTGCCGATAAGCCGCCACGCCTCCAGCGGCCGCTCGGCGAAGACTTTCGCGAAAGCATAGACCAAGGGATGCTCGCCGCCCTTGTTCGCATCGTCATCCCACGCCTCCCCCAGTGCCGCCTGCATGGCGGCCTCCAGATCCACCTCCGCCCATGCTTCGAGCAGAAGCTGCTGCTGCTGGAGCCGGACCCTGATCGGATCCTTGCTCTCCGCCAGCAGCTCCCATGCAGCCCGGAATTCCTCCCGGCTGCCGCCCGCGCGTGCCGCTTGCGGACGCTTCCCCGTCTTGGCCTCCCCGCCTCCCGCCGGATCTCCGGCCCCGCTTCCGCCTTCCCGGCCGCCATCCTGCCCGGCACCCCCGCCATGCCTCAGCAGCAGCGTCCCGCCACCCAGCGCCAGGCCGAGCAAGAAGACCGCCGCATGGCTCGCCATCCGCCGCGGCTTCTTCATCGCCCGCCCTCCAGCCGCTTGCGCAATTGCCCGTCCGTGATCCCCGCCCGCAACTCCGCGGCCAGCGCCGGATGCTCGTCTTCCACGCTCTCGGCCAGGGAAAAAAGACCCATCTCCCGGTCCAGGCCCGCTGGCAGATCGCGCACCCATTCCACATAGTCTTCCTTCAACCGCCCGTAGTTGTTCGGCGTCTTCATCGACCATGCACCCAGCCGCGCATCCCACAGCTCGGGTTTGTCAGCCGGCATCACCGCGAGCGCCGCCAGGAACTCATTCGGGTTGATGTTAGAAAAGGAACTCCGGGTCGCACCCAGGATAATGGCAGCGCGCTGATCGTCCGTCATCCCGTTGAGAAGCTCCGCCGCCCGCGCGCCATCCTCCTCGGCGAGCTGATAATAGAGACGCTCGCGCAGCACGTCCGGAGACCCCGCCGCCAGTTCCGGAAGCTCCTTCGAGATCGCCGCCAGGATCTCCTCCGCACCGGCCTTGCCGTTCCGGAAAGCATGCCGCCAGTCGCGCCCCTCGTTGAGCACGGCATCCACATCGCGGGCGACCAGTTGCCCGAGCTTGTCGTCACCTTTCACCCACTCCAGACGCTCCTCAAGCGGCAGCTCGCGCTGCTTCGTCGCCATCTGCAGCCAGCCGTCCGTGATCTCCTTCCGGAACTTCTCCGGCACCGACTCGTCCTTGGCCAACTCCGCCATCCAACGCACCATCTCCGGAGTCGGCTTGCCTTTACCCAGCCGGGCGAGGACCGCCGGCGAATTCTCGGCCAGCGCGAGTTCCAACAACTCGCCGCGCCGTTCGATCGGCCAATCTGCCGCGAGTTGTCGGATGATGTAGCCCCACACCATCGGCTCCGCACCCTCCTTGATTTGGGCGATCACCGCGAGGTCCGGATCGGCTCCCAGCGCCATCCCGAAAGGCCGCGTGGCGTTCGGGAGAAAAGGGCCGGACTTGCCAAGCATCAGCGGTAGGCCACTGCGCCAGCCCTTGTCATTCATCAGCTCGGTGAAGGCGATCAGACCGTGATATTGGAATGCAATGAATCGGGGATCCTTGGAATCTTCCCCGGCCCACGCATAGGCCGCCACGGGATCTTTCTCCATCCAACGGTAGAACAGCGCCGCAATCTCCTTCGAGTTCTTGCGCGCGTCCTCATCTCCCTGATCCCACTTCAATACCGCCGCATCCAGCGCCGCGGCGAAGTCCGCCGGCTCGCTCATTGAAGCTGCCAGATCCTTGAAGTCCTTCCTGAATGCCTCGAATTTCTCCGCGCTCGGCCCTTTTGCCAAGACCTCCCGGAGCAACCGCGAGCCATCGGCAGCCTCGCGTCCCGCCCGGGCCTCGCCTTCCGCCGCGCCAGCCTGCTTCGCTGCCGGACCGGCACCCGCCAGCGCGACGGCCAGCCACCACCCCAGCGCCAGAACGGCCAAATGTGTTAGAATCACGCGCATCACCGGACAACCCCAATACATGTCCGAAACCCGCGGAAGCTTCAACTGCCAAGCTCGGCATCACGCCATCACGGCGCACCAATCTTCCTTGTCGCAGGGATCAATAGAACGTACGTTTGAGAAGACTGCGCAACCCGACTTTCGAACATGAGCCGCATGCGTCCCAGATTCCTCAAACCCGGCCTCTGGCTTCTACTCTCAGGAAGCATCCTTTTCCTCGCATCACGTGACCACCCGGCGGATGGCCCGGCTTTCACCAAGGACAGGAACAGCGCCCACTCCGCCAGCGACCGCCCCGCGAAGGCCTCCGACCGCAGCCGCGGGAACTTGGCCGCCGGCACCCTGACTTCGGAAGCCGCCGCCGCGGAGATCCGCCGCATGTGCCTCGATGCGGAGCCTGGTCACTCACTCGAAACCTTCCAGCACCTCTACGACCACCGCCGCCTCCTCCGCCTCGTAGGACAACTCGGCCTGCAGGACGTCCGCAGGCTCCGCGCTGACCCGGAATTGCTCGCCAGGCAAACGAACGACCCCGATCTGGCCAAGGCCGCCATGGACCTCCTCGAGGAGCGCTTCGGTGAGCTTGCTCCCGCAGAGGTGCTCACCCTCGACACCTACAACTCGCTGGTCGGCGACTCGTTCTTCAGGGCCCTTGAATACACAAGCTTCCTCACCGGTGCGGCGAAGAGCGATCCGGACGCCGCCGTGGCCTTCTGGAAGGAACACCTGCGGGACCTCAAGGAGGAAGGGGGCTCGGATCTCCCCTTCTCCATCTCCAGTCTACTGCGATTTATCCTGGAAGGGGCCGCCATGACCGACCCCGACAAAGCGTGGGAAATCATGGGTCAAATGGATCCCTCCTCACGATCCGCTCTCGTCTTGTCCGGTTACTTCGGAGCATTGCCACCCGGCAGCGACTGGAACCAAGCCATCGGCCAACTCGAATCCTGCAAGCTCGCCACGCAGCCGGGCAGCATCTCCGCCCCCGCCCTGGCCCTCGCACAGTCCTGGATGAAGGACGATCCCGCCAGCGCCCTGCAATGGCTCGATAGCATCAACGGCGACCTCCAGGAAGCCCGCCGCGGCAGCCTCGCCCGCATCAATGAATCCAATACACATCTCGCCGCGCGTGCTTCCGTCTATGCGGAGGCCCTTCAACCATGGCTCTACACGGATCCCTTGGAAGCGCTGCACTGGCTGCGCGCCTGGCAGCCTGCCGATGTCTCAAGACTGGAAGTAATCCGCGAAGCCATGAACGGCACGGCACCCGTCTTCGAACGCGAGCTGCTCGCCATCGTCGAGTCACCGGAGGAACGCGCACAACTCTTTCTCGCCCTCGCCCGCGACGCCCGCGGCAGCGAGGACTTCGACACCCTTCTCGCCGCCGGCGGCATCCCTGAAGAGACCACCGCGGAACTGCGCCGGATGAAGGATCGCTTCGGCTCCTACGACGATGACAGGTGATCGGGAGCGCCCCTAGCCAAGCTCCACCAGTGGAGTGGTCCCTAACAGCCCGCCACCAAGGGTACGTAGTCCCGCCTTCAGGCGGACGAATGGTCCTTTGAATGGCCCTACACGGGCGACCCTCCTCCCTATCAGGCGTTGAAGCTCCGCCCGTCCACCCTCAAGCGGACGCTGCCACCGGGCGCTCCTAAGGCCCAATCCCCCAAGCCCCCGTCACCATCTTCCTCCACCTCGCCCGCGCCTTGGCATCCACCGGCGTCGGCCGTTGCTCCGCCCACTCCACCTCCGCCGCTCTCAAGATCTCCCGGCGTTCCGCCAGCGGCACCAACGTCCACGAGTCATCCAGCTTCTCCACGCTCCGGCTGTCCAGCAGCACGCGCCGCAGGTATTCATCCCGCCGACCCATGAAATCCGCCGACTCGAGAATCGAAGCGGAGACCTTGCCGCCGCTACCGTTCCCGAGATAGGCCCAAGCACGATCCAGCATTTCCGGGTCGGCCTTGCCTATGGCATCCAGCGCCTTGCGCCGCGACTCCTCGCCCATCTCCGTCTCCGCGATGGCTTTCAAAGTCTCACGCAGCTCGCCCGCCCGATAGTCCTTCGCGAGATACTCCGGATGGGCCGCCAGCCAGGCCGCCGCTTCCTCCGGCTCGCGCTTCGCCCATTCCCGGACCAGATCCTGGGGGAAAGCATAGGGCTGCTTGTCCGTGCCGACGATGTAATCGACCACCTTGCGGAAATCGAAGTCCTTCGCGTACTCCACCTTCATGCCGTCGCAGGAGTCCGGCCTCGTCACCTGCCGGAAAACGTCTAACAGCTTATCCGCCGAGACCGCCGCTCCCGCCAAGGTGCAGTAGCCGATCACGCCAACGCCCCATTCGGGATCGAATTCACCGCGGTGCTTCTTCCACTCCTCATACGCCTTCCAAGGATCGCGGCCCGCGAATTGCGAGATGAAGCTATCGGCCAAGCTCTCCCGCGCTTTCGGATCGGCGATTGCCAGTGCATGCCCCCAAGCTCCCCACCCGAGACGGTCGATCAATTCCTCGATCACCGCACGCCGGATATCCCAATCGCCCTGCGGATCCGCCTCCAGCCACTTCCACAGCGCCGCGGTTTCGCAAGCAGCCAGGCTGCGCCGCAGCATCATCTCGCGGAGGGCGGTGGCGGAGATCACCTTGGACTCCCCCGCTGCTCTTGCTGTCGTCGTCACCGCCGCCTCCGGACTATTGTTCAGCACGGCTACCACTGCGCGACCGGCCTCCCGCCCGGTTCTCAGAAAAACACCCGCGCCAAGCGCCGCCAGACAAGCCGCCGCAAACAGGATTCTCTCACCCGACGGTTTCATGGTTCCTCCTCCCCTTCCTTCGTCGAGTCCAGCATCGGAAAGGTTTTCACGACATTGTCCCCGAACTGCGTCCGCCTTTCACGAAATTTGCTCACTGCCTCCGTCACCTTGGACAATTGCTCTGCAGGCAGAGCCTCCAGTAACGCGCGGATCTGCTCCGCACGCTCCGGATCATCGAGCCCCACGCCTAACACGAACAGCGCCGGAGAGTCTCCCGGTCCCGGCCAGTCCAGCGATTGAATCAGCGCGCCTTCGGTGTCCTGCTTGGCCCAGAGGCTGAAGAGATTGGCCAGACCGACACCCTGCCCCGCCAGCTCCCGCGCGGCGCCGCTCTCGATCCACGGCCGCACATCGGCATCTTTGGGAATCTCCAAGCCATTGTTGCCGAAAGGATCAGCCCCCGGAACGTCACGGAATAGCTCCCATGGCACCTCGCCGCAGGCCTGCTTGAGGGCCGCACTGCCGGCTCCGGCCTTGCCTTGCAGCAGTTCCATCAGCGTGGCACCTGAGCAGGGTCCGCGGTGCTCGCTGGCGATGATGGCCTTGAACGCGGCCTCGGGCTCCACCTTCGCCCAACCATCCATCGCGAAAGACGCCAGATCCCGATCCAAGGTCTTGAGCCACTGGACCGCTTCCTCACCCTGACGGCGGCCGAGTTCCCCAGCCGCGGCAAACATTCGCTGCTGGCACTCCCCGGCGATTTCCCAGTCCGTATCCTCGGTCATGGCATCCAGCGCCTGCTTCAGCTTCACGATCTTCGCGCGTAGGTCCTCCACGCTCATCGCCGCGTTCTCCGCCGCCGCCTGCTTCTGCGCCGCCTCCCATTCCTGGTTGAACTCGCCGATCGCCGCCGCCACATCCGACCGCACCGCTTCCGCCCGTCGATCCGCCGCCCGCGTTGCTACAGCCGCCTCTTGCGCGACCGGTCGCCCCGCACTTGCCGCGAAATACCCGGCGAGGCAGAGCAAGAGAGGAACCGACCAGTGATACCACTTCATAAAGCTGAATTGGAGGAAGCTTGTCAGGGCGAAATCCCCCATGCCGTCGTTACCATCTTCAGCCAATGGGCACGCGATTTGGCATCGAGGGGCATCGGATTCTTCTCCGCCCATTCCCGCTCGGCAGCGGCCAGGACCTCGCGGCGCTCCCCCAGCGGCACCTGGTTCCACGAGCCATCCAGTTCCTCCTCGGTCCGCGTCTCCAGCAGCAACCGCCGCAGATAATCCTCGCGCTGGCCCATCATCTCCGCGGACTGGAGAACGGAGGCGGAGACCTTGCCATCGCTGTTGCCCGTCACGAAATGCCAAGCTTGGTCCAGGGTCTCGTCCGACAAGTTTGCCATCGCGCCCAGAGCCTTGCGTCGCGCTTCGTCGCTCATCCCGGCATTCGCGATCGCCTTCAGGACCCCGCTCGCCTGGGCCTCGTGGTAGTCCTCCTTGAAATAGTCCGGATGCTCTCCCAGCCAGGCCGCCGCTTCCTCCGGCGAGCGCTCCGCCCATTTCGGCACCAGATTCTCGGCCAGCGTGTAAGGCCGCTTCCCCGACGTCATCATGTCGTCCAGCACCTTCCGGAAGTCGAAGTCCTTCGCAAACTCCACCACCATCATATTCTCCGCCTCCGGCTTCGGAAGCTGCTGAAACATCTCTAACAGCTTGTCCGCCGAGATCGCGGATGCCGCCAGCGTGCAATGCTCGATCACTCCCGCGCCCCACTCGGGATCCTCGAATTCCGCACGATGCTTCTGCCATTCCGCATACGCCTTCCATGGATCGCGCCGCGCGAACTCCGCGAGGATCTGTGCGGCCAACTTCTCCCGCGTTTTCGGATCCCCGACTGCCAGGGCATGTTCCCAAGCACCCCAACCCAGCCGGTCGATCAGCTCGCTGATTACCGAACTGGTGATATAACCGTCGCCCTCCGGATTGGCCCCCAGCCATTCCCAGAGTGCCGCGGTCTCGCAGGCCGCCAGCGTCCGCCGCAGCAGCAATTGGCGGGTGACGGGCACCGAGCCAGGCTTCGCCTCTGCCCCCGCTTCTAACACCTGCGGCACCCCGGCTTCCAAGCGGCTGTTAGACGACGACGCCACCGCAGCAGCAGCCACACCGACTTCCCGCCCGCCTCCCAGGAAGACACCCGCGCCAAGCCCCGCAAGGCAAGCTGCCGCGAACAGGAGATTCCGATGGGCCGCTCTCATGGTCCCCCTTCCTCCTTCTTCGTCGCAACCAGCATCGGAAAGGTCTTCGCGACATCGTCTCCGAATGTCGTGCGACTCTCGCGATATTCGCCCACCGCCCCGGTCACCTTTGAAAATTGTTCCGCAGGCAGAGCTTCCAGCGCGGCCCGGATCTGCTCCGCCCGCTCCGGATCGTTGAGCCCCGCACCCAGCACATCCATGATCTCGGAACGTCCCGATCCCGGCCAATCGAAGGCTTGGGCCAGCGCCGCCGCCGGGTCCCGCTTGGCCCAAACGTGGAAGAGATTGTTGATGCCCACACCCTGCTCCGCCAGCGCCCGGGCGGCACCGCTCTCGATCCAGGGTCGCGCCCCGGCATCCTCGGGGATCTTGAGGCCGTTGTTCGAAAAGGGATCACCCGGCAGATCGCGGAACAGCTCCCATCGCACCTCCGCGCAGGCCCGCTTGAGCGCCGCATTTCCGGCTTCCGCCTGGCCTTGCAGCAGCTTCATCAGCGTATCGCTTGAGCAGGACCCGCGGCGCTCGCTCGCGATCACGGCCTTGAATACCGCCTCCGGTTCCACCTCCGCCCACCCGGCCATCGCGGCATGGCGCTGGCGATCATTCTCCGCGTCGATCGCTTCCAGTGCCTCCGCTCCCTGGCGTCTTCCCAGCTCGCGGATTGCCGCTGCCAGGCGGCTGTTCAAATCCCGGACCCTGCCCCGGTCCGCGCCTTCTGGAAGCGTCTCGCAGGCCTGCCGCAATGCCAGGGTCTTGGCCCGCAGGTCCGCCACCGGCATCACCGCGTCCTCGTCCGCCGCCAGCTTCTTCACCACCTCCCATTGCTGCTTGAACTCGCCGATCACCCCCTTCACGTCTGACCGCTCCGGCTCCGCCCTCCGCTCCGCGGCCCGCACGGGAACCGCAGCCTCCTTCACCACCGGCCGCACCTCACCCGCCGCAAGATACGCGGCGAGGCCGAGCAGCGGAGGGATGAACCAGTGATACCATTTCATGGAAGACCGATTCGGATTTATGGACTCGCCACGGCTTGCTTGATCTCCGCGACCTGGCTCTCGGTAAGATTCCATCGTTCCACCACCGGCCCGATCAATTCCAGCGCCTTGGGCCCGCGCAGGCTTTTCAAATGCTCGATCCGCTTCTCGATCGGCAGTTCGCCCAGTATGTTTCCAATCTTCCAAGCGCTGCCCTCGTGATCCGCTGAGACCTGCACGGTCTCCGCAATCCATTGCGCGGATTCCGCTTCGGTCGCACCGGCGTGCATCAAATCGAAAATCCGCCCGGGGGAATTCATCCAGCCGCTACCCTCGAAAAAGGCCCCGCGGTCGCCCTCGGGCAATTCCCGCAGCATCTCCAGCGTCCATTGGTCGGCAGCGGCTTGCCCCTTGGCCTTCGCCAGCACGCTCCCCATCTCGCTCCATTCGTCGTCGAAGTTCTCCTTCGCCGCGATCTTCTCGATCAGATAGCCGCGGGCCGCCTCGGGGTCCGTCTTCGTCCACGCCTTCATCACACCATTGGGAAAGAGCGGCCGGTCGGTATCCTTGCCCAGCTTGCTCCGCATCGCATCAAGCAGCGTGCGGAAGTCCGTCGCGGGATCCAGCTCCAGGCTGACGCCGGCATAGCTATCCACCGATTCGCCTGCCTTCGGCACCTTCTCCCACAGCTCCACCAGCGCCAGCGGGTCCTTCTTCAGCGCCTCCTGCGAAAGCCCCTTCATCAAGTTCATCAGGCGGCCGTCGCGGATCCCGTGGTGGAATTCACCATGCGCGACCAGACAGTCAAAGGCTCGCTGGGGGTCGCTATCGGCCAGCGACCCGGCGATCCCGGTCATCGCCAGCTCGCGCATCCCCGCATCGCTGAGCCCGCTGGCCCACTGCCACGCCGCCTCGGAATCCTCCGCCACCCACACGTCTAACAGGTTCCAGAACTTGGTCACCGTCGCCCCATCCAGCCCACCCAAACCATAGGAGCCAAGCCAAGCTTCGACCGAAGCCCCGCGGTCCTTCGCGGGAATCTCCGCCAGCAGCGCCTTGGGCTCTTCCTGCTCGCGGAGCTTCTCCCCCCAGCGCTTGCGGCTGGTATCCCGGGCCGCATTCGCCGCCGGCACCGCCGCCCGTGCCGCGGCAGGCGCGGTCTCCGCCACCGGAACCCGGCCACGCCCGAACCACCCCGCCATGAAGGCAAGCAAGACAACGAGAAGCCACCAGGCGGTTTTCATGGAGAGCGGGGCGTCATGGCTGCACTAGGACGCAGGGGCTGCCATGGATATTCACACCGTCTTCCTGCGCAAAAAATGCCTGCGCGTCAATGGATCTCCAGTTAGAAGGGAGTTGCCGCAACCCGATGAAAGCAGTTCTCCCCGCCCCCCTCCGCCTCCTCTCCTTCTGGCTAGGCCTGCCGGTCTTCCTGTTCCTGCTCTGGGCCTGGCGGGACTCCATGCACCACCCCGCCGCAGCCCATTGGCCCCATGGCGCGGCCCGGCTGATGAAATGGCCGCCGGTGGAGAAGCCACCGGTCCTTCCAAGCTTCACCGAACTGGATGCCGGGTTGCCCACTTTCAAAGCACCCGACTTCAACCCTCCCGCCGTGTGGGAAACGCGACCATCCCAACCGCCCTTCCACTCGCGGATCGGCTACGAGCGCCCGACCAATTCCGATACCACCATGCAGCCGCATCGCTCGATCGGCAGCAAAGCCGGAGCGCTGTGGATTTCGTCCTGGATCGCACCGAAGTTTCCACCTCAGCCGCAATGGGACTACCGGGCCGAAACACAGGACGGGAGCTGGTTCCCACCGCTGGAAAGAACGACCACCGCCATCACCCGCAACACCACCGCCTGGATCCCCTACTGGCTCCTCACCGGCCTCTACGCCCTCGCTTGGGCAGCACTACTCTTCTGGCGCGGACGACGCCGGCGAAAACTCCTGGCTGGCGTGGCTCTACCCGTGCCCCCGGACGGAACGGGCGTGGTGCCCCAAACGGCACACCACCCGTAGCCCCGAACGGCACGCAAAGGTATTCCCTCTAAGGGTACCCCTTTAAGAGAATAGGGATTCCCTCTTCAGACGGTTGCCAAGGAGAGATCGCTCTGGCGAGCGGGATGGACAAGTCCAACAGGCCGCTTCAGCCTCATCCGCTAGATAGAGCCCGTATGTCGCCAAGATCCGACCGCTTCATCGAACTCGCCTTGCGCGGTTTTCCCGACGGACCGGGCCGGGCTGCGGCTGCCGATGAGCTGGCAGCCCGCATCGCCCATGCGCCCGATGACACGGGGGAGCTGGAGAATTCCATCGCAAGCTTGGAGAGGACCGTGCCGCCGCCCCGGCTGCGTCTGCCCTTGATCACGGGTCTGGTGATGCTGGTGGTCTGCGTCGTCCTCGGCTTCCTGATCCCCGCGCACTATCAGGAATTCCGCCTGCTGCGGCCCTTGCACAGGCAGGGTGGCAACAAGGGTTACTTCGAGGGCATGCTGGCAGCGATGGGGCCTGCCGGGGAGGCGGTGCCGCTGCGAACGCTCTACTATGAGAACCAGGAGGCGTGGAGGAAACAGGTCGAAGCTTTGCTCGCCCGAGACCCGGAAGACAAGGCGCTCTATCGCTTCTACGCGGAATGGTTCGATTATTGGGACCCGGCACGCAATCTTCCTCCTGACTTCATGGCGAAGTGGAAGGCGCTCGATCCGGACAACGCCGTATGGGGGATCAACGCGGCAAACGGATTGGCGGAGAAGGCACTCGACAGGGCTGGCCGTGGAAAAGTCACGGTCAAAGATGAGCCAAGCTTTCAGGCCGCGATGAGCTACCTCAAGGAAGCCGCGAAATGCGGTCATTCCTACTCGCACTTCGCCACGATCCAGAAGCACCAGCTCCAAGGCTTCGTCTCCGATGGAACGCTGAAAAGCCTCTACATCGAGCGCGGCCTCCTCGGCCTGCTCGGGCCGAATCAGCAGGCCTGGACCTACAGCCTCCGCAATGCCGTGATGATTCAAGCGGAGCGTTTCGCGGCAGCCGGGGACAGGGAAGGCCTGAGAACCCTGATGTCAGACTTCCACAAGGTTCTGGTCCTCGCGGCGCGGGACCCGACGGCCTCGTCTCACAATATGCCCGCCTTCCCTCCTCCCTTGGAAGCGGCCTGCAAAAGCATGGGGCTCGGCGATGAGGTGGCATGGATGGATTCGACGAAAAAAATCACCTCCAGCCTCTGGAGCACGCGCGCTGCGCCGGCTGAAGTCGTCCGGCAGGCCAGCCAATGGCATTCGGCTTACGTGGAGGCAGACGGAGGAATCACGGAAGCGGAGCTCAAGCCTGCCCGGCTCGCGGAGTATGCGATGGCGGACCGCTTCACGGCGGTGGCAGCCAGCTTGATCGTGTTCCTCGTCCTGGGCGGCTGCTCGGTCGAGATGCTTCGCCGCGGTGCCGGACCGCGCGGGTTGGCCCGCGGTCTGGGACCCTTGTTTGAACCTCGGGACTGGATCTGGATCTTCGCTGCCGGGCTGGCGGCCCCGCTTGTGTGGTGGTTGATCATCGTGCGGATCTCGCCGCTCGGCTGCAGGGACATCGGCCTGACCTATTACAAGAACGGGCGTTTCCCTTTGATGCAGCCATGGCTTTCCCAAGGAGCAGGAGGGATTGTGCTGCTCCTGGCCTGCATGCTCCAGACGGTCCGCTGGCGTTGGGCGAAGCAAGGTGCCTTCCTGGCCTTGGGCGGCGGGCGGCTGTGGATCGGCTGGGTGATGGTCGGGGTCGCGGCACTGTTCATCGCGCTGGAGGGTGGGGTGCGCTATCTGCCGGAAGTTCAACAGGCCAAATTCTTGCTTTACAGCAGCGCCGCGGGCGGGATTCCCCTGCTGTGGCTGCTCTGGCAAGCGGTCATGGGAATGGCCTCCCCGCGCGACATCGCCCTGCGCGGCCTGCTCACGATCCGCGTGATGATCCCGGTGCTGGTGACCTCGATGGTGCTTACGCTCGCCGCGGTGCCCTTCCTGCGGCAGAGCGAGCGGCACTGGGTAGCGGATGACACACTCTCGAAGCCCGCCCCCGATGGAACGGGCCTCACGATCCTGGAACGGCGGACCTATGACGCCGACCGTCAGCCACTGGTGGAGGCGCTTGAAAAATAGCGTGCTTGCCGATCCCCCGCACGAACGGATAGGATATCTGAACATGCGATTTCCCATGGTGTGTCTCTTCGCGGTGGCCGCCCTGGCGTCGAGCTCCTGCAACAAGACGGAGACCGCCGCCGGGAGCGGGCAAAAGGAAGCAAGGGCGGCGAGCCGGGCGAAAGCTGCCACGGATCAGCGGCAGGCGGGGCCGGAGCTGAGCAAGGCTGCCGAGTTCCAAGGTCGCGTCGATCGCCTGCAGGCCGCGGAGCTGAAGGGTCTATGGGAGTCCCTCGACTCCGCCGGACTGAGGCAGAGCGAAAAGCGCGACCGCCAGTGCCAGATCATCGCTCGGCTCACGGAGGTGGGCGCCTTCGATACGGCGATGAAGCTGGTCTCGGGTTTCGGACAGGGCGAGTATCGCCAGACGCTGGTCTTCGCGCTCTTCGCGAAGTCGCCGGAACCGGTGGCCAAGCTGCTGGAGCGCATGAAGGACCCGGCTTTCTCCCAGAGTGACCGCAACACGCTGCTGCGGAGCTTGGCGAGTAATATCGGCGCGCCGGGTGGCCTGTCGAAGGTGACGGAACTCCTCGCGACGAAACCAGCGTTGGCGGCCAATGAAGCAAACGCGATCGGATGGGGAATCGCTGCCAGCATCGATCTGGGTTCGATGGGGTTGCAGATGTTCGACAACCCCTCGATGCGCGCCGCCCCGCCCGAAGAGGCAAGGGCGAACTATGCCGCCGCGGAAGCAGCGCTGAAGGCGGCCGGAGATGCTTACCCGGCACTGAAGGAGCAGCTCTTCCATGCTTTCCTGGCGCAGGCCGCGGATGTCGTGCCATTTGAATGCTGGAAGACTTTGACGGAAAACTACGAGGGGATGTCGGATCGCGGGGCACGCACCGGCCGGCTGCAAGCGCTGACCGAGCAAATGTTCGCCGAAGATCCGCACCAGGCTCTCGCGGCGATCGAGGGGCTGCGTGGCAAGGGCGAATTCCCGCTGCTCTTGAGGGAAGGCGCGGTGTCGTGGGCGCACTCCGATATCAATGCCGTGGAGGCGTGGTTTACCGACGGTGGCAATGGCTTGGCGAAGAACGAAGCCGATCAGGTGGCCCATGGCGTCTCGCGATTCCTGGCGGAAGAGGCGCGGCCCGCCGAGGGCTGGAAGTGGGTCGGCAAGATCGCGGATCCGGAAACGCGGCGGAAGGCGGAAGGGCAGGTCTGGCAGCGGGAAAAGGAGATGGTCAGCAACGAAGCCGGGAACAATCCGCAGCAACTCGTCGAGTCGATCATGTCCGGCAGTTCGCAGCACGCCGCCTATTGGATCGAGATCGGGATGAACGAGTGGGTCGCGCAAGATCCGGAAGCCGCGCGCAAGTGGTATGAAGCCAAGGGGCCATCGCTAACGCCCCAGCAGAATGAGGCGGTGGCCCTGAGCTATGCCCGGCTGGCCTTGGCGGACGGGCAGGTAGAGGAGGCCGCGCGCTGGGCGGGGCAGGTGGTCACACCGAAGCTGAAGAACAAGATCGAGTCGGAGATCAAAAAGGCCGGGGAGGAAGGTGGGTGAGTCCCCGCGGCATGCTCAAAAGCCGCTGAGGTAGTTCTCCGCCAGGCGCTGGTTCCTCTGCGCGGGAGTGAGCTTGTCGAAGGCCGTCGCACGCTTGAAGCCGGCGATGAATTCGGCGTTCAGCTCGCGGTTCAGCCGGTCGAACTCGAAAGAGGCATTCGTGATTCCGTTGGTCGTCTTCATCCTCACAATGGAGTCGCGAACCTTCATCATCGCATCTTCGCGGCGCCTGTCTTCGTCGAAGCCGATGCGGCGGTAGAAGTCGTCCATCTTCCCGAGCATCAGCGGCACATCGGCCTCGCCATTGCGGATGAAGGGCGCGGGATCCAAGGACGCCAGATAGCCACCCGCGGTGCAAAGGGCGACATTGACCGCGTAGTCGGACCAATGAAGTTCGAGCATCTGGTAGCCGCGCTCCTCTCCCAGAATCCCGCAGCCGGCCTTGAACTCGGCAGCGATATCGTCCCGGCCCGAGCGGATGTCGGGAGCGGCCGAGGACTTCTGCAGAACTTCCAATGCTTCGTCGGGAAGACCTAGCTCCGAGAGGGTGTAACTCAGCATGAGGTGAGCGATCCGATTGTCCGGATCGAATTCCACGTATTTTCGCGCCCGTTCCAGCCGCGCCCCTTTATCAGTGGTGTAGGCCGCCAGGATCTGGAACTTAAGCGGGGAATCCGGAAGCGCGGCGATCTCGTCCAGCAGCCTGCGATCCCCCGAACACAGCAGGGCGAAATACAAGGAAGAGACCGACCGACCGCGTGCCTGGAGGAACTTCTCAATCTCCGCGGCGCTGAGATGATAGGGCGCGGCATCGGAATACTTCGGGCGCTCCGACTTCTTGTATTCCGCAATGGCCTCCGCAATCCGCGCCTCCATGTCGTCCTCTGGCCGGGGGCTGAGGGAACCGCGATCCGACCTCCCGGCACGAGAGCCGGCTTCATCGACTTTGCCCGGACGAATTCCAAGGCAGACCCACAGGACGAGCAGCAGCACGGCGAGGCAAAGAAGTAGGGCGAGCTTGGGCCTGGTGATCACGAGCGCGTTGAAATGGTGACTGGCTGCTACTTCTCGCCGCCTGCGTCGTTCGGAAGCGTGGCCTGCCATGCGGCGGCGGCGGCGGGGTCCTGGATCTTCCAGAGGATTTCAAGGCGCTCGACCGCGGGTTGGCGGAGCGCCGGATCGCGGATGCCAGCGATGCTGTGCGCTGCCTCGGAGAATTTCCCTTGGGACAGGAAGGCGGGGATCGCGGCGGCGTTGAGGGCATCGCGCTGGGGGGATTCGGGCTGCTGGTCGAACCATTGCCGGGCGGCGTCCGGGTACTTCTGGACCCACCGGGAGATCGCCTCGCGCATCGGCTCGGGGGTGTCCGGACTCTGGCCGTAGCGCTCCATCCACCACTCCAGCGCGGGGCCGGTGTATTCGCGGGAGATGGCCGCGCTCACCGCGGTAGCATCCACGGCGGGCCGGGATGCGGCAGGGACGGCATCGCTTTCCAGATAGCCGCGCAGATCCTGAAGGTAGGTGAGCATGCCGAGCGAGTCCTCCTGCGACCAGGAGTGAAGCAGGGAACTGTTAAGATCCGCATAGTCTTCCGGGCGGCCGGTGGATTTGGCGAACTCGATGAGTTGATCCCGCATCGGCGGGTCATCGGCATACATGTAGCCCCACTGCGAAAGGACTCCCTGCGCGCTGGGGCCGTCTCCGGTTGCGCGGCTCTGCATTTTCAGCAGCTCGGCGGTGGCCAATTCGAAATCGCGCCCCGCCAGATTCGTCAGCGCGGCCGAGCGGAAATCCTCCTTCAAGCCGGCCAAAGAAGGAGGCAGCTCCGCCGCATTCAGCCAGGCCAGCGCGGCAGCGGGTTCATTCTGGGACCACTGCCCATAGATGGTAAGAGCGAGATACCGTCCCTGCCACTTGCCGGTGGACTTTGAGAATGCCGCAGCGAGCGCAGCGTCCGGATCCTTCGCGACCCAGGCGAGACCGATCTTCTGGCTGAGGATGCGGAGATTGTAATTGTAGAAGGAGGGATCGATCCCGGCGTAGAGCGCTGCCAGCTCGGCGGCAGAGAGTCCGGCGATCAGACTATCGACCTGAGCCGCCGCATCGAAATCCATGGCGAGATTCGGGCTCGCCGCGGCAAGCGCGCGGAGCCGCTTCAGGGCGGTAGCGACCTGATCCTGCCGCAGCGGCGCGGAGCTTGGTTGCGGCGGTGGAGCGGCATCCCCGCTGGAAGACTTGGTCCCGATGGCGGAGCCATGGAAGAGGCCGGCCCGTGCGACCCGGTGGCCGGCCCAATTCCCGCCGAAGCCGAGCAGGGCGATCCCGGCCAGACCGAGAATACCGGAACGCATGGATCTAACGCGGGACATCGGTAGGGGTGGTATTGAGGCGACCGCGGACGTCGGAGGGCATGGTCTGGAGCCAGGCCGCGGCGGCGTCCGGCTGCTGCTGTTTCCAAGAATCGAAGTGCTTCAGGAAGCCGGCGATCCACGGCATTTCATCGTTGATTCCCGGCTGCCAGCCGGTGTGGAGCAGATCAAGCGCGCGCTGTTTCACTGTCTCCCCGACGAAGTCCGGCTTGCCGTTCCGCTGCGCCCAGGAGAGGGCCGCATCCGGCTCGCTCGCCGCCCAGTTCCGGTAGGCGGAAAGCTGCTTGTCCGGAGGGATGTTCGACTCGGGGAGAAGCATCTGATCGAGCGCCGCTTCAGGGCTGCGCAGCCTCGAGTTGTGCAGGGCATCGTCCCGGAAGGCCGCGACTTGATCGGCGGGAAGTCCCATGCCTTCAAGCTCCGCAACGACTCCGATCGCGCCCCCGGGATCACGCTCGGAGCAGATCGAAGCGAACTGCCTCAGGCCACGGAGCCATTCCTGGGGATCCACTTTGCCGGCGGCCAGTTCGACGAACTCCCGGCGCGACTCTGCCGTGCCGCTCATTTCCCGGGCCAAGGCGGAGAGCACGCCTCTCACTGCGGCGGGACACTCGGCTGCGGCGCGGGCGAGCGCGGTCTTGGGATCCTGAATCACTAAAAGTCTGCCGGCAACGTTGCTCACCGCGCGCTTCGCCTCATCGGAATTGTCCGCGGCAGCCCAGCGCATCGCGCCGTCCAGATCGCGGTCGGCCCAAGCGACCATGACGGTGTGAAGCAGGTTGCGGTTCTCCTTGTAGGCAGGCTGCATCGCCTCCTTCGCGGCGGCCGCGGGATCGAGCTGGCCCCAGCGGTGGAAGAGCATGTTGATCAGCGCGAGATTGGCCCCCCGTTCCGAGTTGGGAGGGAGCTCGGCGAGATAAGCCTGGATATCTTCCACGGTGAAGCCGCGAATGATCTCCCAGGACTCGGCGGCTTCACGGGGAGTCGGGGCCGCGCGCCCGGCGGCGTGGCGGAGACGGTTCAGGCGCTCGATCGCGGCGCTGCGGGATTCCGGTTCCAGCATCTTCCGGACGACCGAGCGCAGGGTCCGGGGAGCGCTGCCCGCGGCTTCCGTGACATGGCGTTCCGAGCTGTAGCCCAGCCATGAGGAAAGGCCCAGCGTGGCGGCTGCGATGGCGAGCTTGGTTTTCCTGGTCATGCGTTGCGATCCATCCCCGGGCTTCACGGTCGTGCCGCGGGAGACGCTTCACGGCTAGCCGAAGGACCTATCAGGCGCAGGGCAGGGGTCAAGATAAGTGGGGCTTTCCATCAAGTTTGCCGAGGGAAATTTAACCGCGGATCACGCGGATGAAAAGCCAACCACGGATGAACCCCGATGGACACGGATAAAAGCCGGACTACGGGAGGACTCGGGATCGGCTACCTTGGATCCGTGTCCATCGGTGGTTCCTTTTCCGCCAGCGAATCTGACCGAGCCCCGATAAGCGGGTGCGAATCCACGGCCCCTTCATGCCACTTCCGCGAGTGTGCGTTGAATCCGCCTCGCCCGGTGGTAGCGCCACAGCCACGGCAACTGCCAGAGGCCGAGATAGCAGAGAATGACAAACCAATGCGGGATATCCAGATGGTGCCACGAGGTAGCCCGATGCAAATCGTTCCGATAATAGGAGGGTAGCGGGAACCATCGTTTCTCCTGTCTCCCTCCTCCCGGCTCCCGCTTTACCGACCAATTCCCGCCAACTGTCCGGACCGACGGGGCCGCGTACCAGGAGATTCCGAGGTGCGCGTTTTCATGATCGACCGATAGTGAATGCGATAGCGTCGCCACGTCGAGGGAAGAAGCATTCGACATCGAATCGACCCATGCCACGCACAGGAAGACGAGGCCGGGGAGGGCGAACCACAAGACAGGCGATCGATACCAGGGACGGGTCATGGGGTCAGGCCGGGACTGCGGAGCACCGCTCCGAGCACCATTCCTCCACCGCCGCCTTGATCATGTCACGCACTTCCCTCGCCACGGCCAGCCGCTCTTCACGGCTCCCGGTCGCGGCCGAGGGATCGGGAAAGGACCACTGGTGCCGCTGCACCAGCCCTGGGAAGACCGGGCAACGCTCGGCCGCCGCGGTGTCACATACGGCGATCACGTGGGAATACAGCCTGCCCGCCTTGAAGAGATCGAAGACCGCCTTGGTCGCCTTCCGCGAGATGTCGACACCGATCTCCCGCATGACCTCCACGGCATCCGGATTTAGTTCACCCGGTTCCAGCCCGCACTCTCGGCGATGAACCGGTCCGGGCAAATCGCGTTCATCAGTGCCTCCGCCATTTGGCTGCGCGCGCTGTTGTGGATGCAGATGAATAGGATCTTCTCTTTCATGGCATCGCAGGTTGCGCCAGTGCGTCCCGCCGGCCTGCGGCGTAGGCTTCGAAGACGCGGCGGATCTCATCGCGGACGCGGCGGAAGACGGCCATTTGTTCGTCTTCCGTGCCGGTGGCGTGGGCGGGATCGTCGAAGCCCCAGTGATGGCGGTTGAGCTGGCCGGGAAACATCGGGCAGGCTTGGTCGGCATTGCCGCAGACGGTGATGACGGTCTCGACCTGCATGGAGAGGAATTCGTCCATGTGCTTCGAGCGGTGGCCGGAGATGTCGATGCCGATTTCAGCGAGGGCCTTGATGGCAAGCGGGTGCACGTAGCCGGCGGGCTTCGAGCCGGCGCTGCGGACATCGAGGATGCCGGAGGAGGCGGCGCGGAGGAGGCCCTCCGCCATGTGGCTGCGGCAGGAATTCCCGGTGCAGAGGATGAGGACGATGGGGAGCCGAGTCATGGTGGAGAAGATCCTCCGCAGCCGCCGGGGCCGCGGACGAGGAAGCAAATGGGGATTGCCAGAAGGGCACCGCCGAAGGTGGCGATGAGGTAGAGCCAGAGGTGTTCGAGGTGACCGCTCACCAAGGCGGGTGCGAGCGAGCGGGCGGGATTCATGGAGGCCCCGCAGATCGGGCCGGCGAATAGCGCTTCGAGGCCGACCATGGCACCGATGGCAATGCCAGCGGTGACGCCCTTCTCCTTCGCGCCGCTGGAGACGCTGAGGACCACCAGCATCAGCATCGCTGTCAGGACGATTTCGAGGATGAAGCTCTGCTGCGGCGATCCCGCAGGCAAGGTCGCGCCCAAGGTGGCGGAGGCGGGAAAAAGGAACTTGAGCAGGAGGCTGGCGGCGATGGCTCCGGTGAATTGTGCGGCGAAGTAGGCGGGCACTCCGCGCCATGCGAAGCGGCGCGCGACGGCGAAGGCGAGAGTGACGGCCGGATTCATGTGCGCGCCGCTGACATCGCCGAAGGTGTGGATCATCGCGATGACGATCAGCCCGAAGACGGCGGCGACGCCGGCATGGCCGATGACTCCCCCAGCCTGCTGATTGATCACGATGGCCCCGGTGCCCGCGAAGACGAGGGCGAAGGTGGCGAGGAACTCTGCCAGGGCCTTTCTCATGGTCAGCAGCATCCGGCAGGTCCGCAGCAGGGAGCGGCACCGATGGCGGGCAAGCGGCCGATCGGCGGCAGGCCGCAGAGTTCGGGCGCGAGGCATTCCGTGTGTTTGTGAGCTAGCTCGAGGATGACGGCCTCGTCGGAGACCTCGTAGCCGGAGATGGTGTATTGGGAGATCACGCGGTCCTCGTATTCCACTTCCACGGGCATGGATTCGTCGGACAGGTAGGCTTTGGCTTTGTCGAGGATGGCGGCCATCTTGCGGGTCTCGATGCGGTGGTCGAAGTCCGGGCCGACCCAGACTTGGAGCTGGCAGGTGATCGCTTCGCGCAGCGTGCCACCGCAATCGAGGAAGGTCTTGTGGATGCGACCGACTTCGGTGACGTGGAAGGAAAGCGGCACCGCCGCACCATCCGGCAGGCGGATGCGGAAGTGGAGGCCGGAGTGTTCGCCGAGGAGCGATTTGAGTTCCTGGAGTGTCATAAAGCTTCGATCGGGGTCCGCCGGGATTTCGCGAGGCGCTTCGGCCCCGGACAGCAACTACCCTCGCGCTGGGCGAGGCGCTGGATGGTCTTCTTGTCATCGGTGGCCCATACGCGATCCGGGACGGCTTCGGTTTCCAAGAGGCGCAGGAGCTTGAGATGCCGCGCTTCGATCCGGAAGTAGGTCCATTTCTCGCACTTCTCGGATTCCAGGAGCCCGGCTTTCCGGATGATCTGGACGTGACTGGAAACGGAGGACTGCGGCATGCCCAGGATGTCCGCGAGCTCGCAGACACAGAGCGCATCGCAAGCCACCAGACGCACGATGCGCCAGCGGGTGGAATCGCCCAAGGCGCGGCAGATTTCGACGGGATTACTCGTCACGAGTTCTGTCGTATCGATAAATTTCGTTACGACAAGAGGAAAAATCCAGGAACACCAATCCGGGGTCCCTATCAGCCAAGGCAACCCGATTCGATTCGAGGACGAACCCTCCCAACGGATTGCGGGTGCCGGCATCTCCCGGATCTCCGCGTGCAGCTCCTGGAGGGCGTGGATGGTTGCGGCGGGATTCCCATAGGGATTCATGGCGCGGAGAGCGGAAGTGCGGCGGTCCTCAGCCGAGGTGGGAAGGGTATCAGGACCTGCACCGTTTCCACGCTGACTTGGCCGCCCGAAGCCACAGGAGAACAGAGCCTTCTCCCGATCGCGCGGTCATCTACTTCTGCTCTTGGACCCCGCTCCCCTTCCCCATCCCGCCGCCCAGGATGACCAAGATGGCCTCCGGCTCCGGACCGCTGGAAACGACCAACAGGCAGCTACCGGGTGGCATGCTGAGCATCGACTCGAGGGAACTTCCGGGCTTCGTGTCCGTCCCTTTCTCCAAGCATTTGACCTTCACCCGGGAAACTTCGTCCGGTGCAGGGGTGATGGTTGCCTCCGCGATCAGACCTCGGCTCTGCAAGGTGAGTCCGCCATCCGCAGCGCCCATTTTCGTCGGCAGGTCGCGCTGCTGCCGCAGCCCGCTTTCGATCAGGGGACGGGCGGCGGATTTAGTGATCACGCCGAGGAGACTGGGAGCTTCCCGCGTGGCGTCGGCGTCCGGCATGATCTTGGCGTAGTCCTCCATCTTCACCACCCCGGCCGGAAGACTGACCATGCGCGCTTCACCCTCCCGCAGTTGCAACAAGGAATTCACCTTTGCCGCAATCGCCTCGTCCACAGTGCCGCGATGCGATCGCTCGCGAGCAGACGCTTGTCCTGCTACTTCATCCGTATCTCCGGTCGTCGCGGAACCATCCTGTCCTGAAAGACCCGCTGGCGTGTTCCCAGCCTCGCCAAGCGTGCGCCATACCAAGAGACCACCGCCCAGAAAGAGGAGCAGGACGATGACGATCCAAAGTTGGTGCTTTCGGAAACGGCGCACGAGAGGTTCATGCCATGCGAGCGGCCGCCATCTGTCAAGACGACGCCGGATCACCGGGCAGGTGGGCTGCCGAATCCTCGGATCAAATCCTATCCTGCGACAGCATCACGCCAGGTTTAGGCGCATCGGGCGAACTCACCACACCCAGTCCTTCCACTCGGCATGGTTGCTGAGGAGTTCCTGGGCTCCGCCGTCGTCCTTGCCGTCCGGGCCCTTGGAGTAGAGGGTGAATTTCCCATCCTTTGCCGCGTAGCAGAAGAGACCGCCATTGAAGGGATCCGTGACAAGCTCCGGCGGCAGGGCCTCCAACCCCGCCGGGTAGCTGCCGTGCTCAAGGAAGTAGCGCTCGATCTCGCAGGCCGCGATCATCAGCCGCCAATCCACGATCGCCACGGCGCCGCCCTTCAGTAGGAAGGGACCTGCGGAAGAACCCACGATGATCCGGCCCCGCCGGTTCTCCTTGCTCCTTTCCTCAATCAGCCGGCTGCCCTCGACGAACCAAGCGGAAACCGGGCCCGGAGCGGTCGCCAATTCACGACACCTCCGCGTATCATCGAGCAGCGCTGCAGCATTCATGTCGAACCAACCGGCTGGCAGGCCGCCCGGAGCCTTCGACCAGAACCAGAAGAGGAAAGGCGTCTCGTCATCGACATTCATCGCTCCCGGGCCCACCTCCCTGCCGAAGCGCGCGCGGTCCTCTTTCCAGCCTTCCCAAACGTGGATCATCAGGGCTTCGGACTCGATCCCCCGATAGATCCGGGACCGCAGGTCGAGGCGCTGGAACTCGCGTGACAGGAGTTCCAGATCCTCCTTCTTCCACAGGTGCCGGCCGATGCCGGACTTCAGCGCCCTGCCCACCGTGCGCATGCCGTTGTGTCCCACCAAGACGCAGATCACCGTCCCCTTCGAGGCGATCAGGTCAGCCAGCCTCAGTCCGAGCACGATGCTCTCGGCAGCCTTGGCGGAATCCCCGGTCGCAAGCGCGGCCTCGGCCCGCAGAAACAGGCCATCCTGAAGCTTCCGGGAACTCAAGCCGAAGCCTTCCTCAAGACCGAACCACTCCGAGCCGCCGGCAAAGCGGGGCGGCACAAGCGGGCGGCGCACATAGGGGAGATCGAAACCCGCCTGGAAATTCTTCCATGCCTCGCCGTGACGCCGGTCATATTCCGCCAGGAAAGTCGCCGGACTGCGTCCATAGGGGTTTCCCTCCGCCATCCGCCTGAAGTCGAGAGTCCTCGGCTTGCCGCGGTTCCAATACGACCAAGCGGGGCCCATCACCGGGTCTCCCATGGATTCGTAGATGCCCCGCGGGCTCCACGGCGAGTAGGGCTCGTTGGCGGGCTTCTCAAAAGCGTCCTCCCACTCCTTCGCGATACCGGTGCGGGCGAAGTTCTGCTCCGGCGGCGGCATGTGGGAGGTGAAATCATCCACGGTCAGCGGCATGCCGACGGCCCGGGCGGCGGCGACGGCCTGCTGTTTCGCAACGGCGCCGCGCCAGTTCACCAGCAGGTATGCCAGCACCAGCAGCGAAACGCCGCAAACTACTACCCTCGCCGTAATACGGAACCACTTTTTCTGAATCAGGTTTCTCATCGCAGGATCTCCGGTTGGAATGCGAGAGCATTATCCATGAACGCCGGCTCCGCGGGTGGCGGCAGCAGCGGCGGCCCCAGGTCCTCCCCTTCGGGGGTGGCCAGGAAGACGCCGAAGCCGCAGGCCCAGCATGCGGCGAGGCCTAACAGCATCACCTTCGGGAACAGCGGCGGGACCGGTTTGGGCAGCAGCAGCGATTTCCATTCCGCGGGCGGCTGGCGCAGGGCCATGCCGCGAAGCTGGTTTTCGAATTCGCTGTCCTGGCCGGGATCGGGGTTCATGGGATCAAAGCTCTTCATACACGGGACGCAGGAGGGCCCGGAGTTTGTCTATGCCGTAGCGGTAGCGGCTGGCGGCGGTATTGAGCGGGATGCCGCAGATGTGAGAGATCTCGTCGAAAGTGCGCTCTTCCCAGAGTTTCAGGACCACCACCTCGCGCTGCTCGAGGGGTAGCTGCACCAGCGCGGCGTCCAGGCGCTGGCGGAAGGCCTCGCGGTCCGGATCGGGGGAGGATTCGAAGATGGTCTCCGCGGGGTGCGCGGTGGCGTGGTCACGGCGGACCTTGTTGCGGCGCATGCGGTCGATCGCCCCGTGGTGAACCATCCGCAGGAGGTAGGCGCGCTCCGATTGCGCTTCCATCGCCTCGCCGCGGCCATTGGCCAGCTTCAGGAAGATGTCCTGCAGGAGATCGCGCACGGTGGCTTCCTCGCGTAGCAGGGCCAGCCCGTAGCGGAACATCGCCGCCACGTGTTCGTCGTGGATGCGTTCGAGATCTCCGGCTGTAAGTCCGCGCTTCGCGCCTCCCATCATGGAGCTGACGCACGGGGCGGGAAGTTTTGTCTGATCCTGGAAAAATTCGATTCTCCGTCAGGTTTGACTACGGAGGACCCAGCCCGGTGATTGCCTTATCGCCCGAGCTCTTTGAGACGTTTTCCGAGTTCCGCCCAATGGCGCTCGGCCGGCAGCGGTGACTCCAGTGCTTCCATCAGTGGAGTTGGAAGAGCTTCACCCGGCGTCGTTGCTAGAAAGGCGAGCTCCACGAGTTTCGCTTGATCGAAGCCATCGGCGCGCACTGCATCGTGGATCGTCCCGCCTTTTATCAAGTCCGCCCACATCGCTTCGGGGACCACGCCGGTGTCGCGGGTTTCGATCATCAGGGCCTTCAGCCGCTCGCGCATGGCGGCCAGACGTCCGGCTTGCTCCGGTTGGCTGGCGATGTCCGTGACCTCCCATGGATCCGACTGCGTGTCGAAGAGCGACTCCACCGGTTGGCCAGGTTCCCAGAGATTCTTGAAGCCGCCCTCCAGCTTCCCGTTCTGCCAAGCCTCCTGCCAGGCCTTCCATGACGGCTGTCCCAGCGCATAGCTGCTGTAGGGCGCGCCCGGCAGATGAGGGGTGAAGCAGCGGATATACTTGAAACGCCCGTCGGTGATGCCGCGGCGCATGCCCGGAGTGTCGTCGAAACGATCTGCGAAGAGAAACACTTCGGGCTTCGCCGTGGCGCGATGTTTTCCAAGGAAGGGACGGCCCTGCATTTGGCCCGGCGTTTCGATCCCGCAAAGGGAAAGCAGCGTGGGTGCGAGATCGACGAAGCTCACCAACTCCGCCACTTCGCTGCCCGGCTTGACGGGAGAAAGGTGCTGCCACTTCTCCGGGAAGCGGACGATCAGCGGGACGCGGGTGCCGGTGTCCTGCAGATAGCGCTTGCCGCGTGCCATCGCGCCGCCGTGGTCGGAGTAGTAGAAGACGATAGTATCGTCTGCGAGACCGAGCGCCTGCAACTCGTCGAGCAACTTGCCGACCTGCCGGTCCATCGCGCTGATGCAGTCGTGGTAGATTGCGGTATCGCTCCGGAATTCGGGGAGGTCCGGCTGATAGGGCGGCAAGGTGAGGTCGGCGGAGCTCAGGCGCGGTGTGGCCGGGATCACATCGTTCCTGCGGTTCTTCCCGACCTGGGCGGGGAAGAGATTGCTCTCGTGCGTGACGGTCAGGTTGAAGACCGCCATGAAGGGCTTGCCATCCGGCCGGTCCTTGTAATGGGCCTTGCCCGAGCTGGCATCCCAGAGCGCGGCGTCGTCGCCCTTGAAGTTGTAATCGGTCTTGGAGTTGTTCGTGCAATGGTAGCCCTGCTCGCGGAGATAGGCCACGTAGGGCTTGAAGCTCGCCGGGATCCTGGGCCGGCTGCGCATGTGCTGCGTTCCCTGGCTCACGGCGTAGGTACCGTTGAGGATGGTGGAGCGCGCCACGGCGCAGACCGGTGCATTCGAATAGGCGCGGGTGAACTTCACGCCGGCCCCCGCCAACTCATCCAGCCGCGGCGTCGAGGCGTCCTTGTTCCCATAGCAGCCCAGCCAATGGGAGGCGTTGTCTTCGCTGGTGATCCACAGGATGTTCGGGCGCTTGTCCTCCGCGAGACACGGGAGGGCGGCGGCGAGAAGGACGAGCAGGATTTTCATGAGCGGGTCACTTCGGGCCGAGAGCGACGCGCACGGACCGGATCGTCCCGGCAAATGGCTCCGCCGTCTTATAAGGACCAACCGGCGGACCGCTGTCATCCCCGACGCTGAGTCCGTCGGCTGGGTTCTTTCCAAGCAGACCGGGGCGCGTGGCGGTGGCTTCCTTACCACCAGCGGAGAGGGTCACCTTGCCATCGCGGGCAAGCTTGGCTTCCGCCTGCACCGGCCCTTCGAAGGGACCCGGTAGCTCCACGCGGGTAACATCGCCGGAGGAGCGGAGGAAAAAGACGAGCTTCCCTTCGTGGATGGAGAGGGACAGGCCGTGCAGCGTGCCGCCCTGGGCAATGATCACGCCGTCGCCTTTCGGTGCGTCGAAGTCGGCAGTGAGGGTGATCGCGCGGTTCCGCAGGTCGGGCGCTTCGTTCTTTTCCAAGCGGTCGCCGGTCTTCAGCTCGAAGTTCCGCTTCGCGCTGCCCTGTGGATTGCCAGCTCCTGAATCGCGCCAGGCACCGAGGGGGAGAACCTTGGCGCGGGCGGCCCAGGTGTCCCATTTCGCGGCGAGTTCCTTCACGATCTCCGGCTTCCCAGCGGCGAGGTCGTGCTGCTCGCTGCGGTCGGCGGCGAGGTCATAGAGGCGCCATGGCTGGTCCTCCAGGGCCACGAGTTTCAGGTCGCCCTCGCGGACGGCGCGGTTGCCTTCGTGCTCCCAGAAGATCGGCGCGGTGCGGGCGAGCTTCTCGCCCTTGAAAGCGGGCAACAGGCTCACGCCTTCCTTCGGCGTGATGGCCTTGCCCTTGAACTCCGCCGGATACTCCGCGCCTGCGACATCGACGGCGGTGGCGAGGATATCGATGAGATGGCCCGGTTGCTTTTCAAGCGCGCCGCGGCGCTGGTCCTTGATCACCGCGGGCCAGTGGACGATGAGCGGGGTCGAGATGCCGCCTTCGTCGGTGTAGTGCTTGTAGCGGACGAAAGGCGTGTTGTTCAACGTGGCCCAGGTCTTGCCGATGAAGACGTCGGATTGCGCGTCGCCGAGGTGGTCACCGTTCGAGCGGCCGCGGACGCCTTGCTCGGCGTTGCCACCGTTGTCGCTGAGGAAAAGGATCAGCGTGTTGTCGAGCTGGCCGCGCTGGCGGAGACCTTTGACCAGGATGCCGACGCCCTTGTCCATGCGTTCGATCACCGCGGCATAGATCGCCATCAGGTGATCGTAGCGGTCCTGGTCCTCGGCGGACAAGCTGTCCCATGCGGGCACGTCCTCCGGGCGCGCGGAGAGCGGCCATTTCGAGTCGATCAAACCGCTCTCGATCTGGCGGCGGTAGCGCTCCTCGCGCAGCTTGTCCCAGCCGACCTTGAACTTGCCACGCCAGCGCGCGATATCCTCGGCGGGCGCTTGCAGCGGGAAATGCGGGGCGTTGAAGGCATTGTAGAGGAAGAAGGGCTTCTTCTCCGCGATCGCCTCATCGATGAACTTCAGGCCGAAGCTTGGCCACAGGTCGCTGGCATACCAATCCTTCGGCAACGGGTCGCCGTCCTTCCCCACATCCTTGCCGTTGTAGAAGACCTTTGTTCCGCGGGAGTCCGGGAAATAGAAGCCGCCCGCCGCCGCCGTCAGCGTGCGCTGGAAGCCACGTTCCTCCGGCTTCACGCCATGATTCTGGCCGACATGCCACTTGCCGGTCATGGCGGTGAAGTAGCCCGCCTTTCCGAGCACTTCGGGAATCGTCACGCTGGTGTCATTGAGCCGGCCGGAATAGCCGGGGCGGACCTTTCCATTTTCATCGCGGCGCTCCTCGGTCATGTGGCCGACGCCGGCCTGGTGGGCGTAGAGACCGGTCAGCAGCGAGGCGCGGGTCGGGCAGCAGCGGGCTCCGTTGTAGAACTGCGTGAAGCGCAGGCCGTTCTTCGCCAACGCATCGAGGTTCGGCGTCTTCAGCTCGCTGCCGTAGCAGGCGAGGTCGGACCAGCCCATGTCGTCCACGAGCATGACGACGATGTTCGGCTTCGCGGTCTGCGCGTGGAGTGATCCGAGCGTGGCGGTTAAGAGAAGAAGAGGCGCAACGAATTTCATGAAAGATGGTGTTAGAAAGGGTTCGATTCAACGGGCGGGGCCGGAGAGCGGCGGGTTCTCGAAGTAAGCGCCGCCGTTCTTCAAGCGCGGGTCACCGGTCCGCTCCAGCTCGGCCAGAAGCTTCGCCTCAAGCTGCGAACGAATCTCCGCGTAAGCCGGATCACTTGCCAGGTTGGTCGTTTCATAGGGATCCTTCGCCAGATCGTAAAGTTCCTCACGCGGGCGCTTCGCGAAGGCGATGTCGAAGTAGCGCCTGCCGAACTCCGTGTCCCGATTCGCGAACAGCCAAGCCTTCGTCGGCCCCGCATCGAAGTCCGCCGCTACCGCGCGCGTATCCTGGCCGACCCGCTCGGGCGTCAACCCGTGATCCTTCTTGTCCAGGATGAAGAAGTCCCCCAGCGGAGTCCTCTCGGGCTTGAAATTGATGATGTAAAGGTGCTGCCCGGAGTGGATCGCCCGCTGCGGATAGGGCAGGAAATTTTCGCGCGCTTCATCCACATGGCGTTCGCGGCCGGTCACGGTCCAGGTGCGCTCCGGATCGACTTGGCCGGACTTCTCCGACTTCAAGATGCCCCATAGGCTGCGCCCCGTGACCACGGTGGGGATCTCGACGCCCGCGGCCTCCAGGAAGGTGGGCGCGATATCCGTTAGATTCACGAAGTCATCCACCACCCGGCCGCCCTTCACTCCGGGACCCGCGATCGCGAGGCTCACCCCGGTGCCGAAGGTGTAGAGATTGCACTTCCCGTTCGGGAATCCGGGCGCGCCATGATCCCCGCTCACCACAATCAGGGTGTTGTCATACTCGCCCGTCTTCTTCATCTCCTCGATCAACACTCCGATCGCGGCATCGAGCGCGGCGACTTCGCCCAAATAGTCCGCCAGGTCTTCGCGGATCTCCGGCACATCCGGCAGGAAAGGCGGGATCTTCCCCTTCAAGGCATCGGGATCGATATTCCACAGCGCCTTGCCGCTACCCTTCTGCCACTGCCGGTGCGTATTGGTCGGGCCAAACCAATAGTGAAAGGGTTTCGCGGGATCGCGTGCGGCCAGGAAGCTGCGGAAGTTCCCGCTTACCTCGTCATAGAGCACCTTCTTCGCTTCCTCCACCGGCCGGCCCTTCTCGACGATCTTGGTCACTTGCTGCGAGAAGCGGCCGAAGCGCGCGCCCGCGCTCTCGTAAGCATGGCGCTGTCCATCGAAGGGCGCATCGGCCGGCTGTCCCGGGCTCCAGACCTTGTAGGTCTTCCCGATGCTATACCCGGAATCTCGCAACAGCAGCGGATACGAGGGAATGGCAGTATCCCACCTTGCCCCCGACAGGATCGCGCCGCGACCGGTCCGCCAGAAGGTACTGCCCGGATAGTAGCGAACTGCGGCAGGGCGTGCAGGACGGGGCATTCACATGCGCGTTCCGGAACAGCACACCCTTCGCCGCCAACCCGTCGAATACCGGTGTCCGCGCGAATTCGTTCAAGGCGGACAAGGGTGATCCCGGCTTGCCGTTCCGGTGATAGACGCCGGCGTAGCGACCCCAATCATCGGCAAAGACGAAGAGGATATTCGGCCTCCCGGCAGCGGACAATGCGCTGCAAGAGCCGAGGAAAGCGGCGAAAAGAAGGAGTAGTCTCATGATGAATCAATCCGTGTCTTCAGCAGCGCCTCCGCTGCCCTTCTGGCGGTTCTGCCTCCGGCCATTGCCTTGGCCGGCATCCCGCCAGCCGTCGCCCTTGGTCAGACCGGGCGCGTTCTTCACCGGCAGCAGCGCGGCCAGTTCATTCTTCAAAGCGGCATGCGTTGGATCCGCGGCCACATTGGTCCACTCATAGGGATCGCTGCGGTGGTCGTAGAGTTCCTCCGAGCCATCGGAGTAGCGCGTGTAGCGCCAGTCTTCGGTGCGGATCGAGTGATTGCCCTGCAGCCAGGTGCTCAGCGCGTGACCCTTCCACTCCGCTGCTGGATCCGCGAGCAGCGGGCGAATGCTATCACCCTCGACGTGGGATGGCTTCGGGATGCCGGCGAGTTCGGCGAGCGTCGGATAGAGGCTGCTGAAGTCCACCGGACGCGTGCTGATGGTGCCGGCCTTGGTCACGCCGGGGACGACCCGGATGTAGGGGGCCCGGGTCGACTCTTCCCAGAGCGCGAACTTCCGCCAGTGCTCCTTCTCCCCGAAATGCCAGCCGTGGTCGCCTAACAGGATCACGATGGTATTGTCGCGGTGCCCGGAGGCATCCAGCGCATCGAGCAGCCTCCCGATCTCGGCATCGGCATAGGAAACGGCCGCGAGGTAGGCTTGGATCGCCTCCTTCCAGCGGCCGGAATCCACGATCTGCTTGTGGTCACCCTTCGGCCTCGCGAAGCCCACACCGGCTGCCGGCACGTCGTCGAGATCGTTTTCCTTGATCGGAGGAAGCTGGATCGACTCGAGCGGATGAAGGTCGAAGTACTTCTTCGGCACGAACCATGGCATGTGCGGCTTGTGCAGGCCGACGGTGAGCAGGAAAGGCTTGTCGTGCTTCTTCTGAAGCTGGCCGATCCCGTAGTCCACGATGCGGTGATCGCTAAGCTCAGAGTCCTCCGCATCGACCGCGCCGAAGCGGATACCGCCGACGCCCTTGCTACCGGCCGGCACCGGATCGCGCGGGCCTTCGCTCTGGAGGTAGTCATCCCACTCCGATTTCCGGTCGTAGGCACCGTGGTAGAGCTTGCCGCTGCCGAGCGTGAGATAGCCCGCCGCGCGAAAGACGGAGATCAGCGTCTTTTCCGGAGGGATCACATTCCGCCAATCGTCGCCATTTCCATAGACCCCGGAGGTGTAGGGCCGCACGCCGGACAGCAAGCTCGAGCGGGATCCGTTGCAGACGGGCACGGTGGCATGGGCATTGGCGAAACTGGTGCCGCGCGCGGAAAGGCGGTCGATGTTCGGCGTCTTGGTCTGCTTGTTGCGGCCGGTGTAGCCGATCCAGTGATTGAGATCGTCGGAGGTGATGAGCAGGATGTTCGGCTTCCGCTCCGGCTCGGCATGGAGGAATGAAGCGGAGACTAACAGCAGGGAAATGAAGCGTTTCATGATCGTGCGTTTCAGGACTCGCCCCAGATGGCCGGAGACTTGAAGCCCTTGGGTTGGGGCTTCGCCTTCGGTGCCACGGCTTCCTTCGCGAGGGCGTCGAGGCGCTCGCGGAGTTCCTTCACTTTCTCCACATGAGTGGCGGAGAGGTCGTTCTTCTCGGATGAGTCTTCCGCGATGTTGAAAAGTTCCGTCTTCGCCTGGTCGCCGCGACCGCTCACCACGAGCTTCCAGTCGCCCGCGCGGATCGCACCGCCGTCCGGCGCGAGGTTGTGGATGATCTCGCGGTTGGGTATCGTCCCGGATTCCGTGAGCACGGCAGAGATGTCTCGCCCGTCCACCGGGAGCTTCTGCGAGGCCTCGGCACCGGAGAGTTTCACCAGCGTGGGATACCAGTCGGCAATGTGGATCGGCTGCCGCACGGTGCCGCCGGCTTTGATGTGTCCCGGCCAATTGGCGAAGGCGACGGCCCTTACGCCCCCTTCGTAGACGCTGCCTTTCCCATCGCGCAGCTTGCCGTTGTCGGAGAGCCTGCCGGGGTTCGGGCCGCCGTTATCGCTTGAGAAAACAATCAGCGTGTTGTCGCCGAGTCCGGCCTCGTTCGCGGCCTTCACGATCTCGCCGACGGCGTCGTCCAGCGCGCTGATCATCGCGGCGTAGATCTTCCGGTTCCCCTGGAGCTGCGGGTAGAGCGAGAGGTAGCGCTCGGGCACCTGGAAGGGGCTGTGGACGCCGTTGAAGGGCACGTAGAGGAAGAGCGGCTTCGCCTTGTCGCGCTCGCGGATCAGGCGGGCGGCTTCCCGGCCGATCAGCTCGGTCGAGTAGCCTTCGTCGCGGTTCACGGTGTCGTTCTTGTGCCAGTCGAAGCCGCCGTCGCGCTCATGGGTGAAGTAGTCGAGCGCGCCATTGTAGTGGCCATACTGGTGGTCGAAGCCGCGCTTGGTCGGTAGATACTCCGGCTTGAAATGACCGAGGTGCCACTTGCCGGTGATAGCCGTTTCGTAGCCCGCTTCCTTCAGTGCGGTGGCGATGGTCCGCTCTTCCAGTGGCAGGCCATACTGCGCCCAGGGACGCACGACGCCGGTCTGCAGGCCGTGGCGGAAGGGATAGCGGCCGGTGAGGAATGCCGCACGGGTCGGCGAGCACACGGGCTGGACGTAGTACTGCTCCAACTTCGCGCCGCCGTTCGCCAGCTTGTCGAGATGCGGCGTCTTGATCTCCGGATTCCGCCAGCCGACATCCTCGTAGCCGAGGTCATCGGCGAGGAGGTAGATCACGTTCGGTTTGTTAGGCGGGCCTTCCCCGGCCGCATAGGCGGGCAGGGCGAGGAGGATGAAAAGGAAATGCCGGCGTTTCATGGGTGAGCGGGTGCTGATCTGGAGACGAAGCTTACTTGTTGCGCCGGTTCTTTCTCTTGCCGTCATCGGGAACGCTGTCCTGGGGCTCGTTCTTGATGGGTAGTGGAGCCTTGATGTCCGCTCGCCAGGCATCGAGCTTCGCGAGGAGTTCCTTGGCCTTCTCCGGCTGGGCCGCGGCAAGGTTGCTCTTTTCCCCGAGATCCTCGTCCAGGTTATAGAGCTGGAGCGACTGGTCCTCGAGGCTCTGGATCAGCTTCCACGAACCGCTGCGAACAACGCTGACGGGCTTGGTCCGCCAGGTGTTGTTACCGGCACCGAGGTAGCCGGGAAAGTGCCAGAAGAGGGCATCGCGCCCGACCTTCGTGTTCGCCGGATCCTTGAGATGGGAAACGTAGCTCACCCCGTCGAGCACCTGGTTCTCCGGCTTCTTCGCGCCGGCCAATTCCAAGGTCGAGGGATAGAGGTCGATCGAGGCGATCGGTTGGGCGGAGACACTCCCCGGCGGGATCTTACCTTTCCAGCGGAAGACGTAGGGCACGCGGATGCCTCCTTCGTGCAAGCTCCCCTTTCCGGCCTTCAGCGGGGAATTGTCCGTGGTGTCCTTGGCCTGGATCCCTTCACGCTGGTAGCCGCCGACACCACCGTTGTCGCTGCTGAAAATGACCAAGGTGTTTTCGGCGATACCGAGTTCATCGAGCTTCGCGGTGATGCGTCCCACGCTTTCATCGACGCTCGCGAGCATTGCCGCATAAACGGGATCGTCATGCCCACCGGCGGCAGCCTTGGCCCTGAACTTCGCGATCAGCTCCGGCTTCGCCTGATAGGGAGCGTGAACGCCGAAATGCGGCACGTAGAGGAAGAAGGGACCATCCTTGTGGCGCCCGATGAAATCGACCGCCTTGCCGGTGATGAAGTCGGCGAGGTAGGTGCCTTCAGGGTAGGCGGTCTTCGGATCGGTATCGAAGTCGAAGTGCTTGCCGTTGGACACGATCGCCTCGTCGAAGCCGCGCTTTGAAGGGTGGGCCTCCGGTCCGTTTCCCAGATGCCACTTGCCGAAAAGACCGGTCGCGTAGCCCGCGCCTTTGAGCGCTTGGGCAATGGTGATTTTCTCCGCAGGCAAGGTGGTGACGTTGTCCACGGGCCGCAGCGCCTGGCTACGCCAATCAAAGCGGTCGATACCGCCGACGGTGTAGATGCCGGTGCGTGGTCCGTATTGGCCGCTCAAGAGTGCGGCGCGGGTCGGCTGGCAATTCGGAGCGTTCGTGTAGCCGTTGGTGAATTTCAGACCTTCGAGCGCGAGCCGGTCGATGTTCGGCGTTTCATAGTACTTGCTGCCATAGCAGGACACATCGGTGTAGCCGAGGTCGTCGGCGAGGATGAAGATGATATTCGGGCGGTCGGCGGCGCGCGCCGCGGCTACAAGGGCGAGAGCTGGCAAGAGCAGGCGAACAAAGGTCATGGAGCCGTGGATTTCAGATGAAGCCGGAAACCCGGCGAGGGATGGATTGTTGAAGAAACCCGCAATGCGGAAGAAGGTCTCGGCGTCATTGCCATTAAATCCTCTTTCCGAATGGACGATCTGTTAGGCTATCGCGATGAGCGGCGGGGAGAGCCTCATGGATTTCTCAAGGATCTTGGATCGGAGTATCGGGTTCAGCTTCTTCCTTCTTTTCCGTCGCCGGGTCCTTACCGGGAGCCACCACGTGCACCTGATCGATCCAGCCGTCCTCGGTC
This sequence comes from Luteolibacter sp. Populi, assembly GCF_040801775.1. Taxonomy (GTDB): domain Bacteria; phylum Verrucomicrobiota; class Verrucomicrobiia; order Verrucomicrobiales; family Akkermansiaceae; genus Haloferula. The sequence continues at coordinate 1,687,847 of NZ_CP161812.1, forward strand.
GTCACGTTAAGCCGGAAGGTAATGCCGTCACCCACCTTGAGGCCAGCGAGTTCCCTTACATCGCGGGCCTTGAGCGTCACCGACATGGCATCCAGGAAGCCCGGGATCTCTTCATGGTAGATCACGGCCGCCGGGACATCAGGCAAGAGTTCTTCCACCACGCCGCGGACCTCGTAGCTCCGCACCTCGCCCGGGGTGAGCGGAGGTTTCTCGCCCGCAGCCGCGAGATTGAGGATGAGGGGAAGCGTGAAGACGATCTTGATGGCCGACATGGCGAAGGGGCGGGTTAAGGCAGATGGCCTCCGGAACTCCGGTCAACCTGGGGACACTGGCGGGAATCAAGTTCCCACCCGGTTTATGGACCACCTCCGGGACGAGGTTGGCGGCCCTTTTGTTCTCGCCCGGCGTGGTCGCATCGGGCGGCTGAACGCCTGAAGCTAGAAAGCATGCCCAACAACGCAAGCAATAATCCACCGCATGGTATGAATTGCCGATGGGAATTCAAGTGATCTTTTCGTGGAATCGGATTTTTTGCATTTCCAAGCGGGCTTACGAAGACCTGACCCTCCCCATATCCCAAGATCCCAAGATCCCAATTGAATTGGCCGCTGAAACGATCCGCAAGGATCGCCGGAAAAAGATCTTGCAATCCATACTGATCATATGAGTTGCCCGACGCAGCCGCCGACCTTTTCAAGAGGCGACGGATTACTGTCCCCCTACCTGAAGGCGGCCGGGGAAGTGCCGCGCGGTCGATCACACCTGCACCCGGTGTCATGAATTACGAGCCATTCAAAATCACCCGCGCCACCTACCGGCTACACGCCGTGGCGCGTTGTTGTTGCTTTTGACGGGCCTCTTGCCGGACGAGGGCGATCGACGCCGACTTCCGGCGGGGCGGATTGAAGAGCGTCCGCGAAATCGCTGCTGCTTGCCGCACGGCACCCGATGCGATCTCCGCTGCTCGGCGGTTCTGCCATACCACTTTCACATCAATTTTTTCGGCCAATGTTATATCTCATCAACCATGGGGAATTGCTATCTCCAGCCTTGGAGCTCGAACCCGCCCTCCCGGAACGCTGGTCCCGCGGGCAGATCGTTTATTTTTCCATGGAATGCGCTCCTCTTCCTGACTCCGTGGAAGAGGCGATTCTCGTCGATCGCACCGGTATGGTTTGGCATGTTGAGATCGTTGCCACGGGACCACCCCGGGATGCACGATCCGCGGCACGGTCGGGAGCGATCGTACGTGTTCTACGAACCTTGGAGGCTAACACCCGGGTCGAAGCGCTCGTGAATGATCATCTCAATCGTGTCGCGAGATTTCCCGGCGAATGGGCGTCCGCTCGGGAGCAGGCAGGAGCTGCATGACCCTCCTTCGAATTCCCATGATCAAGCGCTTCATTTCCGGCTGTATCACCACTGCCATGAACGGTCCTTTACGCCGGCCCCGCACCTTGCTGTCCGCATGCTTCGTCCTCGCATGCGGCACGCTCCCGGGTGCCGACCGCCCGAATATCGTCTACATCCTCGCCGATGATCTCGGCTATGGCGATGTCGCGTCCTACAATGCCGGATCGAAGATCCCGACGCCGGAACTCGATAAGCTGGCGAAGCAAGGCCGGCGCTTCACCGACGCGCATTCGCCCAGCTCCGTTTGCACCCCCACGCGCTATGCCCTGCTCACCGGCCGCTATGCGTGGCGCTCGCCGCAGAAGACCGGCGTTCTCTCGCCATGGGGCCGGCCGCTCATCGACAAGGACCGCCTCACCATCGCCACATTCCTCAAGCAGAACGGCTATCGCACGGCGGCCATCGGGAAATGGCATCTCGGCTGGACCTGGCCAACCCACGATGGCCAAGCACCCGCCAGCGGCCAGGATAGGCTGAGCAATGTCGACTTCACCAAGCCGGTGGCCGATGGCCCGGTGACGCGCGGCTTCGACTACTACTTCGGCGTGGATGTCCCGAACTACCCGCCCTACGTCTACATCGAGAACGACCGCGTGCAGGGCATTCCCTCCGTTACTAACCGGCCTGAATACAATCGGCCGGGCCCGATGCTGCCCGGCTGGGATTGGGGCGATGTGCTTCCGGAAATCACCCGCCGCGCGGAGCATTACATCGAGGACTCCGCCAAGCGACCCGACCCCTTCTTCCTCTACCTCCCCCTGACATCTCCCCACTACCCCGTGGTCCCCACCGCAGAGTTCAAGGGCAAGAGCGGCGCGGGTGATTACGGGGATTTCGTCATGCAAACGGATTGGACGGTGGGACGCATCCTTGATGCCCTGGACCGCAGCGGCGCTGCGGCGAATACCCTCGTGATCTTCACCAGCGACAATGGCCCGGAGGTCAGCGGCGAAGTCCGTCCCGGCGTCTATGATCGCATCCGCCAGTATGGCCACTCCAGCGCCGGGCCGCTCCGTGGAGCAAAGCGGGATCTCTGGGAAGGCGGCCACCGGGTCCCGTTCCTGACGCGCTGGCCGGGAAAGATTCCAGCTGGCACCGTCAGCACCGAGACGATCTCGCACGTCGATCTCTTCGCCACCGTCGCAGCCCTGTTAGAGAAAACCCTGCCGCCGGCCGCAGCACCGGATAGCTTCAATATCCTGCCCGCTCTCCGCGATGAACCCACGACCGGACCGCTCCGTCCCGCGACCGTGCATCACGGCATCAATGGCAGCCTCGCCATCCGCCGCGGCGATTGGGTGCTGATCGACGCGCCCTCCGGCGATCTGAACCGCGAGCCGGAATGGCGGAAGGAAGAATGGAAGATCTCCAGCCATCAGCAGCCCGCCGAACTCTTCAATCTCAAGGAAGACCCGCAGCAACGCAGCAATCGCTACGCCGATCAACCCGCCCTGGCCGCCGAGTTGAAAGCGCTGCTCGACCAATACCGCGACAGAGGCCGCAGCACCCCGGGCCCGGATCTTCAGAACGATCCCGCTTCCCCGTCCGCCCTTAGCAATACCTCCCGCGAGGGACCATGGAAATCCGGGGATCTGCTCGCAGGGAACGATGCACCGAAGATCGCTCGCAGGCCTCTTACCATCTCGGCCACGATCAAGCCGACGGCCGCGGATGGTGTGGTCCTCGCCCAAGGCGGCGCCCGTCACGGCCTCGCGATCTACCTCAAGCAAGGGCGCCTCATCTTCGCCACGCGGGTTGATGCCACATTGAAAACCGTCTCCGCCCCCGCTCCGCCGCTTGGCATCGAGTCGCGGGTGGAAGGCGTCCTTTCATCCAATGGAAAGATCTCACTACTCGTCGATGGCAAGGAAGCCGCCGCACCCGTTTTCTCCGGGTTCATCTCCGACGAGCCCGGTGATCCCCTAAGCGTCGGCCGCGATACCAACTCCCCCGTCGGCGAATACGAAAGCCCCTTCCCCTTCCAGGGCAGCGTCGAAAACGCCACGCTTCGCAGCACCGCTCCCTGAGCCTAATCACCATCAAGCGAAACCTGCATCTATTGGCCGGGAGCGCTCGTATCATCCGGTCATGAATCCACGCCTGCTGTTTCCCGGGTTGCTTTGCACATCCGCCCTCGCCATCGAGCCGCTGCTCCCGGCGAAGGATCTGATCCTGGACCTGGACGCGGCGCGGGGCGTGACGTCCGAGGACGGGGACCAGGTGGCGAAGTGGACGAACCAAGCACCGGGAGCGGTCGCGAAGGACTTCGTGAAGCGGGACGAGGGGCGCAAGGAACCGGGATCGGGAAGGCCGGTGCTGCGCAAGGAGGCCAAGGAAGCCGGGGGAAGCCCGCGCTCGTGTTCCGCCAGCAGGAATTGGTTTGTCTTGATGAAGATGCTTTCGACGGGCTCACGACCGGCAAGGGGCACACCTGGGTCGCGGTGATTTCCGTTTACGAGCAGCGGGTCGGCTTGAAGGACGTGAATTCATTCTTCGGGAACCTGCGGAACGGGGAGAAATATGAAGGGATCTGGGGCTGCCTGAACGACGACAACAGCGCTTGGTACGGAGCCCGCAACGGCATCACCTTCGGGCGCTTCGACGCGAACAATCCCCAGGCGATCGGGCCGAAGCTGGAGAGCGGCAGATTTCACATGCTCGCCGGGCGGATGGAGGCGGGAACGAAAACGGTGAAGCTGGAATTCTTCGTGGACGGGAAGGTCCCGGTGGCGAAGGTGGACTTCCCCGTGAACCCCGCAGCCAATCCGTCACGAATGGCGGTGGGACAAGAGCGTGACGCGATCCAGCACCCGGGGGTGGAGTCCTTCGATGGGGAGATCGCACGGCTGCTGATCTGGGAGCGACCGCTAGGGGACGATGAGTTCGCGAAGCTGCTGGGGGACCTGAGCGCGGCGTACCAGTTGAAGTAAGCTTCAATCACTGCTTGCTCGGAAAACCGGGTTGGCCGCGACCGGCGGCGGCATGGGCCTCCGGGGTGTCGAGCGGAATGCCGGGGTCGGCTTGCCCGGCAAGGCTGCGGTCGAGCGCCGCGGCGAGGCGTGCCTTGGTTCCGGCATGGGCGGCGTCCGCGGCGAGGTTGGTCATTTCGAAGCGGTCGTCCGCGGTGTGGTAGAGTTCCTCCGCGGGGCGGTGCAGGTAGCGTTCGACCAGGCGCAGGGTCTTGGGATTCTCCGCCGAGTGGAACATCCACGTGAGCCAGTAGGCGTTGTGCTCGGTGCGGCCCATCATATGCCTTTCGATGAAGGTGCGCTCCGGGCTCAGATTGCGGATGTAGCGCCAGTCACCATCGGTGATCGAGCGGATCGGATAGGGCGGTCCTTCGGGGAAGTTGTTGTGCATGCCGTAGGCGAACTCGCGATGCTTCTCGCTGCCGCCCTTCAGCACCGGCACGAAGCTGCTGCCGTCGAATTGCTCCGGCTCCACCTTGCCGCCGGCGATGTCGATGAAGGTCGGCAGCACGTCGGCATACTGGACCAATGCGGGGGTACGGCGACCGGCCGGCACCACGCCGGGCCAGCGCGCCACCAGCGAGGTGTGCAGCCCGCTGTCGTAGTTCGTCCACTTGTTCCCGGGAAATTGGGCGCCTTGCTCGCTGCTGAAAACAACCAGCGTGTTGGAGTCGAGCTTGGACTCGTCGAGCAAGCGCAGCAATTCACCGACCTGCGAATCCATGTAGGTGATCTCGGCGAGGTAGCTTGCGAAGTCCAGGCGCGTGCGCGGCGTGTCTGCCAGGTAGGGCGGCAGCTTCAGCTTGCCCGGCGGGTAGGCGGAGGCATCCCCCATGACCCAGGGCACGTGCGGCTCGGTGAGCGCCACCACCATGCAGAAGGGCTGCTTGGCATCGCGCGTCATGAAGTCCTTCACCCCGGTCAGGTCGTGGGCGTTGGTGGGACTGCGCACGCAGTTCTCGTCATAGCCCGGCACCTTCTCGAAAGGATAGACCTCGGCAGGCTGGATATGCGTCTTGCCCGTGAGGCCGACCCGATAGCCCAGCGCGCCAAGATAGTGCGGCATGCTCTTGGTGCCCGTGCGGCTGGTGCCGTGATTCCACGCACAACCATTCCGGAGCGGCAGGCGGCCGGTGTAAAATTCGGAACGGGAAGGCGAGCACATCGCCATGCCCACATAGGCGCGCTGGAAGACCGTGCCCTGCTTGGCGAAGGCATCGAGATGCGGGGTGTGGGCATTTTCACCGCCGTTGAAGGGCAGATCGCTGTAAGTGCAGTCGTCGGCAAGGATGACGAGGATGTTCGGCTTCTCCGCCGCGAGCAGCGGAGCGGATAATAGAGCGCAGAGCAGGAGCAAGGATTTCATGGGACAGTTTCGCGGAGCAGATCTTCCGAGCGGGAGGTCCGGATGTCGAGCCGGGTGCTGTCATACAGGCGGGCAATCATCCACCCCGGCGGCAATCCGATCATAGCCGGTCCGGGAAAGCGTGGTTAATTCACAGGTCCTCCGTAACCCAAATGCCCTGCCTATGATTCCGGTCACGAAATTCCCGTGTCGGCCCCGCATCCTCCCGTACCCGGTCCGCATTCTCGCGGCGGGTATTCTCCTGTGCCTCCCGGTACAGGGCGAACTCGTGAACCGCTGGTCCTTCAACCAAGCGGCGGGCAGCGCGACCAGCGGCACCGCGATGACCGATAGCATCGGCGGCGCGGCGGCCACCCTCCGCGGCAACGGATCAAGCTTCACCGGGTTCGCACTGAGCCTGACGGGAGCGACCAACGGCAACCAGAACTCGAACGCCATTTCCGGCTACATCGATCTGCCGAACAGGATCATTTCCTCGAAGACGAATCTCTCGCTCGAAATCTGGGCGACGCCACTGTCGGTGAAGAGCTGGCAGCGCTTGTTCGACTTCGGCCGGATCAGCGGGGCGGGCAGCGGCGGTGGCCAGATCATCGATAGCCCCACGTCGGGACCGGGCAATACCACGAGCCTGGACACCTTCTACCTGTCGCTGTGCATCAACAGCGACCTCAACCGCCAGCGGCTGCGCGGGCGGATCGACGGAGACAATGACACGAACCTTTCCGCGGAGACCAATCTCGCGACCATGGCGGGCACGCGCTATCATTACGTCGCGACGGTGCAGAACGGCGTCGGCAGCTTCGGCAGCGCCGGGATGCGGTTGAGCTGGTATCGCGATGGCGCGCTGATCGCCAGCGGCGACGTGCCCTTCCACCTTTCCGATATCGAGGACGTGAACAACTGGCTCGGCCGTTCGCAAAGTTCGGCCGATTCGAATGCGAACGCTTCCTACGATGAGGTGCGGCTCTACAACCACGTGCTTAGTATCGGGGAGATCGCCGCCAACCTCGCGGCCGGTCCCGACACGCTGGTGCCTCCGCCCGATCCGGTCGATCCGCCGGTGGCAGATCACAAGTGGACCTTCACCACGCAAGCTCAGTCAGAAGCGTCATCCGGCGTGAGCTTCGAGGATGAAATCGGAGACTTGGTCGCAACCTTGCGCGGCAATGGCGGCGCGCTCACCGGCGGCGCGGTGGTCTTGCCCGGCAGCACCACCGGCAACCAGCCGGCCTCGACCATTTCCGCCTATCTCGACCTCCCCAACGGGGCGATCACCGCCACCCCGAGCGTGAGCTTCGAAGCTTGGGCCGCGCCGCTGTCCTCCAAGAACTGGCAGCGCCTTTTCGACTTCGGCCGCTGCGTGACGACCCATGGCGACGGTGCGGCGACCGGGGAGATCGTGGACACCACCGCCGCGCCGGGAGCCTTTGCCGCCTACGACAACCTGAGCCTCACTTTCAACAACGCGGCCAACCTCAATTCCCAGCAGCTCGAAGGGCAATACGACGGAAACCCCGCGCAGTTCACCTTCACCACCGCCGTCACCACCGCAGGGACGAAGTATCACTACGTGCTCGTGGTCGAGGATAAGCCCGCCGGTTGCCAGGCGCGCTGGTATCGCGACGGCGTGCTGCAGAACTCGGCCGACTTCGCCTTCCATCTCGCAGGCATGGAAGACGTGAACAACTGGATCGGCCGCTCGATGTATTCCGGCGATTCGAATGCGCACCTGTCCCTCGACGAACTCCGCATCTACCGCCGCGTGATCAGTCAGGAAGAGGTTCTCGCCAGCTATGAGGCCGGCCCCGACCCCGCCGTGGGGCCGCCGGAACCACCGGCTCCGGCACCGATCCCTTCACACCGCTGGACCTTCGATAGTCCCACAGGAAGCGCGCCCGCCGGCACGCAGTTCCTCGATGTGGCGACAGGAGAAGTCGCCACGGTGCGCGGCAACAATGCGACACTGACCGGCACGCAGTTGACGCTACCGGCGACCGCCACCACCGGCAACCAGACCGCGGCTGATATCTCCGCTTATCTCGAACTGCCGGACGGCATCGTCTCGGCCCGCCCGAGCCTCAGCTTCGAGGCCTGGCTCACGCCGCACTCGTCGAAAAACTGGCAGCGCATCTTCGACTTCGGCAACACTTCCATCACCAGCGGCCCGGGCGCGAGACCCGGTGAGATCATCGACAGCACCGCGGCACCGGGTGCCTTCAGCGCGAATGACAATCTCTTCCTCTCGCTCAACAACGGCGGCACCTTCGGCTCCCATCGTCTCGAAGCGAAGCGTGGCGGATCTTCCACGGTCACGACGAATACCGACTTCTCCTCCGTCACCACGCTCAACACCCAGTATCACTTCGTCATGACCGTGCAGGACGGCGGCGGGGCCAGCGGCACCACCGGTTGCCTGGTGAAATGGTATCGCAACGGCACCCTCGGCGGGACCATCGATCTCCCCTACCGCCTACCCGACCTCTCCGACGTGAACAACTGGGTCGGGCGCTCGATGTGGGCCGATGATTCGAACGCGAACTTCTCCCTCAACGAGCTGCGCCTCTACGACCGCGCGATCTCCGCCGGCGAAGTGACTTCGTCATTCACCGCCGGTCACGATGCCGTCTTCACGCCGCCGGTCGCGGTGAATGACGAGGCGACGATCCATCCGCAGCAGAAGGTCCTCGTGGACGTGCTGGCCAACGACAGCGGCGGACCCTTGCCCGCCACCCTTGAAATCGCCAGTCCGCCGGCAACCGGCACGGCCACGATCCGCGGCGGCAAGATCCTCTACGCTCACGCCGGCAGCAGCGCCGCGCCCGTCACCTTCATCTACCGCGCGGGGAATATCAGCGGCAGCACCGCGACCGGCACCGTCACCATTCATTTCGCAGCCTCGCTGCGGCTCACCAATCCGGCGCTCGCCATGCCGGAAGCTCCGCCTGCCAATACTTGGCAACTGGTGGACGCCTTGCCCGGACTCAGCTTCACCGAGCCGATCTGCATCGCCTCGATTCCCGGCAATACCCAGCGGCTCTTCGTCTGCGAGCGGATCGCCAAGATCAAGCACATCCCGGACGTCACCGCGGCCACGCCCACACAGAATGTCTTCCTCGATCTGCAAGCCGCCGTCGCCGGACGCACGCCAACCGAGACGATCGAAGGCGGCGGCAATGCCGAGCACGGTCTGTTAGGCCTGGCCTTCCATCCGCTGTATGCGAGCAACGGCTATTTCTACGTCGCCTACACCGTGCGCATCAGCGGCGGATCCTATTACCAGCGCATCTCCCGCTTCCACGTCAGCGCGAACCCGGCCCTCGCCGATCCAACCTCCGAGCTGATCCTGCTTCAGCAGCTCGACGAGGGCTCGAACCACGACGGCGGCGACCTGCACTTCGGGCCGAACGACGGCTACCTCTACTACACCGCCGGCGATGAACTGGCCCAGCGCGACATCCTGCAGAACAGCCAGAAGATCAACCTCGACTTCTTCTCCGGCATCTTCCGCATCGATGTCGACAAGAAGCCGGCCAACCTCGAACCGAATCCACACACCGCGATTCCAACCGATGGCGGGATCGCGCGCTTTTCGGTGCCGAGGGACAATCCCTTCGTCCACACGTCCTTCGACGGACCATGGAACGGCACCTACAACGGCAACACCATCACCCCGCTCTCCAGCGTCCGCACCGAGTTCTGGTGCACCGGCCTCCGCCATACCTGGCGCTTCTCCTTCGACACGAACGGCGACCTGTGGGCGGGCGATGTCGGCCAGGACACCTACGAGGAGGTGAACAAGATCGTAAAGGGCGGGAATTACGGCTGGGTCTACCGCGAGGGCATGCACGACACCGCCTTCACCAATCCCGTGCCCCCGACGAAGCCCGCGGGCTTCAGCAGCATCGATCCCATCTATGAATACGTCCACGCCGCGGTCGCGGGAGGCGATGCGAACTTCAAGGGCAACTCGATCGTGGGCGGTCACGTCTATCGCGGCACGCGCTATCCTTCGCTCGCCGGCAGCTACATCTTCAGCGACTCCGTCTCCGGCCACGTCTGGCAGATGGACACCACCACCGGCGCCACCATCCGCCTCACCGGACTGCCGGGCGCCTACGGCGTGATCGCGACGCAAGGGGTCGATCCCTTCAACAAGGATCCCCTCTTCGCCGCCTATCTCAGCGGCAAGATCATGCGACTCGGCACCGGCAGCACGGTCGTGAACGGCTTCCCCGGGACCCTCAGCGCCACCGGCCTCTTCGCCGACCTGAGCGACCTCTCCCCCGCCCCGGGTCTGCTGCCTTACCAACCGAACCTCCCCTTCTGGAGCGACCACGCGATCAAGCGCCGCTGGTTCAGCATCCCGGATGCGGAGGGCAAGATGACCTGGAGCAAGGACGGCAGCTGGAGCTATCCCACCGGCATGCTGTGGGTGAAGCATTTCGACCTCGAGCTAAGCCGCGGCAACCCGGCCACGAAGAAGCGCATCGAGACCCGCGTGCTGGTCAAGACCGGCACCGGCAGCTACGGCGTGAGCTACCGTTGGAACGAGGCGCAGACCGACGCGACGCTGGTGGAAGATGCCGGCACCGAATTCGACCTCGCCATCGACGACCACGGCACGCCGCACACGCAGCGCTGGCAGATCCCCGGGCGCAGCAGTTGCATCACCTGCCACACGCCGCAAGGCGGGCACGCGCTGTCCTTCAATACCCGCCAGCTCAACCGCGAACAGTTGATCAACGGCTTCAGCGGCAACCAACTCGCCCTGCTCTCCGACAACGGCTTCCTCAATAACACGCCCGATCCCGCCGCCACGCTGGCCCGCCATGTGCGGCCTGATGAAACGGAGTATCCGCTCGAACAACGGGCCCGCTCCTACTTCGCGGTGAACTGCTCTTACTGCCACCAGGCAGGCGGTAGCGTCGGCGGCTTCTGGGATGGCCGCGCGCATCTCACGCTGGAGCAGACCGGCCTGATCAACGGCACGGCGGTGAACAACGGTGGCAGCCTCTTGAACCGCTACATCGTCCCCGGCGACACGGGACACAGCATCGTGCTCAACCGCATGGCCGCCAGCAATGGCTTCGGCCGCATGCCCCCGCTCGGCAGCACCGAAGTCGACCCCGCCGATATCCAGCTCATCACCGAGTGGATCAACAGCGACTTGCCGAACCGCCCGCTCTACGACCAATGGCGGGCCGACTTCTTCACCGCGCTCGACCCCGCCGGAATCAAAACCGCCGACCCCGACCGCGACGGCGTGAACAACTACGACGAGTATCTGTTAGGCAGTTCGCCCCTCAGCGGCGGCAATCCTTGGCAAGCACTTGTCAATGGCAGCGGCTCCCTCGAGTTCCTGCGCAAGTCCCACCGCTACTACGCCATCGAGACCAGCGGCGACCTCGGCATCTGGCTGCCCTGGAGCATCCCGGAAATCACCGACAGCTATCTCTCGACAGATGCCGTCACCGGGATCCCGCTGCCACCGGCCGCGGGTGCCCGGCAGTTCTTCCGCTTCAAGGTCACCGAGCCGTGAGGAGCTACTTCCGCTGTTCTTCGAGCGAACTGCCACCGTCTAGCTGGCAATTCCCCCTTGCGCGGGCATGCAATGAATCTCGACGCCGGACATTTATCCCCTACGATGGCAGGGGCTATAAATCCACCGCGTGACGCTGCTGGCGATGCGACCGAAGAAGTTACCATCCCCGATGGTCGGGACATCTGCCTGAACTGCATGGCACCCTACGGCCCGCTTATGGATTTTTGCGCGGGCTGCGGTGCTCCGCTCACGAGCTTCGCGTCCACCCAACCCTTCGAGCGCACCTTGGCAGAAGGCTACGCCTACCGCCAAGCCGTCGAGTCTCCGCGCAAGCTGATCGTCGTGGCCGGCATCTGGCTGATCTTCGTACCGATGGCGATCGCAGGCGCGGGACTTCTGACAAATGTGAGATGGCAGTCCTTCCCCGGCTCCCCGGAAAGCGCCTTCGCGGCCTGCGGGAGTCTCGCGAGGCTTGCGGTGTCCGGGATCATTATCGCCCGCACGACTTGGGCTTACTATTCTGGAAAGTCGCGCAGGCGGGAGAGCGCAGCCTGAGCACTAACGCTTCGACGCCGCCGCTGCCGCCGTGGCGAAGCGTGCGCCGCCTTCCTTTTTATCCAGCACCTCGCACATCTTCGCGCAGAACGCAGGCAGGTCATCGGGACTACGCGAGGTCACCAGCACGCCGTCCACCACCACTTCCTTGTCCAACCAATCCGCGCCCGCATTCTTCAGGTCTTGGGAGATGGCGTGATAGGAAGTCATCTTGCGCCCTTCCACCAGGCCGGCATCGATCAGGATTTGCCCGCCGTGACAAATCACGAAGGCCGGCTTGCCCGCCGAGAAGAATTCCGCGACGAAGTCCCGGGCCTCCTGCAAAGTACGAAGGCTATCGGAGTTCATCACCCCGCCGGGTAAAAGCAGCGCATCGTAGTCGCCCGCATCCGCGTCGTCCAGACCCAGGTCGGAGGCGATGAACTGGCCCCAGTTCTCTTCGTCCCAGCCGCGGATGGAATCGCCATCCGGGCTGATCACGTCCACCCGCGCGCCGCAGCTTTCCAAGGCGTCCACCGGGGTCACGAGTTCGGATTGTTCGAAGCCGCTTGCGGCCAGAACCGCCACGCGCTTGCCCTGCAGGTCGTGGCGTTCGGAAAGTCGGGTTGTTTTCATGGTGACCGCTTCCTTGCAGTCGGCGTGCCTTGCCAGGCCAGGTCGCTCGCCGCGGGCTCCGATCCTGAGCGTTCATGCGGCAAATCGATGCTCTCCAAGTCGAAGGGCAAGGGCTCTTCGGCCTCCCCGATCGCTTCCAGCGCCGCGCTGCCTTGCGGCAGAAGCAGCGCCTGGCTCCACTGCACGTGCACCAGGCTCCCGTTGCTATCCGGCAAGGCCGAGGTCGCGACTCCGCCCTGGAGCTGCCAACCATCGCCCAAGAGTTGGTTCACCCGATCCTCGAACTTTCCGAAATCATCGGAGGTCACCACGGTATATTTGGTGAAATTCATATCGAATCGGGCAAAAGTCCTCCCTCCCGCGGGCACGATGCACTCACGAGCCCGGGGCCAGCGCCGCTTCCGCCGCCTGCGCGGAGCGCAGCCTCTCCAGCTCCTCGATATGCCGGCGCAGGCGCGGCATGATCCGCCCGCGGATATCCTCACGGAGGCCGGGTGGCAGTTCGGGATCTTCCATCGCGCGGCGATACTCCTTCATCGCTCCGGTTTCACCGGCCTCCAGCGCCAGCAAGGTGGCCGTCTCGCCGAAGGTGCAGGACACGCCTTCCACTGCCTTTGAGAAGAACTCCCGCGCCTCCGCATCCGGATTCAGATCCCCGCCTCGTGCCACCAGATGATCACTCAGGCAATCGACATTCTCATCGTGCCCGGCCCGGATGGCCATCATGAGCGATTGCTCGGGATCGTCGTGGAAGAAATCAAGGGCTTCCGTGTAAGTCTCGTTGGCGGAAAGTTCCACGCCAAGCAACCGGCGGCACGTGGTAACGTACGTGCGGGATTCGGATAGGGTCATTGCCCGGATCTGTATCAGCTTCCGGGCCAACGCGTGCCGGAGAGTGGCCCTTTGGATGCTAAGGAATTGTGGAACATCGCGGGGGCACGACCGGCTCGGAACCGTGCAAAATTCATGCGGGATCGTGCAAATTTTGTCACTCTGCTGCAGCCGTTACCCCCCATCTACCTGCGGGGCAGTGCCTCCCGCTCCTAGCGCACTGACGCTCTTCCATCTCCGCGCGAAGACCAAAGGAGGGAATGCTATCGCATTGCGATCCTACAGCGGAGACTTCAAGATGCCACCGATGCACTTGCTCCTCACACCCCTCGCATTCGTCGCCGCCGTGCTCTCCACCGGCTGTATCGTCCGGGAAACCGTGACCGAACACGGGGAGGTGGTGTCCGACAAATTGAAGGTCGAAGAGCCTTTTGAGAAGCCTGCCGAGCCGGAACTCTGAGCTTGGGCTTCCCGGAGACGCGCCCGCCGGGTCGGCTTTGACACTTGCCACCCTGCCAGCCGGTTTCCACAGTCCCGCCCGTCCATGAGCGATTCGCCCTCTCCGCATCAGGTCTGCATTGCCGGCACCGGTAGCTACCTCCCCGAAAAAGTCCTGACCAACGCGGACCTGGAGAAAATCGTCGATACCACCGAGGAGTGGATTCTCAGCCGCACCGGCATCCGCGAACGCCGGATCGCCGCGGAGGGGGAATTCACCTCCCACATGGCCTCGAAGGCCGGACTGAAGGCGCTCGAACAAGCCGGCATGACCGCCGACGAGGTCGAGCTGATCATCGTCGCTACCATCACCCCGGATACCCTCACCCCCGCCACCGCCTGCTACGTCCAACAGCAGATTGGAGCCTTCGGCGCGGTCGCCTTCGATATTTCCGCCGCCTGCTCCGGCTTCCTCTACGCGATGAAGATCGCCAAGCGGCTGATCTCGGACGGTGCCTTCACCAACGCCCTGATCATCGGCGCGGAGAAATTATCCACCTTCATCAATTGGGAAGACCGCACCACCTGCGTCCTCTTCGGGGATGGTGCCGGGGCCGCCGTCCTGCGCCGCGCCGCGCCGGGGGAAGGCTCGATCCTCGCCACCGAGATGGGCACCGATGGCCGCCTGACCCACCTGCTTAATATCCCCGGCGGCGGCTCCGCCTGCCCGATCACCAAGGACAACGTCGACCAGCATCTCACCACCCTGGCGATGCTCGGCAAGGAGGTCTTCAAGCACGCGGTCAACCGCATGAAGGAATCCGCCGAGAAAGTCATCGAGCGCTCCGGCCTCAAGGCGGAGGACATCGCGCTGGTCGTCCCGCATCAGGCGAACCTCCGGATCATCGACGCCATCGCCGAGCGCCTCGCCGTGCCCACCGAGCGCGTCTTCGTGAATCTGGAGAAGTACGGGAACACTTCCGCCGCCGCGGTGGCCATCGCCCTCGACGAAGCGAACCGCTCCGGCCTCATCAAGCGCGGCGAGCACGTCGTCCTCGTCGTCTTCGGCGCCGGCCTGACCTGGGCAGCGGCAGCCGTGCGCTGGTAAAGTTGCCTTCCGCGGCGCAGCCGCCGTGGACTGCGCGCAGCCTGCTGCCGCTGTCCCGATGCAGCCTGCTGCGAGGGGCACTGCAAAGGGAAGCCACCCCATCATCTCCGCCCCATGCCTGCCCCCCGGGACCGCGGAGGCTCTGCCCCGCAGAAGCCACCCCGGCAGCGCTCTCCATCGCGCGATGGTAATGGAGAGCGCCGTTGCGAAGCTGCGGATCGAAGGACGCACAAAAGCAGTAAGGGACCATTCTGCCGGGAGGCGCCGCGGCGTTCCCAGTATGCCTTCCGCGGCCCCGCCGCCGTGAAGTGCGTGCAGCCTTCTGCGAGGGGCGCTGCAAAGGCCAGCCATCCCATCATCTCCGCCCCATGCCTGCCCCCCGGGACCGCGGAGGCTCTGCCCCGCAGAAGCCACCCCGGCAGCGCTAAACCTCGCGCGGTGGTAATGGAAAGCGCCGTCGCTTGGCCGCGCGCCTTCCCTTACCGACTTATCAAGGGACCATTCTGCGGGCCGGGTGGCTCCGCGCTCCCAGAAGAAGAGCCGCCCGCGAAGCACGACGGAGATCCAGGTAACGCGCAGCCCACGGCCGCTGACCGCCTTCCCGCACTCCCCGAAAAACTTCTATACCCCTCCGGTCCGCCATGTGCTTACCCGCGGCGCGCCATGGAAGATCAGTGACCGGTGATTTTTCACCCGCCTCACCCTCCGGCTCCAAAAACAAACTTCCCGTCATCCCCTCCTTCCGTTAGTCCCCGGTCACCCGTCATGTCCCATCGCACCGTCCCCGTCGATACCGAAAAGATGCCACCCGGCATCCCCTACATCATCTCCAACGAGGCCGCGGAGCGATTCTCCTACTACGGCATGCGCACCATCCTGGTGGTCTTCATGGCGAAGTACCTCTGGCTGATGGACGGCAAGGGCGGGACGGCGATGAGCAATACCCAGGCCACCGAGCACTACCACACCTTCGCCGCCTTCGTTTACCTCACCCCCCTCTTCGGCGCGCTGCTCAGCGATATCTTCCTCGGCAAGTACCGCACGATCATCTGGCTCTCGATCGTCTACTGCCTGGGCCACGCCGCCCTGGCCTGCATGGGCATGTATGGCAACTCGGGCTGGTGGCTCTTCGCCGGCCTCGCGATGATCTGCCTCGGCTCCGGCGGCATCAAGCCCTGCGTCTCCGCCCACGTCGGCGACCAGTTCGGCTCCCGCAATTCCCACCTGCTGAGCCGGATCTACAATTGGTTCTACTTCTCGATCAATCTCGGCTCCTTCGTCTCCACCCTGCTGACCCCATGGCTGCTGGAGTGGTATGGCCCGCACTGGGCCTTCGGCGTGCCCGGCGTGCTGATGGCCATTGCCACGGTCATGTTCTGGATGGGGCGGAACAAGTTCGTCCACGTCCCGCCCGCGGGTCGCAAGTTCTTCGATGAACTCTTCTCGCGCGAGGGCGGCATGGCCCTCGCCAAGTTGATCCCGCTCTTCCTCTTCATCGCCGCCTTCTGGGCGCTCTACGATCAGACCGGCTCCTCATGGGTCTTCCAGGCGGCGCAGATGGACTTGGACTTCCTCGGCGCGACCTGGCTGGAGTCGCAGATCCAGGCGGTCAATCCGATCCTGATCCTGACCTTCATCCCGCTCTTCACTTTCGTCATCTACCCGGCGGTCGACAAGGTCTTCAAGCTGACCCCGCTGCGCAAGATCGGCATCGGCTTCTTCCTGATGGTCGCCACCTTCGGCCTCTCCGCCGTGATCCAAGGCTGGATCGATGGCGGCGCGAAGCCCTCGATCGGCTGGCAATTCGCTGCCTACGTCCTGATCACCGCCTCGGAAATCATGGTCTCCATCGTCGGCCTCGAGTTCGCCTACACCCAGGCACCGAAGACCATGAAGTCGATGATCATGTCGCTCTACCTGCTCTCGGTCTTCGTGGGGAACTATTTCACCGCGGGAATCAACCACTACATCCAGATCCCCAGCGCCGCCGCCACGCAGTTCGCCGATCACGTCGCCATGCTGCCGAAGGATTGGCAGAAGGAAGCCCGCAATGTCGTGCTGCCCGGCTACGACGGATTTCCCGCCACCGACAGCGATCCCGCCCCCGGCCTCGACGACTTCCAGGCGAAGCTCGACAGCGGCGCGATCACCGAGCTGACCATCCCCGGCCAGCCCGCCTATCAAAATGCCGCCGGCATCATCGAAGGACTCGCCCGCAAGCAGGACGACAAGCTGCCCGCCGTCGGCTCCGTCCCCGATCTTGGCAAGGATCCCTGGGACAATGCGATCCGCTACGAGATCGTGGACGCGACTTCCTTCCGCCTGATCAGCGATGGCCCCGACCGCAAGTCCGGCACCCAATGGGACCAAGGCGTGACCGTGAAGATCGCGAAACCTGCCGGGGAGAAGAAGGAATCCTGGCTCGATTCGATCCAGCCGCAGAAGACCTGGCTACAAAGCCGCAAGGAAGCGCTCGGCATTCCGGAGGTGAAGGCCGTCGCCACCACGACTTATACAGCGGCGGCCTTCTCCGGCGGCCAGACCAAGCTGCAGGGCGCGTCTTACTTCCGCTTCTTCACCTGGCTGATGCTTGGCACCACCGTCCTTTACATTCCCTTCGCCCTCGCTTACCGGCCGAAGACCTATTTGCAGACGGAGAGCGATGCTGACCGATTCACACTGCCACCTGGCGAGCCATAAGTTTCCCCGCACCGAGCTGCCGGAGCTCATCGCGCATGCCCGTGCCGCCGGGCTGACCCGCATGGTCAGCCTGGTCACCGGCCTCGATGACCTGGATGCGAACCTCGCCATCGCGGCAGAGTATCCGGAAGTCTCGGTCTGCATCGGCATCCACCCTTGTGAAGTCCACGAGGCCCCGGACGATGTCATCTCGAAGCTGAGACCCCACGCGGCCGATCCGCGCGTCTGCGGCATCGGCGAGACCGGACTCGATTACTACCACCCCGCGCCGCAGGGCTGGGAGACGGATGCCTTCCGCGAGCGCCAGCGCGATTTGCTCGACCAGCATTTCACATTCGCCGCGGAGTCGGGCTTGAACGTCGTGATCCACACCCGCGATGCCAGCGGCGAGGCCTCCTTCCACGATGCGCTCGCAATCTACCGCCGCCACGCTGCGAAAGTTCGCGCGGTCTTCCACTGTTTCATCGGCCCGGAAGCGAATGCCCGCGAAGTGATCGCACTCGGCGGCCTCGTCTCCTTCGGCGGCGTCGCCACCTTCAAGAATGCATCGGACGTCCTCGCCACCGCCGTCGCCCTGCCCGCCGGCAGCTTCATGCTCGAAACGGACTCACCGTACCTCGCGCCGATGCCACACCGCGGCAAGCGCAATGAACCCGCCTACGTCCGCCACGTCGCGCAGCATCTCGCCGCCGCCCGCGGCGAGTCTTTGGAGACCTTGATCGCGGCAACCACCGACGCCGCGGAGAAATTCTTCCGCTTCGGAAGTGGTCGGGGACCAGTGGCCGGTGGTCATGGAAAGGCATGAAATGCCCTCTGCCTTCTCTACCCTGACCCCTGGCCTCTGACCCCCGGCCCCTCTCTTTTGATTGACCCCGCGGCGAGAGAGGACTTGAACGAAGCACGGACACGGCCACGTTTTCCTATGGAAGCCCCGGCACTTCCCATGCCTGGGGGCACCTGCTAATCCCTGCCATACCACATCCATGACTTCCACACGCTACCTCGCCCTCGCCGCGATCGCCCTCTCCCTGCCTGCTTGCTCGACCTTCAAGAAGAAGGATCCGAACTACGACACGCCGGATGGCGGCGGCTACGATACTTCCAATCCCTACGGCACGCCGGACGCCGGCGGCGGTGAAGGAGTGCCTTACCAACCGGTGAATCCACCGGCGACCGCGAACCCGACCTACTCGCCCGCCGCGTATGAAGACAACACCGCGCAAGCCACGCCGGCAGCCGCCGCTCACGCCACGCCGGCCGCCGCTTCACCCGCTGGCAGCCACATCGTCGTGAAGGGCGATACCTTGGGTGGCATCGCGCGGAAATACGGCACGACCAGCGCCGCGATCAAGCAGGCCAATGGCATGACCAGCGACACCGTTGTACTCGGCAAGACCTTGGCCATCCCTGGCGGTGGCTCCGCTCCGGCATCGCGTCCCGCGGCGGCTCACAGCAGCGGCGGCAAGACCCACACCGTGGTGAAGGGCGACTCGCTCGCCAAGATCAGCCGCCAGCACGGCGTGACCGTCGAGGCACTCAAGAAGGCCAACAGCATGACCAACGACACCGTCGTGCTCGGCACCAAGCTCCGCATTCCCTGAATCATCATCCACTCCATGACCTTTTCCGGATTCATCAAGACCCTCGCGCTGGTAACGATCGCGGCCACCGCCTTCGCCGCCGAGGACGACCATGACCATGGTAAACCGGAAGAGGATCCCTACGCCAAGCTGCCGCCGAAACGCGCCGCGCTCGAGCGCATGCTCTCCGAGCGCGGCGACAGCGCGGCCTTCGATGCCGCGGCGAAGAAAGCCCGCGAGGCCGGCGTGGCCGACCAGGCCATCATCGAGGCTACCTTCCTCTACCACGTAGACCGCCGTGACGATGAGAAGCTGGCCGCGATGCTGCCCGAATTCATAAAGCGCAAGGACAGCTTCAAGATCGAGGAGTCCGAGATCTTCGCCGTGCGCGAGGACTGGCTGGCGGTGATCGAATACGTCGAGGCCATTTCCGCGCTGCGCAAGGACGACAAGGACGGCTTCAAGAAGCACATCACCGAGGCCTTCTGGCTCAGCCCTCGCCAGGGCTCGGCCTTCGCACCGCACATCGACCGCCTGCGCATGGATGAAGCGATGCGCGCGGTGACGGTCGACTTCGCCGGGAAGTTCACCTCGATCCTCGCCGCAGAGCCCGTCGTCTTGTCATCGCTCATGACCAGGAAGAAGGGCATGCTCTTCCACTTCTGGTCGCCGTGGAGCCGCGAGTGCGAGGACAGCATGCCCGACTTCAAGGTCACCGCGCTCGAACTTCAGAAGCACGGCATCGCCATCGTTTCGATCATGGCCGATGCCGAGCCCGATGCCGTGAAGGATGCGAAGAGAATCTCCGCAACGCTCGGCGAGAAGCCTCCGGGTGCATGGTTGATCGATCGCGAGCAAGACACCCTCTCGCGTCTTTTGCGCATCCAGAGCGTGCCCGCGATGGTGCTCGTATCACCTGAAGGCAAGGTGCTCTTCAACGGTCATCCGTCGGAAGATCACTTGTGGGAAGCTCTTTCCAAGCTGGTGCCTGCAGCGAAGCGGCCCGCATTGGAAGGCAAGTGAGGCAGGCCTCGAACTACGATAAATATCGTAGACAGATTTGCAGCGCGGCAGAGCACTGCAAATTTATTTAAGTTTGATGAAAAATCCGGTAGTTTGAACTTGACGTATTTCCGAACTACTAGCTTTATGGTGCCACCAATTCGGGCGCTCACAAGATCATGGCACGAGTCACACATCCCTCCAATCTCGAGCTGCAAGCGCTATCCGTGTTGTGGCACGACGGTCCTTCTACGGTAAGTGCCGTACTTGAAGCTCTTCCCGACGGGAAAGACCGGGCCTACACCACGGTGCTGTCGGTATTGCAAAGTCTCGAACGCAAGAAGCTCGTGAAGCGGGCACGTGAAGGCAGGGCTCATGTCTATGAAGCCGCCCATCCGCAGAACACGATTGTCAGCCGTGCCTCGCACGAGTTTCTCACCAATGCTTTCGGGGGTCGTCTCGGTGAGGCGATTCTCGCACTACTCTCCGCCGGCACATTAACGCCGGACGAGAAAACCAACATCGAACGCGAACTCAAAAGACACAAAGCAATGGCTGCAAAAAAAACAGCGAAGAAGGCACCGGCCAAAAAGGCCGCTGCTAAGAAGGCTCCGGCTAAGAAGGCCGCCGCCAAGAAAGCACCTGCCAAAAAGGCCGCCGCTAAGAAGGCTCCGGCCAAGAAGGTAGCGAAGAAGGCTCCGGCCAAGAAGGCCGCGAAGAAGGCTGCAAGGTCCGCCAAGAAGGCCGCCAAGAAGGTTGCCAAGAAGACCGTAGCGAAGAAGGCACCTGCCAAGAAGGCCGCCGCCAAGAAGGCTGCTCCGGCGAAGAAGGCACCTGCCAAGAAGGCCGCCAAGTCCGCCAAGAAGGCCGCTCCGGCTAAGAAGGCTGCTAAGAAGGCTGCCAAAAAAGCCTGATAAGGTTTCACTCCATTCGCAGCAGCGCCCGATGGCATCCGCCGGACGGCCTGTTCCGCATCGAGTCAACTGTCTCAAACGGCGGGGAGTTTCGGCTCCCCGCCATTTTTATTGCCTTGGGATCGGGACCGGCGGATTCCCCGGAATGAAAGCCCCGGAATTCAGTGCTTCCGGATCGAAAAAAAGGGGTTGCATCCCCTCAAAACGCCGCCCATTCTCCCGCCCCCGTCCGGGGGCACATTAGCGCGGTTAGCTCAGCGGTAGAGCACCACCTTGACACGGTGGGGGTCACTGGTTCGATCCCAGTATCGCGCACCATCTTCCCAAGTGCCCCACTGTTAGCGAGTTGCAACAATCGCCGGCGATCCTAACAGGTTGCGTGTCACCTAAAGTGACCCCTGCCGCAAAACCTTGGAAATTTTCGCTCCGATGGTGTAGAGCGGGCGTCCTCCCATGAGAACGAGACCATGCACCTACCGCACCGACCAAGGACAAGAGGTCGCCGTGCCGCCCGGACTGTCCGTCTCCCGTGCCGTTCTCGACAAGGTGGTGGTGGAGCATATGAGGCGAGCGGGATTTGTCTTTCCCGCATATCGCCTGCAAGCCGTCACAAAGGACATGGAGGAGTGCGGCAGGTTCATGGAAGAATACAGCGACGGCACAGTGCTGCTCGACTCGACACAGGTAGAGCCGGGCCTGCCCAGCACAGCGCTGATTCGCTTCCTCCTGGCCTTCGGTCCTGCGCTTATCGTGGCGCTTGTCTGGCGGTGCCTCGGTGCTGGTGCAGGTGATTGGTCGGCGATCCCGTGGGCAGTGTCGGCGGGCCTGCTGTCGTGGGTCGTGTTCAGCGCCATCACGCCGCCGGACCCGAACGTGCAGCAATAGAAAGCCCCGGCCACCATCGGCAGCCGGGGCAGATAAGACAGGGTGTCCGATTCAGCGTCTCTTGAACCGCTGCGCCAGCCGCTCGGCATTGGCCTCTGTCGCGGTCTTGGCTCGGTGGATGATCTCGCGCCCCCGGATCGGCTTGGGCCAGCAGCAGCGCGCCAGACAGACGATAGCTAGGCCAAGGATGATCCACACGGGCAGGGTATCGCTCACGCTTCGGTTTTCCCTTCTTCAATGATGGCCGGGGCGCGCTTCATCAGCAGGTCGAGGAGCATGGAGGCAAGGACCATTCCGCCGCGTGGCTTACCACCCTTGCCGCGCCACCGTCGATATAGCATCGCGAGGTTAGAACGGGTCAGCACGACACCCTTGCCGCGCCACTGGCGGGACTTGGGATTCCCCCAATCGGGAAGGACAACCACCTTTACCGGCTCCTGTCCGTCGAAGTTAATTTCGGAGAACCGCGGGCGCTTTACGGAAGCCTTCATTTGATCGGCCTCCCCTCTTCCTCACGGATCAGTTGCACGAATCGCCGCTTGGTGTCGGCGCGCTCTTCGCTGGTGAATTCCCACTCGGTCAAGAGAACGTCGAACGCGCCCCCGAAGTCATCCGACTGCTCGGCAGCTTCCGAACTGCACAGGGCATTCCGCAGCAGGTCGCCCACCACGTGTTCCATGAAAGCCACGGGATCGACTCCTGCCGCTTGGCAGATGATCCCAAGACGGCGGGCCATCATTTCGTCAACGAAGAGCGGCAGCTTCGTTTCCGGGCAATCCACCATGCTGGGAATCTTCACTCGCCTTTTCCGGGTGGAGGTCTCTTGCGCGTTCATGCTCCTGCCCCTCCCTGTTGAGGTTGGATGGCAGGAAGGATGGCCCGTGCCATCACCTCGCCCTTGCTCACTCCTTCACGGCTTGCCATCTCGGCGACTCCGGCCTGAACGTCGGGGGCAAGATCGGACAAGCGGATCACGATGCCGTCCGCACCTTTGCTTTCGACGCCAAGGCGCATCAGCCGTGCCATGGCGTCCCCGATGTCCCCACCGTTGGCCCGCCATTCCTGCATGATGCCCTCGGTCTGCTCAGGGCTCAGGGATTTCATGCCATCACCGGCACGCATCGCCGCATGTTCCTTGATCGCCCGTCCGACTACATCACGGACGAAATCAGGGAGGCTCAGGCCCGCCATTTCGGCGAGCTTGGTCAGCGCCTCATGCGTTTCATCGGGCACGGACTCCGAAACCCACTCTTTGCCCTCCGGGTCGATGCCGGGGTCGAGCTTGGCCCGCTCGCGGGTGATGATCGCAATGAACTTCGGCACCATCCCCGCCCACTCTGCCGGGGTGTATTGGTAGCCGTGATAAAGATGCGAAAGCATGCCCTCGAAAATTGGGCTTCCGTCATCGCGCCGCCGCTCGCTCTCCAGCACCCGCGAATTACCGATGGTATCGTCGATCTCCTGCCGCAGCGTTACCTCCAAATATTCGCCGGGCACGATGTCCGCCACGGTGCAGAACTCGGTGAACAATTCCACAAGCTCGCGATCCATGTAAATCGGCGAAAGCTTCCCGGCGGTGTCTCCCGCCACATCGAAACGAAGCGGCACGGTGATCTCTCCACCATTGCCTTCCATCTCGCGCTCTATGGCAGCAAGACCGGCAGCGAAGATGATAGAGTGAAGATCCTTCCTTCGGAGACCTAGCCGCGTTGCGAGAGCTTCGCTGCGGGCGCTGGCGATCTTCGCGTGCCGCTCAATGTCGCCCATCTTGATCGTGTCCGCCTCGAATGCCTCGGTCAAAAGCGCCTCTAGCACCTCGCCGGGGGGCTTGCCCTGCTTGGCAGCGATCTGCTCCAGTAGAATCGTCGTGTCAGCATCCAGCACGCTCTGCGACTCGACCTTGCCTGTAACCGGATCGATGCCGTTCACGATCGATCCGCCGGGCTCGGGTCTTAGCTCTTTGCCTCGGGCGTATGCGGCCTCCGCCTGCTCGATCCCCGCGGCGCAGTAAATGGTCGCGATGTCGTTTATCTTGCCGCCCGTGATCTTCGCTTGCTTGCGGATCTCGGTTGCGGTCTTGCCGGTGATGACAACGGGCAGCGGTTTCGCCCTGCTGGTCGTCTTCTTGGTGCCGGTGGTGGCTGCGGTGACGGTTGCAGCCTTCTTGTTTGGGTTGGCCTTCTTGGTGGCCTGTTTGGTTTTCATCGGACGAAAAAAAGTCCGCCGCGGAACGGTGGTTGAGCACCTTTCCCGCGGGGAACTACTCCCACGGGCTTCCGCGACGGACCTTAAATCTCGTGTTCTCGTATTTGGACCGCTGCCGGGTAGTTAGACCGGTTTCGAGTGCGGACCGGGACTCAACACCCGGCGGAATGCGTGTAGCACCGCCGGGCCAGCCCTGGCAACGCGGAAATGAATCAGCCTCAGGGTAAGCCACCATTCCGTGATCGCGTAAGGAGGTGCTGCTTCGGCAACTCAGTCCTCCGGCTGGTCTTCAATCCAGGCGTCCAGCCACTCGCGCTTGATGCGCTTGGATAGATGCTTGCCTGTGCCGGTTGCTTGCACCTTGCGACACTTCAGCTTCCCGGCCTTGATCGCGTTATCGATCGTGGCGTAGGAGAAGTCGGTGTAGGCGGCTGCGGACTCGACCGAGAACCAGCCGGGGTGCAGAGCGGATGCATATTTCGTCAACGTCCTACCGATCGCCTCAGCAAGCTTGAGGATCTGAGCGTCATTTAAATGGAGTTCATCAGCCATCTCCTCCCCTACACCGGAAACGCTCCAGAATCGATTGTGAGCGAGGGCACCCGGAAACCGCCCCCCTTCACCCTGACCCGGCAGCGCTAGCAGCGTGGCCCCCTACCCCAGTGCCAAGCATGGCCCGGCAAGCGTCCATTGCCTCCTTGTGCCTCCAGAGGATTTGACCGATCTCTAACCGGCAGACGCCTGTGGCCTTCTTGGTGGCGTGCTGGGATGTTCCTTGCGAGCGGAGGTGCAGGACCATGGCGGCGGTTTCCGGCTCCTTCACCTGACGGGCTTTGCGGCTGCCGGGATTGGCGATCACCCACCTGCGGACTTCCTCCCGCCAGTATTCCAAACTCCCCACCGCGGGGGTCTCGGTCGTGGTCTCTGTCATTGGGAAAACTCAGCTTCGCGGATCAAGGGTGCAGGGCGGGGACTCGCAGGCGCGAAATCCGGCAGTCCGTTAGGCGCGAGGTTCAAATGGAAGGAGGCGGGCAGGCGGCGGTCGCGCATGGCCTCATAGTCAAACGGCATCGGCACCCCTTGCAGCCGCGTGGCCTGATTAATTCTGTCCAGGCGATAACTCCGATAGACCCCATCCTTGGCGGTGATTTTGTCGGCATCGAAAAGCGGATTGATGTTCCGCTGCGCCTTGGTGTCGGTCCCGAAAAGGGAGTTGATGAAATTCAAATGCGCCTCGGCATCAAGCGGGCCATACTTCTCGTTGAAATACGTCCGGGACTCGCCGCGGCTGGCGTGCGCATCCATCATCGCCTGAGCGTCCGTCTTGATCGCGTTCGTGTCGCCGCCGTAGAGATTCTTTCCCGCGCTCGATGCCGCCCGCTTGGTCACGTTCTTGTCGAGAGCCGTCACGCTGAAAAGGTGAACCAGGATATTCCCCTGACCGCTGACCGAGTGGGCCACCGGCACTACATCCCGGAAGGTTGGTGAAAGCGAGCCATACCGGGCTGACTTGCCGGGCCGCTTGATCGTGCCGGGCTGATAGACCAGCCAGAAGCGTTCACCCTTCCCTCTCTTCGCCGCGGCATTGGTCATGCGGAGGTTTGCAATCTGGCGAGCGTTCAGAACCCCGCTGTCGGCAAGATCCTTGATCGCCTTGTCAGGGAAGTATCGCCCCTCCCATTTCCCTTCATCCGTGGGTCGCACTTGCCCCTTCGCGGTATTCTCGCCGGCGGCGATGCTTTTGCCGATGGACTCGGTTAGAGCGAAGCCTGCCTGCGAGCGGGCCTTGTCGGTGTCGCGGGTGATGAAGACCGGAAGACCGTCTGCGCCGTAGATCACCTTCCCGGCGGCGTCGGTCTGGAATACGGACGCCATCTGATCGAGCAGCGGCTTGCTCGCGTGGGCCAGCTCGATATTCACCGGGGCCGCGTCCTCCTTCATGCTCACCTTCGGATCTCCTGTCCGGCCTGCACGGTCGCGGAGGTAATTCCGCAGCATCGCCTTGGCACCGGGCAAGGTGCGGATGCCGTCCTGCATGATGCCGGTGCCCTGCACGATCTGGCCGCCCTTGTCGGTGGCTCCGCCGATCTTGTAGAATAGATCCGAGAGCAGCGGGGCGCGGGCAATGACGGTGCGGACCAGTTCGTGCGCCATTCGTGCTGCCTGGCTGCGTCCGGCGTAGCGCTGGAGCTGTCCGCCGTTGGTCATGTCCAGCAAGTCCTTGGTGGCCGAATCCACGAAGTATTCCACCGCCGCTTCCTCGATGTTGATAGGGCGCGTCCCCTGTGCTTCGGCGCTCTTGTTGTAGGACTCCATGAACTCGCGGAAATGCGGGTCCAGCGTTCCGTCTGCGGATCGGAAGATTCCGCCGGTGCCCTCGGTGCCGACTAGCGCCGCGGTGATCCCTGCCTCCATCTGCCCCTTGTAGGCCACGTGGTGATTCACTTCATGAGCGACCACCGCCTCTAGCAACCGGCCCGGATCTCTGCCCACCTGCACCGTGTTGGTCCGGGCGTCATAAAAGCTATCGGCTGCGTCGGACAACTTCCATTTCAGGGACGGAAAGGCGGCTGCGGTCTCGGACATGACGCGCCGGGCCGGTGTCGGCATCGTGGCGAAAAGCGCGGATTGATCCGGGGCGAGATTCTGTCGGAAATTCAATTCATTGCCCGCCGACTTCGCACGCTTCGCCAGCACGGTTCCCTGCACCAGACCGCCAAGCGTGGCACCACCGCCACCGAAGACAATCGAGTTGCCGATGATGCGTTGAAAGCCCGCCGGGGTGATCTCTCCGCCGTCTGCGATGAACTCGAAAGCCGCATTGACTGGCACCGCGGCAATCGAGCCTTGAACGCCACGCTTGAGGGCGCGCACCGGCACTCCGGCGCGTCCGCCCAGGGTCGCCATGTCGGCAAGGTGCGCTGTCGCACGTGCAATCGGGGAAAGTTCGCTCGCATTGGCAACGCGCTGCCAGAAAGGGACCGATCCGCGCTCTTTGACGATCTCGCGGCCCAAGGTCCGGGTGAAAGTGCCCCACTGCTTCAGCATCGGCCCCGCAAGTCGGATCTTTGGAGCGAAACCAGCCATCGCACCGAGACTTGCACCAGGAACTCCGCCGACGATACCGCCTCCGATGCTGCCGATCATCGCGAGGGCCTTTTCATCGAAGCCATGGCGCTCCACAAACTTGGCCACCTCGTCATTGAGCTGCATCACCCGCCCTCCCACGTTCTCCATGGTCTTGCCGATCACCTCGAAGGGGATTTTCCGCGCCTCTCGCGCCGACTGGATCACACCAAGGATGGTTTCACCTGCACCAGCCTGCTTTCCTAGCTTTTCGGCGAGCATGAAGGCGGCTTTCGCTTTCTCTTCCAGCAGCGGAAGTGCCGCGGCCTTGCTCTCTCCCACCAGGGCCAGCCGTGTGGCGGTCTCCTCCAGCCGTGCAGCCCTCTCAAGCTGTCCGATGCCGTTCAAATCCTCAGCGCGCTGTGCGGCAACCTCGCCTGCACGTGCAGTTCGCGACAAGGCACCCTTGGCGAGCTGGGTCTCGGCTTCAAATGCGGCCGCAGTTGCTCGGGCCGCAAGCGCACGCTCCACATTCCCGGCGATCCTGAAGGCGTTTGCGGTTTTGGTGCCGCCACCTACTAGAAGTCCCGTTCCGAGAGAGGCGTAATTCGCCGGATCGCCGAAGATGGCACCGGAAAGCTCGGCGTGCCGCTCGATCTCCGGGGCTTTGTCACCGAGTTGCGCCCGCGTCACCTGCTCAATCTTATTCGTGGCCTCGGTGATCTGGTTGGAGTCGTCCAACAAGCCCAGGTAATTGCCGAAATTCACGGTATCCAGCTCGCTCTTGAACCGCTCGTGATCCTGCCGGGCCTGATAATATCCCGCATCGTCGCCGGTGAGGAAGTTGCCGAGCTTGCGGGCGGCGGAATAGCCGCCTGATCCGAGCGATCCGTAAGATTCAATGGCCCCTTCCCCGAAGTTTAGACCCGCGAAGATCGCCTCGGCGTCTTCCTTGTCCATCTTGCCCGTGACGAATGCCATCGGCAGGCCGGTCATGCCCTTGCCCAGCGTCCCCAGCGTCATCACGGCACCGCCCAACTCGCCGCCAAGCTCCTTGAAAAATTCCGGCCATGGTTTCTTCTCTTCCATTTCGAGCCCGTCACGCTCGCGGACGGTGAAGGCGTCGAGATTCTGCGGCAGCAGCGCATCGCCCAGCGGCATCACATAGGCTTTTCCCTTCTCGGTCAGCAGGCCGTCGTCATCGAACAGTCCTTCGCCGCGGAGCTTGTAGAATTGGCGTCCGGCAGGGGTGGGCTTGCCGGACTCATCCACATATCCGCGGAGCATCACGGCACCGGGAACGGATAGCGGCACCAGACCGCCGGGAGCCTTGTTGCGTTGCGGCATCGGCTTCTCAAGCTGCACGCTCTGGCCGGTGCCCTGCTCGAAACCGTAAGGGATCTCCGGCGATGGCGCGGCATTCAACTCCTGAGCGCGGATCTGCTGGCGGGTAAGGTGCCGCCCAAGAATTTCCTGCACGCCTTTGTTAAAGCCGCTGTCCTGCTGCTTCTCCTGGCGGGCCTCCTCGACCACCTTGCCCTCGAAGCTGTTTTCACCGACAAATTCCCAAGCCATATTTCAACGGGGCTTTGTGTTCCAAAATTCGTTTTCCTTCTCCTCATCCAACGGGATGCCCCTCGGGGGTGGCGGTGCTGGTGGTGCCAGCATTCCTTCCAGTGAATCACCATCGCGCACGGCCTGCACTTCGGCCTCGATCTCGAATGGCGACTTACCGGTGCGGAATCCCGCGGCGATAGTGGTCTGGATCTTCTTGGCCCGCTCCGCGGCTTTGATCGCGAAAGCCACGATCTTCTTGTTCCCGTCGTTCGTCTTCCCGAAGTTCGCGGAATACTGGCGGAAAAGTTCCATCTCCCGATCCGTCACCGCGCCCTTGGTCTGCGCCACGCGGGCCATCACCTGATCGCCAAGCAAAGTCTGGAGTTGTTCAGCGGATGCCACGTCTTGCCCAAGAATTCGCTTGGCTGCGGTGATCGTCTCGGCACCGAAGCCGGTTTGCACCTGATCGAGCAGCGCGTCGGTCTGCTTGAGATTGGCGATAGTCCCTGCGAGCGCTCCAGCTTCCTGCATGGTGGTCTCCAGACGCTTGTCGCCCGACTCGCCGCGGCGCATCTCCTGTGCTTCCTGTGGCGTGACCTTCGGGGACACGAGGGGACGCTGCCCAAGGGTCGGGGCCTGTGGGATGCCATCGAAAATCCGCGGGTCAAGCTTGACGGCAGGAGCTGGTCCGGCGGCGTTTCTCGGGGTGGTTCCCTCCTGGCCCATCTGCATGGCCTTCATGAGAAGGTCGCCGTCTATCTTTTCGGCTGCCCGCGGATCGGCTGGCGCTGGCGACTCGCGCATATACTGCGAAATGTCGATGCCATCGAGGGCGCGGGCGGCGGGTCGCTTCTCCTCGGGAAGCACCCCGAAAGACCGCATGGCATCCGTCAGTGACATACCGCCGCCCTGTGCCGGTGCCTGCGTTGGCGCTCCGATTCCAAGAGCGCGGTTGTAAACGTCATCCTTGTAGAGTCCGCCCGCGTTACCGTGTTCCTGCTTCACCAGCGCCTTCAGGAAAGACTTCATCCGCGAGGGATCATTCAGGCGGAGGTCGGCACCCGGCGAAACTCCCATGGCGCGGGCCACGTTCGCCGCGGCCTCGTTGTTGCCGGGCGTCCATCCGCTAGAACCGGCAATGAGCTGCGCCGCGGTCTTCATCCCGCCGCTGTATTTCCGGGCCGCAAGATCCGCGCCCGCCTTCATCCCGGTTACGGGGTCGGCAAAGACAAGCTGATTATAGCTGCCGCCGCCGGGCTTGCTCGATCCTGAATCCTGATTGCGCGACCCACCGAGAGCTCCGACTCGCTGCGCATATCCCATGCCGGGGAAGATGATGTTCGTGGGATTGTTGTTCCGCATTCCCAGCGGCACCTTGTCCATGTCCACGTCGGGACGGGAGAGGTATCCGCGGGCGGCCTGCTTCACCTGCGCTTCGGTGGCCGCGGAAATCATCCCGTTGGCGTCCAACTCCGGCACGATGCTTGCGCCCGGCAGGGATTCCCCGCCGCTGCCGTCGCCCCAAGCGCCTTGCTGCTGCTGGCGATTGATGGGATTCCGGTTGATGTCGTAGAAGTTCCCCTGCGGGTCCACCAGCAAGTCTAACTCGTAGGGCTTGCCGTTCAGTTCGCCGCCCATCTTGTGCGGCTTCAGCTCCAGCGGCTTCATCGCGCCGTCCAACTGCTTGCCAAGGTTCTTCTCTAGCGCGTCCACCGTCGCCAGCGCGCCGTCGTAATCCTCGTTCTGGATCGCCTCCAAGAAAATCTTCTGCGTGCCCTGCATCTGCGGGAGCTTGTCCGCATAGGGTGCCGTCGATTCCATGAGAGCAGCGAAGCGCCCCACGGCCTGCCCGCGCTTGGTCTGCTGCTCGCGCTGCCACTTGGCGGTCGAGACTCCGGCGTCCAAGTTATACTGCTCCCGCGCAAGTCCAAGCTGGCCCTCTTGCACCTTCATGCCCCGGTCCTTCAGTCCGAAATCTCGGTCGGATTCATACTTGGAAATGCCAAGTTCCATCATCGGCGCGATGGTCTTTGCCAGAGACAGCTTTTCGTTAAGGTCGCCTTCCTTGCTGTCGAGGAAGTCAGCAATATTGAGCATGCCGCCCAATTCGTTAGGCATCGCCTCCGCCGCTTCCCGAATCAGCTTGCCGCTGGCCTTCACATCGGACTGCGCCTGCCGCCGCTCGCCGATCACCTCACCAATCCCGGCAAGCGCCTTGGCCAGCATGTCGCCGGTCTGCATCTGCATCTGCGCCTGCTGGAGAGCCGGGGTCTGATAGTCGATAATGCCCAACTCGGGGCGGAGATAGTCGCCGATTCGTGCCATGGCTCAGGTGGTGGGTTTGAAGTAGTTCGCGCCAATGCCCATCAGGGAGCTTCCAAGCTGGCCCCACATGGCATTCTGTCCCGCCTGCTGGGTCGCCTGCGCGGCGCTCCACGAAGCGAGGTTTTGATTTTGCGCCATGCCCATATTCATGCCCGCGTCGGGATTGATAAACTGGGGGCCGTTCTTCCCGATCGCTCCGGCGGACTGGCCCAGGTAATCCTGGCCGAATGCCACCGATGCCGGGACGCCACCAAGCAAGGAGAGAGCCGGGGAGCTGTATTGCTGGCTGGTCGCGAAACTCTGGTTCATCATGTTCAGCGCTTCATTGCGGCGCTTCTCCTTCATGTCGTCGCGGCCTAACATTTCGGCGAAGATCCCGACGTTATCATTCACCCGTCCACGGGCCTGCATCCCCTCCCTCGCTGTCTGGTCTGCCGTGCGCTTGTCCTCGAAACTCAGCGGCCCGATTGCCCGCTGGTAAGCGGTATCCGCCATGCTAGCGGTGCGCTCCATCGCCTGCTTGCCGTAGGGATTGACTCCGCCTAGCAGGCTCATCACCGCGGAGGAGTTCCCGGCCATATTGCCGAACTCAGCTTGCCGGGCCGCTTGGAGCTGCTGGCTGGCCGCGCTGTTAGCCTGTCCGCCCAGGCCGAGCAAGCCGGTGAGATACTGCCCTTGGTCGGCGAGGTTCAGGCCGCCGAATTGAGGCCTGTATTCGCTCTCCATGTCGTAGAGATCCGGCAACCCGGCATCCAAGCCTTTCAGGTAGGACAGCAGGCTTTTCTTGGGCGTCAGCATCGGCGGCGCTCCCCCACCGCTGCCCCCGGCCTGCGATGCCCCGTAAATCGAAGCACCGGCACCGACGACTGCGGTTCCGGCTGCGATGGTTCCACCTACTCCAAGGACTGCGACACTCATGATTCTGCTGTGGTGATGGTTGGGGCGGTTGCCTGCTCAAGCGCGGCGTCGGTCGAGTGATCTTTGCTCCATGCGCGGAGTAGCGGACACGAAGGGTCAACCAGCGGGTTGTCGTGGCCGGTGATCTCCAAAACGATCTTGTCCGGGTCGGTCTCGTTGGTAGGGTTGAGATGAACCGTCGTCCAAGTGGTGTCGGCGTGAGCGGCAAGAACGCGGCGCGTCCCCGGCTCGGTGATCCCGACATGCGGGGCGGTGTATCTCACGGCCCCTTCCTTCTCGCTCGTCACGGAAATGTCGCCCTGGCTGATAACGAAAGGGTGCTGGTGAAGATGCTCCCGGCTGGTCAGCACGGTCCCCGCCGGAATGAAGATCGTGCGGATGTAGAGCCCTTCCGCGAAACGGTGCGTCACCGGCATTTCCACAAGGTGAACGTGCCCGGCCTGAAGTGCCGCCAGCATCGCCACCTCCGCACGGTCAGCCAGAGACGAGGTGATCTCGTGCCGGGTCTCTGCCTCCGGCTCGGAGCGGTCGGCCACCATCGGGCCGGGGTCATTCGAGACCGCGCCCGCTTCGCTCTGGCCGTGTCCGGCGACCCTCGCATGCATGTAGCCGTTTTATCCGGACTCGAGCGTTAACGCAACTTTATTACAAATGTGTATTGAAGGCATTCATATCCGTTCCGTAATGCCGGAATCACCCCCTTGACAGGGCCAGTAGGCTAACGGTCGCCCTCCCATGGCTCAAATTACCATCGCCCCGAAAACGGGCTACATCAAGATCGTCGACTGGTCAGCCGCTGAGGGCTGTCCGGGCCCCCACTTGGAGGCCGTTCTTCGCCAGTGTTTGGCGAAGGTGTCACTCAACAAAGAACGCCAATGGAGGCGCACCCCGGACCACCCCGTGCGACGGTTCATAGACGAACACTCCGACTTCGATCAGTGTCTCGTGGGCGCTCTGCGGCAGTTCGAGGGCGGAAAGAATATTGAGGTGGTGCGACCGCACGCCGACGACCCGGCGGCACAAATGGAAGTCGACACCGCCGCAGTGCCCCCATCTGAGGATGGGGAACCCCAGGAGCACGTCGACGCCACGCTGTTTTTTGCGGTGAGCGAAGATCGGCTGGCCTATGTCCAAGGCGGTTCGCTTACTTTCCACGCTTTGGCTGACTACCTGAATTGGTTCCTTCGATCATCCGGAGGTTTCAAATCAGGCAACATCAGGTTGATCGACGAGACACCCAAAGAAGTTGCCAAGCGGATCGAAGCCACTGGCGTGAAGGAAATCAGACTAGGCGCTTCGCTCGCGGACATTTTTGCACGGAAGGATGTCGACGAGGATGTGGGCGTGATCGATCTGACCGAAGGTTTTTTCCCGGGCCTGATCCCGAAGTCATTGTATGCCAAGATGGCAGGTTTTGAGCATGTCGAGACCTCGGGGCTGAGGGCCACCGTTGCATTCTCTGCCAAAACCAAGGCAGGCGCTGAAACTAAGAGTTTCATGAAAGCCCTGGCTATCGGACTTCAAGGGGAAACCAAGAGTCTCACGATCGTGCTTCAAGACGGCAAAGAGATCCGGGGCGGCAAGTTGATCACCAAGGGCAAGCTCGATGCCCAAAATGTTGATGGCATCGCTGCTGCAACCTCTGTTTGGACTGGCTTGAAGGCACTTCTTGATGGAAGGTTGAACAAGGACGTCAATGAGGAGTAAAACAACAGATCTACTGATTTTTGGCGCTGGTTGGGCGCTGCCGGTGGTCGCTGCGGCTATCCTCGTGCATATGGCCAACGCATTTGGCCTGAAAGAAGCCAGCAGCTACTTGACGCCGGCGGCAGTAGTGCTGGCGGGATTTTCCGTGGCGGCCTTCAATCTCCGATTTCGGATCATCGATGCAATGTTGAAGGTGGAGCTGAAGAAAAGCCAAGTTGAGCATCTCACCGAGGTCTTCGGCGAGTGCCGGGCCAACATCGACCGATGCCTCTTTCTTTTTGTCTTCACCACTCTGATTCTTGTATCGGGGAAATTTGTAGAGCGGTGCCCGTGGTGGTTGGCTGCCGGATTCCTTTCAGTAGGAGCCGGTCTTTTCGTTCGATCTCTTGTGCGCTTTCTTGAAATTCTCTATGCGCTTCGGAAGTTGGAGGATTTTTCACTTTCGATGATTCGCGCCTCGGCGAAGCATCTTTGACAGTGAAGCTTGCGCAGAACGCGGAAATAAACTTCCACTATTGACGCCTCCGTTATGCTGTTCGCGTGAACAACTGGGGAGAGCGGTGGCGAATGCAGAGCTTCGAGTGCGGTTTCGCGTGGCTGGAAAATGATTCGGGCCCGATGAAAAGCCGGGATCGCGTGAAGCTCATCCGTCGGATCGGCGACCTGATGTCCGCTTTGGTCGAGCATCCGGAGCATGGGGAGCACAAGATTAGCGTCCTCAGTCTGGACATGCCGCGGGAGTTCAAGACGGCCCGCGGGCGGTGGATTCCTGAGAGCGATCCACGGGTGGAGCAGTTCCTTCGCAAAGCCCTGGCCGATGTGCGGGCCGGTGGGAAGAAAGTCGAGGCGTCAGCCGACCCCGTGCTGAGGGGAAAAACCGAAAAGGAACTTTTGTGGCTCCTTGAGCGCAACGGGTGGCTGGTCCAGCAGGATGTTAGGCTTGGTCCGCCATGGTCGGCGTAGGAGGATCGCCCCGGTTGCAATTTTTTACCGGACCCTCCTGACCGGTCCGCCGTGCAGCCTGCCCGCTCCCTCGACCCCCTCCCCCCTAGGTGTGCCTTACCTTCAACAAGTTGCGAATGTTAATCGCTCCGAAAGGTCGGGTCGATGTTATCGGGTGGGAAAGTTGTGTTCCATCCCAGCGGGCCTTCCATACTTCGCAACTTACTGCATTTCAACGTGATAACATGGGCACCAGCAGGGACAGCGGGTCGCTTGTCCTCTACTTTGTCCCCTATCCGGGATCACCGCGTCACCGAATATCACGAAAAGTTGACCGTCAAGGGGCGGCTACGCGCGCCTGCACGTTGTGGTCGAGCGGAGGGGGAGGCGGACCGGTTCTCAGGCATCACTTTCTGCAATCGCCTTCTGCCGCGTCCTCTTGGCCGTCGCCTTCCCTGCTATCACATCGAGGGCATCCGTTGCTGTCTTCACATCCGCCTTCACGAGATGCAATCGCCATCGGGTGGGATCTCCCGGTGCTGACTCGCGGCAGGCAACAATGAATACGCTCGGCCAGTCGTTCGCGACGGCAGAGAGCTTGGCGCTCTGATTCGGTCCTAACTCCAGCGTGGTGCTTTCAATTCCGTCCATGGATTCGGTGATTACCCCGTGCGTCCAATGGGTAGGGGTAGGCCGTATTATACTAATACGGCACTACCCTACCCCTTGTCCGGCAGCAATGGGGAGCAATGGGTATTTTCAAGGGGTAGGCTCATGCTACCCATTGGGCTTTTTGTTCAGGGAGACAGACCCACAGGATTGCTTTGCCGCCTCTCGGGTTGGGTTTCTCGAAGGTCTCGACCACTTTCAATTCCCGCGCCTCCTTCAATGCGTCCTTCGCTGGCCGGTCGGAGCATTTGCAAGTCCGCTGGATCTCCTCCAAGAGCGCCTGCCGCTCCATGGCTCCACTCGCGACCGCTGCCACCACCGCTTCGGGACCGGCCTTGCGCTTCTTGCCCTGCTCGGGGCCGCTGCAACCGGCGATAAGGTCCGCGGCCTCATCGTGGCCCACCGGCAGCCATGCGGGGCGCTGTGGGTTGTCCGTGCGGCGGAAGAAAGCGTGGTCCGTGAATTTGTCGTCATCGTCCTTCCAGCCGGTCGTCTTCCGCTTTGCTGACCGCAGCACGTGCAGGTCGGCAACCTTGGTCGGCATCAGCACCAGGAGTGCCCGCGGGGCGTTGGCGACTTCACCGCCGCCGGTGCCGGAATAAACCGGGTCCATGTTCTCCCAGCTATCCTTGGCAAGCTTCGGTGTATGGTGAGCGACCATCGCCGCGCAGTTGTGCTTCTGAAGCATCGGCATCAGCCCGTCGCGGAGGAAGCGGCTGGCATTGGCCACGATCTCGCCGCCGATGTAAGAGAGCAGCGGATTGATGATGACAAGATCCGCGGGCTCCTCGGTCAGCAGGTGGTCGAGGTGGGCAATGAAGGCGTCACCGGTGTAGAGCCGGGCGAACTCGGTGCGGACCATCTCGTCCAGCTTTCCAAGCTCCTCCCGCAGCAGCTCCCTGCCGAAGATCGCCACCGAGTTGTCGAGCAATCCTTCGCGACACTGGCCCAAGGTGCTTTCGTCGTCCTCACCGACAAAGTGGAGGACTCGCAGCGGTCGAGCTGGCCGGATGCCGAAATATGGCAACCCCAAGGCCCAGGCCAAAGCCATCTGCACGGCTCCCACCGACTTGCCGGAGCCTGCCGACGAATTGAAGAATATCACATCCCCGATTCGGAGCCATGCGTTGCCAGCCAGCACGCTTTCCGGCGGCGGGTCGGTGGGGAAGCTCAGGAAGCCGCGCACGATCGAACTCGGCGGCGGTTCCGCGGTCTCCATCTCGATCTCGATTTCCGGGGCCTCCGGTGGTTCTGCTGTGTGTCCGCTCATGAAAACAGTTTTGAAGGTTGAATTTGTCCGGCCACATCGGAGAGGTCTTTCCCCCTCGGCAGCTTTATCGTGTCCACTCGGCATCCCATCCCTAGCAGCACATCGCGCCAGTGAATGCCCATCGCATCGCCTGCCGGGTCCGCATCAGGGACCAGCCGCACAGGCCGACGCCGGATGATCCGCTCCGCCTCGGGGTGGAGCTGCTTACAAGCCGCACCTAGCATGCTGGTGGGCATCCACCTTTCCTTGCCGCCACTCCGGCGGAAGCGGACATAAAGGTCCATGGCGCTGAGGAAGTCGCTCGCGCCCTCGGCGATCAGCACCCCGGCGTCCGGCGGTGCATCGCTCAGGTAATCGAGACCCACCGGCCAAGACTTATCGACCCCGCGGAGGGGAAAGGCTTTCGACTTCCCGAATAGCTGCCCGTCCATGCGGCGGATCTCGGCGCAACGGTGGGAGGGATCGAGGACGCACCAACACTTCGCGCCGTCCACCGTCAGGAAGCGCAGCAGGCCGGAATGAACCATCACATGCACGGTGGGGAATCGCAGGCCGCGAAGGTCCGCAAACTCCTTCCATGACTGTGGTGTGCCTTCCTCAAGCAGTGCTGGCCACTCGATCACCTTGGGAGGCGCTGGTGCCTGTGGTGCTGGTCGTGGTCGTGGCCGGGATTGCTGGCCATCCAGAACGTTCAGACCGTGCCGCTCAAGATACCAGCGCCGCACCTCCGCATGATCGCAGTCGAGGGCCTTGGCAACGAATTGCACCCCGTCTCCGCCGTCTTCATGCTCGCCGCTGTGGTCCTTCCACTTCAGCCCGCCGCCGTGAATGCTGAAGCTCGGGCTCCGGTCGGGATGGAAGGGGCTGCACATGTTACCGTGCTGCTTCGGATCGCCGGGCAGGCCCAGCATGCGCCAAAGGTCGGCAATCTGGATCGCGTTGATTTCGGAAAACACATCCGGGGGATTACTGGTCATGTGGCCCCCTTTCCAATGAGTCGAGAACGCGGAGCAACCGCGCCACCTCGCCTTCGCTTCGCTCCTGTGCAGGGTGCCACTCCGGCCAATCCATCGGGGCTTGTGTGCCGCCGGTGCCGTGGGTAGATTCTGCCGTCCGTTGATCCAGTCCAGAGGGTCCGCGCCTGTCCGGGGCGCGGCCCTCGCTTGGGTTACTCTTCATAGGTTGTTGCGAGATTTTCCGTTAAGGTTTCGATGGCCGTCTGCATGGCCTCGGTGAATTCGTTGCTGTCGCCGGGCTCGGGCTTCCATCCCGTGATCGTCAGCTCCCGGAACGTGAACTTGAGGGCGGCTGACTCGAAGCGGTTGGCGTTCTGCCACGAGTTGAACTCGCTCATGAGCTGCCGCGCTTCCTCGCCGCCCATGCCGGTGGTCTCCTTCAACCAGCGATTCCACTGCTTGTATGGGACCATCCCGTGCCGTCGCAGGATCACCAGCCAGTGCCCGGCGTAGATCCTGCGGGCTGTGGCTCGCTCGGGGTCGTGAGTTGAAAGCGACCGCTCCAAGTCGAGAGCCGCCCGCCGTGCTAACGTCTCGGGTGCGCTCATGGTCGGCAGCTTGCGTTGGTGAATCCGGCCAGCAGTTCCCCCTGCTTCTCGGCTATCTTGCCCATCGTGGCTTCCGCCGCCTTCATCTCCTCGTCGGTGCAGCCGGAGAGTCCCGTTGCATCACCGAGCAGGTTCACGAGTGCCGAGATAGCCCCGGCGATGTCTCCCTGCATGCGGGTGGCGATGCGGAAGCATGGCAGCAGGTGATCGGCGCGAACTAGGCCGCGTTCCTGAATCCAGCCAAGCCATTCCTCGTCCGATTCAAAGTGCAGTTCCCTGGCGGTGAAAAGCCATCCGCCGGTGTCGCCTAGCAGGTTGTTCCGGCGCTCGGGGTCGGGCTCGTGGATTGCGAGCTGGTAATCACGGCTGGCGCGGCCCGCCAGTTCTCCAATTGTTAGATTCATTGGTTAGGCTTGGTTCGGGGTTTGTCCCTCGGCTCCCAGCGCCGCCATGCGGACCGAGAACTGCGCCGGGGTCATGGAGTGGGCGTGCAGAAAAATCGCCGCTTCCTCGGCGCTGCCGTCGAAGTGCTCCACCAGCCAATCGGGGAGGGTGCCGCCGGGGACATGCTCCGAAACCTGCACCAGCAGGCGCCCGGCTTTCTTCGCGTCCTCGTAGGCATTAAGCAGCGTGCCGGTGATCTTCCTGTGCAGGTAGTTCAGCAGCTCCTCGGGCTCGTGGTTGCCGTTCTCGTAGAAGACCAGTTCCGCCATCGCGGCCCGGCCTCGTGAAGCCGCCGCGTCCAGTGTGGCGTCGTCCATCCGGGCAATCGCCGTCCATCCGCTTAGCACCGTGGCGTCGTCACCGTAGGAGTTCGCCCACTCCTCGAATCCCGGATCGCCCAGGATCTCTTGGAGCTTCGCCACTTCGGCAGCACCGTCGCGCTGGTTGCGTCGGCTCTGCGTGTCCATGGCCTTTTCCAGTTCCACGCGGCTGCGGATCGAGGCGATAAGATCCGCTGGCGGGTTTTGATCTGCCGCGCTGCTCACTTCGCACCTCCTGACTTGGTGGTGGTGCCGGTGGTGGCTTTCTCGCTTTCCTTCTTGGCGAGATATTCACGGACACTGCCGACATGATAAAGCAGGGTGCCTTGCTTCATGCCCGGCTCGCGGAGACTTACGAAGCGGATGCGCTTCTCTTCCCGCAGACGTTTGGCGGGAGACCGCCCGATGCCGAAGTTTCTGGTTAGGTGCTTCTCCCTGATCCATTCGGCGGAATCAAGGGGCTCTGTGGTTGCATGGACGTTAGCCATGCCCTCCTATTATACATCGGATTCACCCCTCGGATCGAGGGTGCCCGGACCGTCCGTTAGCCTTTTCCGGCCTTGGCGGCGCAATCCGTTGAGCCAGTCCGATGGCCATGGCGAATTCCGTAGAACTCACACCCGGAAACAATCCTGATTCCGTTATGGTTGAGGTGGGCCACTGGGCGCTTCCGTTGCTCCAAGCACAAAATTCAGGAAAATCAGGAGGATCACTCTTGAGGCTTCCGCTTCTTGCGGATCACCGCGTGACCCGTCTCCTCCCGAAAGGCGCAATCGCACTTCCCGTTCCTGAGTCTGTGACCGCAAGCGGGGCATTCTCCCTCCTGTGGATTGGCTGCTCCCGCCTTGTCCCTCTTGGCCTTCACGGCAAGCATTGATAGATCCCGATTCATCACGGGACGGTTGCCAAAGGCGAAGTCCGAAAACTCATCGGCGAATCCCATCACCTGCTCGACCACCAAGCCGGAATTCCAGAATTCATCTAGCAGCTTCTCGCCATCCTCATATCGCGGTTCCCACTCTGGCCCCTTTTCTCGGGCGAGAAGTTCCACAAGATCCTCGGTCGTCAGTTCCTTGCCGGGATTCAGTGCCGCCCACTCATCAAGGCTTGAATTGCCCTCTTCTGAGTAGCGGGCCTTCTTTCCTCGCATGAACCATTCCAGCATCTTTTTGCGCCGGGGAGCGGTCCACGGCGGAAGCGGCTTGCTTGAGTTGTCGTCTTCCTTCTCTGGTTCATCAGGCCCCAGGCTCCCCGGCGTGAATGCCGCCTCTTCCGCATAAACCCGGACCTTGTTATCTGCGCCCTCCGGCGACCCATCGTCTTTCTGCTCCTCATCTGGCAGCATATGCAAAAGGAAATCGGCGGCGAAAACTTTCCCTCCAGTAGCAATGCCAAGCAATCTATGCGGGTCTTTTGCTCGCTCAGCTTCTACCTCGGCTTGTTTTTTCGTTGCGGCATTTATGCGCCTGATACTGCGCAGGTGTTGCGCGCGGCGCATGCGCGCCCGGTAGGGTTCATGCGAAAGAAATTCGCCAGCGGCCTGCCACAATTGGATCGCTCGCTGCACCTTCCTGCGGGGGTCGTCCATCTCCTGTATCGCCGCGGCGAGCAAGGCAAGTTCGGCTTGGGTCGGTAGGTTGGCTTTGGGCGTGGCTTCTTTCTTCTTCACGTGTCGGACGGGGCGAGGGATGGAAGCTTCGCGATTGCCTTTTTCAGCACCTCGGCGTCGGTGTGGGAATAGATCGCGTGGGACTCGCGGGTGCTGTGG
Source organism: Luteolibacter sp. Populi (assembly GCF_040801775.1). Taxonomy (GTDB): domain Bacteria; phylum Verrucomicrobiota; class Verrucomicrobiia; order Verrucomicrobiales; family Akkermansiaceae; genus Haloferula. Next base: position 1,728,520 of record NZ_CP161812.1, read on the forward strand.
CCGGTGAGCGCCATGCGGTCTTCCTCGGCGACACCAGCCGTGCGCAGCCAACTCGTGAAGGTATGGCGCAGCGAATGAAACCCGCGCTCATAGACGATCTTACCCACGCGCTTTTCACCCTCCGCCAGCGCTTCACGTGAAGCCTTGCCGCGATCCACTCCCGCGGCCTTCATGATCTTCACGAATGTTTCGGAAAGGCCCGTGCCGCTGCTCACCGGCAGCTTGGACAGCTTCGGGAAGACCGGAGCGTCCGGGCTGTCGTCCTCGATGCTCAGGGACTCAAGATAGACCAGCAAGTCCGGCTGGATCGGGATACGGACTTCGCGCTTCTTTCGCTTGGTCTTGCTGGGAACGAGGGTGATCGTTTTTGCCGCAAGGTCGATTGCTGACCACGAGAGCCGGGCCGCATCGCCCAGGCGCAGCCCGGTGAAGGCGGCGGCTAGAATCAGACCGCTCCACTCGGGAGTCGGCGCGAACTCCATCAGGGAGACAACCTCGGCGATGGTGAACGGCTTCCTGTCCATGCTGTCCTCGGTGCCCAGCGGGTCGAGGGAGGCGCACGGGTTAGAGACCACAAGCCCTTCACGGATCGCGGCGCGGAAAGCGGCCCCAAGATCCTTCACGTATTTGTTCGTCGTCTTGCCGGTGCGACCTTCATCCTGCAACCCCTCTCTCCATTGCCGCACCAGCGCCATGGTGACGGACTCCAGCGGATTGGATTTCCGGCTGTCGCCCAAGAATGTCAGAAACGAGTCCACGCTGTTGGTGTAGCGCTTCATCGTTGCCTCGGTGCTGTCGCGGCCCTTTCGGCGCAGCCACTCCTTCAACCAGCCTTCTACCCCGAACGCTGGCATGTCCTCGCCGGTCGCGATGGACAGCATCTCGGTGAGATATTTCCGGGCGGACAAGGAGGTGAACGTGCCGCGCTCGATCTCCGAGACAACGCGGGCAAAAACGCCCTTGGCAAGCTGCGCCTTGTCGGTGCCCGGCGCGATGGCCGCCTGCGCTGTGCGCTCCTTCTCGACGGCTACTTGCATCGCCTCCTTGCGGTTGGTCTTGCCGGTCGTCTCTCTTACCTGCTTCAATCCGCCAGATGGCAGCGGCACGTAATACTGACACTGGTAAACCGAAGATCCCTTGCGTTTGCGTAAGCTGGCCATGGTCGGAGGTGGTTTTTTTGTCCCCCAAAGCGTCCCCTAATCTTGCTGCTTTTGCGAGCTTTTACTGCTTTTCGGGTGACGCAACCCTTAGTTTTCCTAGCCCTTTCAACCACTAGGTTGCTTTCACTGGTTCGATCCCAGTATCGCGCACCATTCCCCTTTCTAGTAGTGACTCACGGGACCGACACCTCACCGGAACGCCTGGCCGTATTGCTGAGGCTGCTCGACGACGATTCACCCCCGGTCCGCGCCTCGGTCGAAACCGCCCTCGCGGCCTTTGGCGGCGATGTCAGCGAGTTGCTGGGCGAATCGCAGATCAAGCTCGACGAGAACTCGCTCGAACTGCTCTCCCTCCTGCTCCTTCCCGCACGCCGCGAACGCCTGCGCCGCGAATGGATCGTCCCCGCCGGCGGTGCCGCCGCGGTCCAGGACGACTGGGAACAATTCGAGGCGCTGCTCCGCAGTCTCTCCGATTATCTTCATGATGGCGTGAGCCTGCGCCAGCCGCTGGCCGATGCGCTCGACCTGCTGGCGGAGGAAGTCGAAGCCGTCGCCCATGAGGAAGGCGCGGCGGGACTCAACCGCGTCTTGTTTGAAAACGGCCGCTTCGGCACCGGGCAGGGCGACGAGGACGATCCGGATAATTATGACCTTGCCCATGTCCTGGCGGGCCATCCTTCGAATGCCGTCGGCCTGGGCATCCTATTCCTCCTGGTCGCGCGGCGTCTGGATATCGATGTGGACGGGCTGATGCTCCCCCAATCCTTCCTGTGCCGATATCACGACGAGGGCAATGTCGTGCTCAGCGAGCCGCACGTGAAAGGCCGCCGCGTGCTGCCGGATGACCTGGCGCACCGCATGCGCCGCTATCCGCGTGAGGTCCGGATGATCGCCACCCGCGCCACTTCTCCGGGTGAGCTGCTGGTGCGTGTCGTGGAGGAACTCGCCACTGCCTGGTCCGTGCGCGGCGAGACCGAAGATGCCGAGCTCATGGAAGAGCTGCTTGCGACTCTGGTGAAGGCGCCTTTCTAAGGAGAGGGAAAAGCTGCCGCCACACCTTCAGGGGAGTACCTTATGGGGGTTACCTTAATGGGATAACCTTTGCGTGCCGTTCGGGGCTACGGGTGGCGTGCCGTTCGGGGCACCACCCCCGACCCCGTTTCGGGGGACGGGTGCCGTACCGTTTCGGGGGACGCCTCCCTCACTCCTCCGCCCTGCGGATCCGTATCCGCGGACGCTCGGGCAGAGCATCCGGATTCAAGCCCGGGCCATCCACCGGCGGCGGCAGAGGTGCCACCCGCTCCTTGGACCGGCGGCCCTTCACGGGATAGCGCTTGTCCAATTCTTCCTGTGCCTTGGCATCCAGGATGACTTGCTTGGCTGCCTGCCCCTTGCGGGCGAAGTGCGCCCACACGGCGAACGATCCTGCAAAGATCAACACGAGGATGCCAATGGTCCGTATCTTTCTCCAAGCGTTCGAACTCATCGGCTGGCAACAGCGTTGTCCCGATTCGCCCGCGGTCGAGTAAATTTACGCCGCACTATCTGCCAATGCCGACGCGGAATGCGCGGAGTGGAAAAGTGGCGATGGAACGGGCGGCTCTACCGCTGGGAGCGCGGAGCCACCGGCCCGCAGAAGCGACCCTTGCGGCCCGGCAAATTCACGCAGCAAGTGCGGATAGCGCCGTCGCTTTGCTGCATTGCTTTTCCTGCACTCGAAGCGGTCTGGACCACTCTGCGGGCCGGTGGCTCCGCGCTCCCAGCGGAAGAGCCGTCCTTGGAGCACCACGAAAAGATACGGGTAAGGGCAGAGCCTGCTGCCGCTGTCCATGGCGACCCTCGATCCTCACTCCCCCGGGAACGGATTCGCGTCCAGCCGCGTGCGGATCTCCTCAAGCGGGATCGCCGGTTTCGCGGGTGGCTCGGCGCGCTTGATCATGACCAGGCCGAGGGCCGTGAGCATCGTGAGCAGGATCAAGGAGCCAACCACCCACCGGGGACTCGTCGGCACCTTGGAGAACATCCGCTTCACCCGTGCCTCGAGTCCGCTCTCGTGCGCCATCGCCAGGGCGGTGGCAGGTGAATGCTTCGCCGCGGCGAGGTCGCAGAGCACGTTGGCATAGCGGTCCGCCTTCATGCCCTCTGCCAGCAGGGCTTCATCGCAGGCGAACTCGCATTGTTCGCCGAGCCGCTTTGCCATCCACCATACCAGCGGATTGAACCAATGCAGCGTGCAGGCCGACGAGGCGATCGCGCGCATCAGGGGATCGCGGCGCTGGTGGTGCTTCATCTCATGCGCCAGCACCGCCTCCTGGGTCTCCGGCGGCCAGGAGTGCCACTCCTCCGGCACGAAGATCACCGGCTTGAAGATCCCTGCAGCCACCGGCCCGGGGTGATGCTTGAGAATGCGCACGTCGGCGATCAGATCCCCGGATTCCCGCACACCGATGCGCTCGGAATCGCCGCGCCAGCGGTTGAGGATCGAGAGCGCCACCAACAGCCGCACCGAAGCCAGCGCGACCCCGCCGGCCCAGATCCAAGGCAGCCATTTCCACAGCTCCTGCGGCACCTCGACCGCTTCCGTGGGATGCGGCAGCACTTCCCATTTCGGTAGGAAAAAGAGCAGCGGGAAGACCAGCAGCAGCGCCAGCGCAAGCAAGGTGAGCCGCGGGTCCTGCGCGTGGTCGCGGCGGCCCGCCCACCAGACGAAGACGGCGGCAGTTAGGGAGAAGGCGATGGCGGGAATCAGCATGGGATCACGGTTTGGATTCCAGAACGGTCAATTGAAACCCCTTGTTGTCGGTCGATTTGTCGAACGCGTGGTAGTAGACCCGCGTGGTTCCCGGCTTCCCCGCCACCAACCATGCCGACCAATTTGATCCCGGAAGTCCGCCAATTCCTGCAATGCTGGGATCGTCCGACCTAAGACGAAGAGCGGGGGAAGCCGCGATGACGAATCGCTCGAGTCCGGTCGTGACCATGAGCCGCTTCTCCCCGCTCTTCATGGTTACGGGAGGCGGTGAAAGCTCATTGCTCCGGTGGTGCCCGGGAAGCCTGTGAATGGTTCCGCAACCACAGGCCAACACGGAAAGGGTCAGCAATGAGGCCTGAATCACCAGCTTCATGGCTCGGGCTAGGCGGGTTTTACGGCTGATCGATCAGCTTGCGGATCTTTTCGATCTCGTCGGTGCTGAGCTGCTGGTCCTTGGGATCCAGCAGGGCGGCGACGAGGTTCTCCGGCTTGCCTTCGAAGAAGGTGGAGAGGAGCGACTTGAGCGCGGAGCGTTTCGCCTTCTTCTCCGGCACCGCGGGGCGATAGACGTAGCGCCGCGAATCCTTCCGGAAGGACAGCAGGCTCTTCTCGATCATGGTCGCCAACAGGGCCCGTACCGCGGAGTAGGTCGGCGGATCCGCCATCTGGTCCATCACTTCCTGGGCCGTCGCTTCCCCCATTCTGTAAAGAATATCCATGACCTGCCGCTCGCGCCGTGCCAGTGCTTCCGCATTGCTCATGCCCCTGAAATACACTTTGCTGGAAAAGCCGCAATTGAAATGTTACTAAAACAGCATTTGGCGTTGACGCGGGCAGGCTCACATGCTGTTTTTCCAGCACCATGAAATTCACGATGAAGACGATGGCTCTCCCCATGCGAAAACAACTCCTCCTGGCAGGCGCGGCCAGTGCGGCGATCTGGCTGACCGGCTGCGCGCCCAACTTCACTGCCGGGGAAGCCGCTCAAAAAGCGGCCAGTCCTGCTTTTGGAGACATGATGCCCGCGAACGGCCCGGCGCGCGCCGCGAAACCCGAAGTCGAGACGCGCGGCAAGGCCGCCGAAGAGCGCCCGGGTCTCGCCACCGCCTTCGGGGAATCCGAGAACTCTCCCTGGAACCGCCAGTCCTTCGTCCGTGCCTCTTCAAAGCCAGCCGGCGCGGGACTGGTCTTCTACAACGACAAGGAAGGCATCGAGGCGATGACCGGCTCGAAGCGCAAGATGGACGGCATGGAAACGGCCGCCGGGGAGATGATCGAGTGGGGCGTGAAGGGCGGCTTCAGCTACCTGCCGACCTACAAGACTTATAGCTGGGGCGCGCGGCGCTTCGTCGTGGGCGATCGGGACTCCAGCTACTCGATCGTGCTGAAGAACCGCTGCAAGAGCCGCCTGGAAGTGGTGCTGAGCGTGGACGGCCTCGACGTGATCGATGGCAAGAAGGCGGCGCTGTCCAAGCGCGGCTACGTGATCGCTGCCGGTGAGACCTTGGAAGTGAAAGGCTGGCGTACCAGCCCGGACACGGTGGCACGCTTCAAGTTCTCCACGGTGGCGGGCTCGTATAGCAACCTGAAGACCGGCGAGCACCGCAACGTCGGCGTCATCGGCATGGCGGTCTTCGCCGAGCAAGGCGTGGATCCCTGGACCTGGATGCCGCGCGAGGTGAACAACCGCCTCGATGCCGATCCATTCGCCACCGCTCCTTGAGCTGAGATATATGAAAACGCGACGTGAATTTGGCATCCTCTGCCTGGCGGCGATGGCATGGGCTTCCTGTGCCCCGGCACTACGGGCGGCAGATCCCGGCACCCTGCCCGATCCGAAGGATAAGCCGCCGCTGCTCGCGCTCTGGGTCGATAGCCACGGGATGCGGGTGGGCGCGACCATGCAGAAGGAGCTCCGCTTCGCCATCTGGGAAGACGGCCGCGTGCTCTGCGCGAAGGATCCGGAGAAGGGCGGCAGCGGCCTGCGCTCCGGCACCATCACCGCGGAGCAAGTGGCCACGCTCAAGAACCAGGTGAACGGTTCCGGAATCTTCGAGTTGAAGGGCAACTGCTACCTGGTGCCCGATGCACCGGTGCATTGCCTGATCGCCTCGGTCGACGGCAAGAAGCAGATGCTCTACTGGGACGAGGTCGAGATGCCGGGCTACGGGATCAACACCAATCCCAAGCCGCAGCACCTCGCCTTCATGGCCTGCTGGAAGCAAGTGAAGGCGGCCGGCCTCAGGCGGCTGAAGAAGGACCTCCACGAGGTCGCGCCCTCGCAGAGTTTCAGCCCGCCGAAGTCGTGGTATTTCAAGAAGACGATCCAATCGGAATAAGACGATGAACCTTATCGATGACTTTTCCTGCGGCCGGATCTGCCTGGCGCTGGGCGCCGTCCTGATGGTGTGGGGTGCCTGCCGCGAGCCGATGCTGGCGACCAAGCAGGAGCAGGCCGTGCTGCCGGCTTTGCGGGTGGCTTCATGGGAGATCGGGCTTGGCGACGACTCCGTCGATTTGGAGGGCAGCTTGGTGAGCCGTTCGGATGGGCCGACGCTGCCTGTGATCGGTGGTGAGTAGTCTTGCCTAGGAAGGTCGAAAACAAAGGAAGGCTCCTCCGCCGGGAGGGCGGAGCCACTGGCCCGCAGAGCGGTCCAAGAGGGCTCGGGTGCTGGCCAGGCATGCGCCAAAGCGACGGCGGTATCTATACGGACCGCGTGAATGGCCGGGCAACAAGGGACCATCCTGCGGGCCGGAGGCTCCGCGCTCCCAGCGGTAGAGCCGTCCTTTCAAGGGCCCGCTGCGAGACTCCGCCGCCGGGCCCGTGAATCCCTCAACAAACATCCGCGATCACTTTCCTAACAGCCTCCGCCGCCGTCCGGAATTGCTCCGACTCCACGGCATTCAAATCCGGATGCAGGATCCGCTCGATCCCGCGCTTCCCGACTACCACCGGCAGGCTCAGGCACACGCCCTCCACTCCCAGGAAGCCGTCGATCTTGACGCTCAGGGGCACGGTCCGCCGCTCGTCCAGCAAGATCGACTCGATGATATAAGCCGCCGCCTGGCCGATCGCGTAGCAGGTATTGCGCTTCTTGCGGAAGACCTCGATTCCCGCGTGCGCCGCCTTGTCGCAGAGCGCGCGGCGCTCGGGGGTATCGTCGATCTTCTCCCCACCCGCCTGGGCCACGCTCATCGCCGGGAACTGATGCTCACCATGCTCGCCGAGGATGTAGGCGCGCAGGTCGTCCGGATGAATCCCGAGCAGTGCGGACAACATCTCGCGGAAGCGAATCGAATCGACCAGGGTCCCGGTGCCCATGACCCGCTCTTTCGGAAATCCGGTGAGTTCCAGCGCCTGCCAGGTGAGGACGTCCACCGGGTTCGAGACCATCACCAGCTTGGTCTCGGGCGCGAGCGCGGCGATCCGCGGCAGCATTTCGCGCATCAGGGCGACATTGCCGTGCGCCAGCGAATTCCGGCTGGTGAGGCCCTCCGGTGTCGGCACGGAGGCGCACATCGCCACCACCTCGCTGCCCGCGCAATCGGCGAGGTCCCCTGCCCTCACGCTCACCGGTACCTGCAGGAAGGCCTGCGCGTGCATCAGGTCCATTGCCTCACCTTCCGCCTTCGTCCGGTTCGCGCCGACGAGCACGATCTCCCGCGCCGCGCCGCGCAGCATCAGCGTGTAGGCCAGCACCATTCCCACATTTCCCGGACCGACGATCGTGACTTTCACGCGGCCAGCTAAAGCAGGAAGTGCCAAGTGAGAAGGACCGAGTGCCAATTGGGAGAAGCTCCAAGTAAGAAGTGCCAAGTTCCATATTGGAGTCTGCTACCGCAGGTTCCGGCTTTTCTGCCTTTCTTGGCACTTGGTCCTTTTCCCTTGGAACTTCCCCAAAATTGGCACTTGGCACTTCTCACCTGGGACTTCCTTCTTCCCCGGTGGCTTCCTTCGTCATTTCCATCGCCGCGCTCCGGCGCAATGCCGCCATCCTCCGCGAAACCGCCGATGCCGCGGGCTGCCGGATCGTGCTCGCGCTGAAGGGCTTCTCCTGCTGGAAGGCATTCCCCTATATCCGGGAGTATCTCGATGGCTGCTGCGCCTCCGGGCTGTGGGAAGCGCTGCTGGCCCGCGATTACTTCGGCAAGCACGTGGTCACCTACTCGCCCGCCTATCAGGAGGACGAGATCCGCCAGCTCTGCGAATTCACCCACCACCTCGACTTCAACTCCCTGTCGCAGTGGTTCCGCTTCCGAGAAATCGTGATGGCGCACCCGCGCTTCATTTCCGGGGAGCTGCACTGCGGCCTGCGGGTGAATCCAGAGTGCTCGACCGGCCACACCCCGCTCTACGATCCCTGCGTGCCCGGCTCGCGGCTCGGCATCACCGCGGACCAGCTCGAAGGCGTCGATCTCAGCGGCCTTTCCGGCCTGCACTTCCACACCCTCTGCGAGCAGAACTCCGACGATCTCGAAAAGACGCTGGCCGCCGTGGATGAGAAATTCGGCCACCTGCTGCGCTCGCCGCAATTCAGCTACCTGAACATGGGCGGTGGCCACTGGATCACCAAGCCCTTCTACGACCGCGAGCGCCTGATCCGCCTGGTCAAGGAGACCCGGGAAAAATACGGCGTGGAGGTCTGGTTGGAACCGGGCGAAGCGGGTGCGATCCACACCGGCGTGCTGCGCTCCGAAGTCATCGATGTCTTCGAATCCGCCGGCCACAAGCTCGCGATCCTGGACATCTCCGCCACCGCCCACATGCCGGATGTACTAGAGATGCCGTATCGTCCGGAGGTGTTCCTCGTGGAGCCCGGAAGCGCGGACTTTAGTCCGCAGGAATCGCCACCCAGCCCCGCCGTCACCCTCCCCGGCGAGTCCTATCATGTCGCCTTGGAAGACGGCCCGCATCTTTACCGCCTCGGCGGCCCGACTTGCCTGGCTGGCGATGTCACCGGCGACTTCGCTTTCCGACGCCCGCTGAAGGTTGGCGATATCCTCGTCTTCGATGACATGGCGCATTACACCATGGTGAAGACGACGATCTTCAACGGCGTGCCCCACCCGTCCATCGTCCTCCAGCACGAGGATGGCAGGCTGGAGACGATCCGCGAGTTCGGGTATGCGGATTTCCGGGACCGGCTGAGTTGAAGCAGCACCGCATCGGATGGAACGATCTGCCGACCACGAGCCACAGACCCGACTTGGTGCTCGTATCCGGCAATCAATAACCCTCCTCTGTCCCCATGTCCTTTAGCTCGAATTACGCCTTCCTCAGCATGCTTTCCATCGCCGCTCAGGTGGCCTTCGCGACCCTCGCGATTTGGATTGCAGTGATCGTCCTCCGGCAGCGGACCGCGGCGGCTTGGATGGTCTTGGCCGGGGCGATTCTTTCTCCCGCGATCACCCTCTTCGCCACCTTCGGACGGCGGCTGATCGGATCCAGCCCGGATTTCGAGTTCCATATGTGGATCTACTTTACGGGAAATATCGTCGCCCAACTTCTCTTCCTCGGCGGGCTACTGTTGCACCTCATGCGGCGTAGCTCCGAGTCCGAACGAATCACCGAATTGGAAGCGATCATCCACGACCGTGACCAAGGCGGTGAAGCGCGGGTGAATTCGCCATGAGCGCGCATGCGCTACGGCGGGCTGAAGACCACAGATAGGCGCCGTGGATCAAACAGCCGATCTGGACCAGGATGGATAGGATGAATGGGATAGAGCCAGAAATCCAAAACGCCAATTCCCTGCCCTTCTTATTATCCCATCCATCCTATCCATCCTGTATGTTTGGAAATGCCGCTATTGACCCCGGATCCGCCGCGGGTGGCTTCCGAGAATGGGCCGGAACGAAGCTCGTCGGAGGAAGCCACCCGCGGCGGATCGCCAGGGACCATCTCGTGTGATCCCATTGCGGCCGCCCCGGGAGAACGCGGGCGGGGGTGGCCTCCCCCGCCCGCGGCGGAAACGTCCAGGCCGAATCCATCCAGGACCTTCGAGTCCGTGACCGAGCTCATGGCCGTTCGTTTCCGCTCCCGGTTCAATGCTCGAACCACTGAATGGGTCTTTGAACCCGCATCGCAAGATTGAGACATGAACCGCAATACACCTACCCACATCGGCATCGACGTGTCAAAGGCACGCCTCGACGTCCACATCCCCGGCCAAGCCCACCTGCAGGTCGCCAATTCCGCCCGCGGGCTGGACGACCTCTTCACCGCCATCGCCGGCGTGGAAGCTCCCCACCTCGTCTGCGAGTCCACCGCTGGCTACCAGAAGCTGTTGGCCGCCACCGCCCTCCAACGCGGGATCCCCGTATCGGTCGTCATGCCCGCCCGCGTCCGCTATTTCGCGCTCTCCGGAGGCATCCTCGCCAAGACCGACCGCATCGATGCCCGCCTCATCGCAAGCTACGCCGACACTCACCGGCCCCCGGCCCTGGTGGCTCCCGATCCCGCGGCCGTCGTGCTGCGCCAGATGCTCGAAGCACGGCGCGTCCTCGTCGACCTCATCACCGATACCGGCAACCGCCTCGAGCTCGCCGAGGGCTTCCTTCGCAAAACCCTCACCAAGCTGCGCCGCGCGACACAGCGCCTGCTCGACCAGGCCGATGCCGGTATCGCCGCCCACGTCGCGGCCTCGCCCGTGCTTGCCGCCAAGTCCGCACGGCTCCGCCAGCTCAAGGGGGCAGGTCCCGTCCTCGCCCACACCCTGCTGGCCTACCTCCCCGAACTCGGCATCTTGCCCGACAAGACCGTGGCCTGTCTCGCGGGCGTCGTCCCTCATCCCAAGGACAGCGGCGCCACCTGCGGCAAGCGCAAGATCCAAGCCGGCAGGGGGGCGGTGCGCAAGGTCCTCTACATGGCGGCGGTGTCGGCCTCGCACTCCAACACCGTCCTGAAAGCCTTTTACCAACGTCTCCTACAAGCCGGCAAGCCCGCCAAAGTCGCGCTCACCGCCGTCATGCGCAAAATGATCACCATACTAAACAAACTTCTCGCCGACCCGGATTTTACCCTTGCCTGAAAACACCACTGCTCGGTCCAAACTCCAGAACCGCGGTGTCTTGATCCGCGTCCATTCGTGACTGCCTCTCCTCACCAAACCGGACGGAGACCCATTTTTCATTTCTCACCCATCGCGCAACGCCCCAAGCTCCGGGCATGCATTCCATGACGGGATTCGGGCGAGGCTCGGCGACGACGGATGAAGGAACGGCGACGGTCGAGATTGCCTGCGTGAACCGCAAGCAGGCGGAGGTGGTGGTGCAGGCACCGCGCGAGCTGTTGGAATTGGAGGCGAAGGTGCGGAAGGCGGTGCTGACGACCATTTCCCGCGGGCGGATCCAGGTGAGCATCCAATTCGAGCGCTCCGGGACCTCGGGCTCGCCGGTCAGCGTCGATTCGCGGCTGGTGGCGGCGCTGGAGGGCGCCTTCGACCTGATTTCCGAGCAGACCGGCCGCCGGGTGACGGCGGAGGCCGCGGATTTCCTACGGGTGCAAGGGGTGATCCGGATCGAGGACAGCGGCCTGGACGCGGAAACGGCGTGGCCGGCGATCGAGCCGGCGCTGGAGGTGGCGATCGAGCAGGTGCTGGCGATGCGCCATGCGGAGGGCGACGATCTGGGCCGGGATCTTTTCACCCGGCTGGTGCTGCTGGAGAAGGTCGCGGCGGCGATCGGCATGCTCGCCCCGGGGCGTCCGGAGCGTTACAAGGAACAGTTGCTCAAGCGTTTGCGGGATGCCGGCCTGGAGCTGGAATTGACCGACGAGCGGGTGCTGCGGGAGTTGGTAGTCTTCGCCGACCGCTGCGATATTTCCGAGGAGATCACCCGGTTGGACGCGCATTTCCGGCGCTTCCGCGAGTACATGACAGGCAAGGAACCGGCGGGCAGACCGCTGGATTTCCTGTGTCAGGAGATTCACCGCGAGTTCAATACCATCGGCTCGAAGGCCAGCGACGCGGTGATCGCGCAGCACGTGGTGGAGGCGAAGACGGAGCTGGAGAAGATCCGGGAGCAGGTGCAAAACGTTGAATAAGAGAAAAGAGGCCGGAGTCCAGAATCCAGAGGAGCAGGCCGGAGCCCGAAGATGTGCCGGGTCTCTTGCTTCTTGCCTCTGGTCTCTGGATTCTCCGGTCTGACCCCGGTTGACATTTCCGCCACCCGCGGCCATACCGCGTTCATGTCCTCGGCGCTACCACCCAAACCCCGGATTATCGGACCGCGCGTGCGCGTCTGCATCGTCGCGTCGAAGTACAACGAGCAATTCGCGGACGCGCTGGTGGACAACGCGGTGGCGGAGCTGGGCGAGCTGATGCCCCAGACGCGTGTGGATATCATCCGCGTGCCCGGGGCCTTCGAGATCCCGGTGACCATCGCCAATATCCTGGACCGCGGCGAGAACCTGCCGGCCTGCGTGATCGCCCTGGGGGTGATCGTGAAGGGCGCGACGGCCCATGCCGACATGATCGGGAACTCGGTCACCCTTTCCCTTCAAGAGCTTTCCATCCGCTACAAGCTGCCGATCGTCCACGAGGTGCTGCTGGTGGAGGATGAGAAGCAGGCCTATGCACGGTGCATCGGCTCGAACCTGAACCGCGGCCGCGAGGCAGCACGGATCGCTGCCTCGATGGTGGATATCTTCAACGAGATCGAGCGGTCGATGCCGCGCGTCATTTCCCGCAATGCCTAGTCGCCGCCAAATCCGCGAGGCGGTCGTGCAGTTCCTCTACTGCGCCGACCTCGAAGGCGGGGCCGACCCCGCATCCCTGCGTGAGCCGTTCTGGCAATTCATCACGGAGTCCGACCGTCGTGCCCTGCTGCAGGCGACGTGGAAGACCCTGCACCACCTGAGCCTCGGCCGGGAGGCGCGCTTGAAGGAATTCCAAGAGCGGGTGCCGCTGACGCTCGCGACCCTGAAAGCCCGCCCGGACCTGGAGCGGACCGCGATGGTGCTACAGAATATCGCCGATCACGAAAACAAGTGGAGCGTCGCGATGATCGAGCTCTCGCGAATCCCGCGGGATGGCGATGACGACACTTTCAGCGAGCGCTTCGAGCCGGTGCTGGCCGGGCTCTTCCGGATCGATCGCGATTTGGATGCGGCTCGCAAGCGCTTCCTGAACGCGCTCGATGACATCCCCGGCCTGCGAGCCCAGATGGAGCCGGTGGCCGGCAGCATCCGCCGACTCGCACGGATCTCCGAGCGGATCCGGATGATCGAAGAACCGGAGAAATTTCCCGATCAAGTCGATCTCGCGAAGCTGCGGGAGTCGAAGGAATCCATCGCAGCGCTGCGCCGCGAGACCGATTCACTGGTGGCAGCAGTCCAGCGCGAGAAGGAAGGCATCGACGAACGCCTCGCCGCGGTGGTTGAGAACTTCTCGCCGGAGCGGATCGATCCGGTGGACCGCGCGATCCTGCGCCTGGCAACCTGGGAGATCCTGCATTCGCCGGAAGTCCCCGCGCCCGTGGCGATCGATGAGGCGATCGAGCTGGCGAAGCGTTTCGGGACGACGGATTCCGGCAGGTTCGTGAACGGGATCCTGGATAAGATCGCGAAGCAGGCGGCATCGTAAGGGGGGGCTTTTCGTGGTCCCGACAACCCCGGAGCAGCCGCCAACGGACGGCCCTACTGGGAGCGCCGCGGCACCGCCCGGCAGAACGGTCCCTGACGGCAAGACACGCTACGGCGATTGAATGGAAAGCGCCGCTGCGATGCTGCGAGCCGATTGAGCGGGATGGCATCCGGGGACCACTCTGCCGGGCGGTGCCGCGGCGCTCCCAGTGGGGCTGCCACTGGGGAGGACACGATAGGATCGTAGGTAAGAAGTTACATCCCCACCGCCTTCACCACGAAATCCACGATCGGCGCGGGATCGGGCAGGCTGTGGGGATGATGCTTCCCGCCGGGCTTGCGGATCACCTCGATGCTGCCGCCTAGCTTCTTGTAGCGTTCCTCCACGAGGTCGGTGTTTTCCTTCGGCGGCACGCCTTCGTCGGCATCGCCGATGATCGAGAGGATGGGAATGCCGGCCTTGGCGAGCGGGGCAAGGTTATCGACGGGATTCTTGTTCCAGGCGATCGCTTCGGCCTCGGTCATGCCGTAAGCCTTGAGCAGTTTCTGCCAATCCGTGGGCGATCCGGTTCCCTTGCCCTTGCCACCGGGCCAGCTCTTGAAGTCGCAGACCGGCGCATCGACATACATCGCGGCCACCTGGTCGGGATGCAGGGCGGCCCAATTGAAGGCGAAGAGCCCGCCGCGGCTGAAGCCTTCTAACACGGCCTTCTTCGCCAGGCCGTGAGCGGTCGTGAGATGCGTGTAGAAGGCATCCATGTGCTTCATCGACACCGGCGCACCGTACATGTCCTGCATGTCGATGTAGGCGACATGGAAGCCGCGGCCGAGCAGCGCGATATCGCCCTGCGGTTCGTGGCCGAAGAACTCGGTGCGCCAGATCCATGGCTTGCCCTTGGCGGCCTCCTTCGGCAGCACCAGCAGCGCGGCGCGGCCATCGACGGTGAAGTCCAGCCGCCGGTAGCCCGACCAATCCGAAAGCTTCGCGCCATTGACGATGCGGTAACTCTCCAGCAGGCGGCCCGCTTCTCCCCGGGCTTGATCGACCGGCTTGCCCTCCGGCACCCCGGGTCGGGTGTGCTTGGTCGCTGTCAGGTAGGCATCATGGAGGACCTGCATCCGGCGAAGCAGGAGCGGATAGGCCTCATCGCTGGTGAAGCGGGGTGCATCCTTCAGACCGAGGACCGGCCACAGGCCCTTGCACACGGCCTCGGCCATGAAGCGGTGGCCTTCCGCGCCGGGATGGACGCCGTCCTTGGCGAAGATGAATGCGGGCTCCTTCTGCTTCGCCGCGGCCACGGCAGCACGGAGATCAGGGCGGATGTCCACGACCTGCCAGCCCTGGGCGCGGTTGCCGGTGAGCCACGCGCCTTGGGCGTCCAGCACCGTGTCGTAGCGGGCGGCATCGGAGAGCGGCTGGTCCGCGTTGTGGAGCGGAGGCGTGACGAAGATGATCCGTGCGGAGGTCTTTTCGACCTCCTCCTTCAGCTTTGCCATGCCCTTGCGGTAGGCATCCAGGCGGGTCTCATCGAGCGGCGCATAAATGCCGTCGTTCATGCCATAGCAGGCGATGACCAGGGTGGGCTTGCACCCTTCGAGGACGCGGGCGAGCCGCTCGTGGATGCAGGGGCGCGGGAACTTGCCGCCGGCATGCCCGGGCTCCGAGAGTCCGGAGGCTGTCTCGCTACCGAGGCCTACATTCAGGAAATCGGCCTCCGCGTAGGCCGGGTCATTGCGCAGCGCCGACTCCATCCACGCCGCCCACCGGCCGTCGTGGGTGATGCTGTCGCCCAGGAACAGGACACGGGTCTCGGCCGCGCGGGCAAGCGTGGTGAAGAGCAGGACAAGAAGCAGCCGCCAGGGTTTCATGCGTGAGAGGAAGACGGTGCGAGCCGGCGGGATCTAGCAAACATTGCGCGGACAGCTCTTCTACTGGTCTGTCCTTCCGACCACTTCAAAATGCTGTTCCGGCCTCCGCGCCGTGACCTGAATCATCCCGCTTGCCATTTCCACGCGAGCGCTGTCGGAATGCATACCGTGTCACCTTCATTTGCCCGCCCCCTCGCTGTCGCCGCGACCTTGGCGGTCGTGCCGCTGCATGCGGAGCCGCCACGGGTGGATCGGCTTCCGCCGGTGCCGGATGCCGTCGGCTTTGCCGGGGCCTTCGCCGGGGTTCAGGGAACGAAGCTGATCGCGGGTGGCGGGGCGAATTTCCCCGACGGGGTGATGCCTTGGGACGGCGGCAAGAAGGTCTGGCACGACCGGCTCTTCGCCCTGGACCTGGCAGTTCCTGATTCAAAATGGCGCGAGATCGGCCGCCTGCCGATGCCGAACGGCTACGGCGTCTCGCTGACGCTGCCGGAGGGCGTGCTGCTCATCGGCGGAGGGAATGCCGTGCGGCATTTCGAGGAAGTCGTGTTACTGACCATTCAGGATGGCAAGGTCTCCTTCGAAGATTACCCCGCCCTACCCCAGCCCCTCGCCCAAATGGCCGGTGCCTTGGTGGGACGCCAGGTGCATCTCTGCGGCGGCATCGATTCCCCCCAAGCCACGGTGGCAAGCAGAGAACACTGGATGCTCGACTTGGACGAAAAGCAGAAAGGTTGGCAGAAGCAACCCGAGCTGCCTGCCGCGGGCCGCATCCTCGCGAGTGCCGCTGCGATCGACGGGGCTTTTTATCTAACAGGCGGTTGCTTGCTTGCACCGGACGCCGCGGGCAAGCCGCAGCGGGCCTATCTGCGCGAGGCCTGGAAATTCGCCGCCGGGAAGTGGACACGCCTCGCAGATCCGCCCCGGGCCGCGGTGGCCGCGGCTTCTCCCGCCCCGGTGCGGGGAGCATCTCTCTTCATCGTCTCCGGCGACGATGGAAGCCAGACCGGCCTGGCAAGTCCGGCGGATCACAAAGGCTTCACGCCGGAGATCCTGCGCTACGATACGGCCAGCGATTCCTGGTCGCCGGCCGGCGAACTTGATGTCCTGCCTCCGGTCACGCTGCCGGCCGCGCCTTGGAAAGACGGGTTCATCTTCTTCAATGGCGAGGTGAAGCCCGGGGTGCGGACGCCGCAGGTCTTTCTCTTCACCCCGCCGTCATGACTACCGCGAGCCCCTCCGCAAGCCGCCAGGCATGGCTGGTGGTCGCGCTGCTCGTGCCGGTCGCGCTGCTGAACTACCTCGACCGCCAGATGCTGGCGACGATGAAGACCTCGGTGATGGAAGACATTCCGGGCATCGCCTTGGAGGCGAATTGGGGGAAGATCCTCGCTTGGTTCAAGTGGACCTACGCCATCCTGAGCCCGGTGGGCGGGTATCTGGCGGACCGTTTCAGCCGCCGCCATGTGATCGCGGGCAGCCTTTTCGCCTGGTCGGCCATCACTTGGCTAACAGGACACGTGACCACCTATGAGCAGCTGCTGGCGACGCGGGCGATCATGGGCATCAGCGAGGCCTTCTACATCCCCGCTGCCTTGGCGCTGATCGCGGACTACCACCGCGGGCCCACCCGTTCGAAGGCCGTGGGATTCCACCAGATGGGCATCTACTGCGGGGTGATCCTCGGCGGCTTCAGCGGCTACGCGGCGGACTCGGCGCACCATGGCTGGCGCTGGGCTTTCGATGTCTGCGGGCTGGTGGGCTTGGCCTACGCGGTGCCGCTGTTTTTCCTGTTGAAGAACCCGCCGCGCGATGGCGCCGGTGTCGCGGCATCCAAGACATCGCCCTTCGCGGCGCTGGGCGAGCTGTTATCGAACCGCTCCTTCCTGCTCCTGGTGGCCTACTTCACCCTGCCTGCGCTGGCCGGTTGGGTGGTGCGCGATTGGATGCCCGCGATCCTCAAAGCCGAATTCAAGATCGGACAGGGCAAGGCCGGGGTCTCGGCAGCGCTTTACTGGCAATCGGCCGCCATCGTGGGGGCGCTTGCCGGTGGCTTCCTGGCGGACCGCTGGATGAAGCGCTCCCAGCGTGGCCGGATCTGGGTCAGCGCGATCGGGATGGCTCTGATCGTGCCGGCGATGTTCGGCGTCGGCTACTCGCCGCAGACCGGTCATCTCGAGGTCGCCATCGCTTTCCTGATTCTCTTCGGCCTCGGCTGGGGTTTCTTCGATTGCAACAACATGCCGATCCTCTGCCAGGTCGCGCGGCCCGAACTGCGCGCCACCGGCTACGGGATCATGAACCTGGTCAGCATCAGTTGCGGCGGCTTCGCGGACTACGGGTTCGGTGCGCTGCGCGACCGCGGGGTTCCCATCTTCGGCATCTTCAGTGTCTTCGCCGCTACCGCGATCCTTTCGGTCATCCTCGTCCTCCTGATCCGTCCGCGTGAGACGGACAGCGGGTTGCCACCCATTTCCCATTGATTGATTCCATGAAGCTGAATCCACCACTCCACGAACTGGTCGTCGCCACCCACACGCCCTTCCACGCGGATGGCTCGCTGGCGCCGGAAGTCGTGCCTGCCCAGGCTGCATTCCTCGCGGCAAATGGCATCCGCAGCGTCTTCATCACCGGCTCGACCGGCGAGGGCCACTCGCTGACCTGCGCCGAGCGGCTGGCTATGTATGAGGAATGGGCGGTCTCCGGCCCCGCCTGCGGCCTGCGGGTGATCGCGCATGTCGGAGGGAATTGCATCGAGGACGCGAAGACCCTCGCCCGCGCGGCGGAGAGCCTGGATTTCGCCGCGATCAGCGCGCTCGCACCTTCCTACTACAAGCCTGGTAATTTGGCGGCACTGGTCGACTGCTGCGCCGCGATTGCCTCGGCAGCCCCGCAAACGCCCTTTTACTTCTACGACATCCCGGCCATGACCGGCGTCTCCTTCCCGATGGAGAAATTCCTCGCGGAAGCGGCGGAGCGGATCCCGACCTTGGCGGGGATCAAGTTCACGAATCCCGACCTCGTGTCCTACCGCCGTTCACTGGAAGTCGCCGGCTTACGCTTCGACCTCCCCTGGGGCGTCGATGAGATGCTGCTGGCCGGACTCGCCAGCGGCGCTCGCGGCGGGGTTGGCTCCACCTACAACTGGGCCCCGAAGCTCTATTTCGACCTGATCGCCGCCTTCACCCGTGGCGACTTGGCAGAAGCCCAGCGTCTCCAGAATGTCTCCATCGCGATGATCGACGCCATCGCCGCCACCGGCTTCCTCGGCACCGCCAAGGCCCTGATGGGACGGCTCGGCGTCCCGGTCGGTCCGGCGCGCTTGCCCTTGGGAAACCCGACAGGGGGACAGGTGGATGCGCTGGTGAGTCAGCTCGATGAGCTAGGTTTTCAAGAGTGGGGAGCAAAGTAGCGCGGCTCTCCGAGCCGCGGTTGCCAGCGTCCCCCCTGAGGGAAGAATCCGCATTTCTCTTTTGTTGTCCCCGCTCCCATCCGCGGCTCGGAGAGCCGCGCTACTACTTTATGGACCTCGCCGCATTCTATCACGACCAGCTCTTCCGCGATTGCCTGCCCTTCTGGTTTCCGCGGGCGGTGGATGAGGAGCATGGTGGCTTCCTCCATTGCTTCGACCGCGATGGATCGCTGGTCGATAGCGACAAGTCGGTGTGGGCGCAGGGCCGGATGAGTTGGATGCTGCTGACGCTCTACCTGGATCACGAGCAACGGCCGGAGTGGCTCGCCTGGGCCGAGAGCGGGCTGCGCTTCCTAGAGGAGAAGTGCATCGATCCGGCGGACGGGCGGATGTTCTTCCATGTGGCGCGCGATGGCACGCCGCTGCGCAAGCGGCGCTACGCTTACAGCGAGAGCTTCGCGGCCATCGCCTTCGCCGCGCATGCCGCCGCGACCGGCAGTGCGGCATCCGCGGGCAAGGCACGGCAGTGGTTCGAGCGTTTCACGGACTGGAATTTCACGCCCGGCCGGATCCCGCCGAAATTCACCGGCGCGCGGCCGATGGAGGGAATCGGCACGCGGATGATCACGCTGGTGACGGCGCAGGAACTCCGCAAGCACCTCGGCGACGATCCCTCCCTTACCGCCTGGATCGACCACTGCATCGAC
This sequence comes from Luteolibacter sp. Populi, assembly GCF_040801775.1. Classification (GTDB taxonomy): domain Bacteria; phylum Verrucomicrobiota; class Verrucomicrobiia; order Verrucomicrobiales; family Akkermansiaceae; genus Haloferula. The sequence continues at coordinate 1,748,003 of NZ_CP161812.1, forward strand.
GATATCCGGACTCTCTTCGTGAAGCCGGAGCTTCAGGTCGTGATGGAGTCGGTGGCTCCGGACGGCAGCATCGTGGATCACTTCGATGGCCGCCTCCTGAACCCGGGCCACGCGATCGAGGCGGCGTGGTTCATCCTTGAGGAAGCCGCCCATCGCCGGGATGGCGCGCTGACCCGGCTGGGTTGCGACATGCTCGACTGGATGTGGGCCCGCGGCTGGGACGAGGAGCATGGTGGCCTCTTCTACTTCCGCGACGTTTACGAAAAGCCGGTGCAGGAATACTGGCAGGACATGAAATTCTGGTGGCCGCACGACGAGGCCCTGATCGCGACCCTGATGGCCCACCGGATGACCGGCGAGCCGCGCTACCTGGCGTGGCATGAGAAACTGCGTGCCTGGTCCTTCCAGAAATTCGGCGGTGCCGGGCATGGCGAATGGTTCGGCTACCTGCACCGCGACGGAACGCCGGCGAACACCCTGAAGGGCTCGCTGTGGAAGTCCTTCTTCCACCACCCGCGGGCGCTCTGGCGCTGCCACCAGCTCGCGGCCCGGGGGAACGCGATCACGTAATGGTGAAATCCCGCATGGCGGGTCAAATTGTTCTCGCAAGTCCGGCCGCTCCTCCCCGCGGCCGGGCTTGCCCCTCCCACTCGGAAACCCGGCCGGCAATCGAACGGCAGGGCGATCCGCAAGCGTGATCGGCGAAGGCCCGACGAATGGTCCGTCCCCGCCCGACCCGACACGCCTGCGGCCCCTCCCTTGGCAGTAGAACGGGCACCCGCGAAGGGGCGATGCTGGGGTTGATGCACGCCGCCTACCTGTCCCCCGAAACGGGGCACCACCCGTCCCCCGAAACCGCACGGGACCCGTCCCCCATTCCGGGGCACCACCCGTCCCCCAAAACGGGGCACAAAGGTTCCCCCTTTAAGGTACTCCCCTCAAGGTTCCCCCATGAAGGTGTGCGGCAGCGGCGGAATTCGACGAAGGTGCTTCGCGGACTCTTGAGCAAGCCCGGGGAGATCAGGGGGGCCAAGCGGGCCACCGGGCGACTACGCCTCGCGGTCGATGATCGCGCCGCCGCGCTTTTGGACGGCGGCCATCAGCTCGCCGTTCGGATCCTGCCAGTTGGCCTCGTAGTTCTTGGCGTAGTTGAAGACGTGCTTGTGGAAGTATTCGAAGTAATTCTCCCGCTCGGCCTTCTTGAGGCGGTACCAGATGGCGATGTTGAGGCCGCGGGTGAGCTTCTGCATCATGTGCAGGGTCAGGGTCCGGCCGGTGCGGGCGCGCTGGACCTGCTTGTGGGTCAATTGCTCGGTAGAGGCGTCCACCAGGTCGTGGTTCCCCAGGCCCCAGGCAGTCATCAGGGCATCCAGCGGCTGCGTGCCGTGCTCGCGGTCTTCGTTCACGCGGCGGTTGTAGTGGCAGGAATCACCAATCATCAATCTTTCAATCATCAATCGGCGTGGGCTTGGCGGCGGGGGCGGATGAGCGGTCCTCATCCGGGGGATGATTCTTCCGGCCCGGCGGAGGACGGCGGGGTTGGAAACGCGCACGCCTGCTGCTATCCCTTCTCTCCCGTGCCCCTGATTCCTGCCGCGCTTTCGAAGTTCCTGAAACAGCACAGCGGTCCGCTGACGGCGGATCTGGTGCTGGAGCCGGGGAATTTCGGCCTGGGGAGGGTGCCGCGGCGGCTGATGCCGATCGGGACCACGACCTCGATCTGCGGCTACTGTGCGACCGGCTGCCAGCTCAAGCTGCACCTGGACGAGCATGGCCACGCGATCAATTTAAGCCCGCAGGCCGGATATCCGGTGAATCTGGGGATGGCTTGTCCGAAGGGTTGGCAGGCGCTCGATCCGCTGGATTCCCCCGACCGCGCGACGGTGCCGCTGCTGCGCGATGCCGAGGGCAAGATGGTGCCGGTGGGCTGGGCGGAGGCGATGGAGGCCTTCACGGCGCGCTTCAAGGGGCTGCGCGAGGAGCACGGGCATGAGTCGGTGGCCTTCCTTTCGACCGGGCAAATCCCCTTCGAGGAGATGGCTTTCCTCGGCTGCTTGTTCAAGTTCGGGATGGGCTTCCTGCACGGGGACGCGAATACCCGGCAGTGCATGGCCACGGCGGTGACCGCCTACAAGCAGTCCTTCGGCTTCGACGCGCCGCCGTATGCGTATGCGGATTTCGAGGAGAGCGACGTGATCGTGCTGGTGGGATCGAACCTTTGCATCGCGCACCCGATCCTGTGGCAGCGGGTGATGCGGAATCGTCGGAATCCGGAAATCATCGTGATCGACCCGCGGGCGACCGAGACGGCGCAGGCGGCGACGCGGCATGTGATGCTAAAGCCGAAGGGCGATCTGGCGCTGCTCTATGCGCTGACGCACTGCATCCTGCGGGACGGGCGGACCGATGCGGAGTCGATCGCGCGGACCGAGGGGCTGGAGGAGTTTTTGGAGTTCATTGGAGATTACGCGCCGGAAGCGGTGAGCGAACGAACCGGAATGAGCGTGGAGGAGATCGAGTCGCTGGCGCGCACGGTTTCGGAGCCGGGCAAGCGGGTCTCGTGGTGGTGGACGATGGGGGTGAACCAATCCTACGAGGGAGTGCGGACGGCGCAGGCGATGATCAATCTGGCCCTGATCACCGGCAACATCGGCAAGCCGGGGACGGGGGCGAACTCGATCACGGGGCAGTGCAATGCGATGGGCTCGCGGCTGTTCTCGAATACGACTTCACTGGTCGGTGGGCATGAGTTCGCTTATCCGGAACACCGGGAGAAGGTGGCGGCGGGGCTGGGGATTCCGGTGGAGAAGATTCCTGCCGAGAGCTCGCTGGCCTACGACCAGATCCTGGCCGCGGCAGAGGAGGGCAAGATCAAGGGGCTGTGGATCGTGGCGACCAATCCCTTCCACTCGTGGATCGACAGCGGGCGACTGGCAGCGCTGCGGGAGAAGCTGGAATTCCTGGTGGTGCAGGACATGTATTACAGCACGGAGTCGGCACGCGCCGCGGACCTGATGTTGCCTGCCGCGGGGTGGGGAGAGAAAGATGGCTGCTTCATTAACTCGGAGCGGCGGATCGGGACGTTGAAGGCGGTGCGCCAAGCACCGGGGATCGCGCTCTCGGATTTCCGGATCTTCCGACTGATCGCGAGTGCGTGGGGCTGTGATGATCTGTTTGCGAAGTGGACGGATCCGGAATCGGCGTTTCGGTTGCTAAGGGATCTGACCAAGGACCGGCCCTGTGACATCACGGGGATCGAAGGGTATGAGATGATCGACCGGATGGGCGGGATTCAGTGGCCCTACCCTGAGGGAAGTTCCAAGGGGGAGGAATCAAGTTCCAAGGGAGAAGTTCCAAGTGCCAACGAGAGGCGGCTGTTCGAGGATGGGATTTACTATACGCCTAGTGGGAAGGCACGGATTCTCTTTTCCCCGCCGGCGGAGATGCCGGAGGGGGCGGACAGGGATTTTCCCTATCTGTTGCTGACCGGGCGCGGGACCAGCAGCCAATGGCACACGCAGAGCCGCACAGGGAAATCCGATATTCTGCGGAAGCTTTACCCGGAGGATGTATACTTGGAGATCCATCCGGCCGATGCCGCGCGGCTGGCGCTGAAAGAGCACGATACGGTGCGCGTGAGTTCACGGCGCGGCAGCTTGGAGGCCTCCGTTTATCTTGCGCCGACCGTGAGGCCGGGGCAGGTCTTCCTGCCGATGCACTACCCGGAGGTGAACCGGCTGACCCATCCGTCTTTCGATCCGCATTCCCGCCAGCCGAACTACAAGGCCTGCGCGGTGGCGCTGGAGAAGGTACGGCAAATTTGACGATTGAATCCGGCCCTGCCGCAGCGAAATTCCCAGCGTGACCCGAGTCGTCATCCACGGCATCTACACCTCGCCCGGCCACAATTACTTCGGCCATCACGAGCGTGAACCCTCGCGGAATGGGATGGAGGAGCATGCGGCGGTGGAACTGGTCGCTGGGAAGGGCATTCCTGGGGATCGGTTCTTCGGGTGGAAGGATGGCTACAAGGGGCAGGTGACGTTCATTGATCGCCAGACGATTGATGTGGTGCGCGAGCACACGGGGGATGCTGATTTGGAAGCAGCGGCGTTCCGTCGGAACGTGGTGATTTCGGGGGTGGATTTGAATGCCTTGGTGGGGAAGACTTTCCGGCTGGGTGGGGTTTTGTTAGAGGGGACGCAGAAGTGCGCGCCTTGTCATTGGATGGATACGGCCTGCGGGAAGAAGGGGACGGAGAAGCTGATGTTCAATCGGGGGGGATTGAGGTGTCGGATTTTGGAGGGTGGGAGGATTGAGTTGGGGGAGATGGAGGTTTCCGAATTGCTGGCGGTTGAGCGTTGATTTTTGAAGCGGGGTGTTTGCCGGTGCCGAGATGGCGGGGTCGATACGAGGGTGCGTCGGGATGCGGCGCGGCCCGCAAGGACGGAGGGACGCTCCTTGGGGGCGGGCTGTTAGGGACCGTTCAGCCGGGCAGTGCCCGGCGGTCCCAGTGGGGCCGTTCCCTGGGGCGGGCTGTTAGGGACCGTTCTGCGGGCCGGAGGCTCCGCGCTCCCAGCGGAAGAGCCGTCCGATCGCAGGGGATCCACCGATACTTTATACGCTCTCTGCATGAGGCGTCTTTACAGGACGGTGTGTCGTTGCCGGCACCCTCCCCGGCACTGCGTGCCGGGCTATTGTAAGTCGTCCCGTTGGGACGGGAAACCGGACCGGGGGCTATTCGACCGTGACGCTCTTCGCGAGGTTGCGGGGCTGGTCGATTTCGCAGCCGCGGGCGTTGGCGATGTGGTAGGCGAGGAGCTGGAGGGCGACGGCGGTGGGGATGGTGCTGACGAGGGGATGGCAGGCGGGGACTTCGATGACGTCGTCCATGACCTCCGCCGCTTCGTGGTCGCCGGCGGTGACGACGCCGAGGATGCGGGCACCGCGGGCGCGGCATTCCTCGACATTGCCGAGTGTCTTGTCCTTGCCAGGAATGTCATTGGCGAGGGCGATGACGGGGGTGCCTTCCTGGAGGAGGGCGATGGGGCCGTGCTTGAGTTCGGCGGCGTGATAGCCCTCAGCGTGGATGTAGGAGATTTCCTTGAGCTTGAGCGCGCCTTCGAGGGCGACGGGGTAGAGCGGGCCGCGGCCAATGAAGAAGGCGTGCTCGTGGTGAGCGTAGCGGGCGGCGATGGCTTCGATGACGTCGCTCTGGGCGACGACCTGCTCGACGAGGGCGGGGATCGCTTCGATTTCGCGGGCGAACTTCATGCCTTCATCGCGGGAGAAGCGGCGACCGCGGCCGAGCTTGAGGGCCATCATGAGCATGACGGCGACCTGGCAGGTGAAGGCCTTGGTGGAGGCGACGGAGATCTCCGGGCCGGCGTGGAGATAGACGCCGCGACCGGTCTCGCGGGCGATGGTCGAGCCGACGACATTGCAAAGGCCCATGACGAAGGCACCCTTTTGGTTCGCTTCGCGGACGGCGGCGAGAGTGTCGGCGGTTTCGCCGGACTGGGAAATGGCGACGACGAGATCGCGGCTGCCGATGATGGGATTCCGGTAGCGGAATTCGGCGGCCTGCTGGACCTCCGAGTGGATGTCGGCCATGTCCTCGAAGGCGTATTCGCCGACGAGGCCAGCGTGGAGCGAGGTGCCGCAGCCGACAAAGACGACGCGGTGGATCTCGGCGAGATCGCGGGGCGAGGTGCCCATGCCGGAGAGGACGGAGGAGCCGAGATTGAAATCGAGCCGGCCGCGGATGGCATTGCGCAAGGAGTCAGGCTGCTCGTGGATTTCCTTGAGCATGAAGTGCTCGAAGCCGCCCTTCTCCGCGGCGGCGGCGTCGAAGCCGAGTTCGTTGACCTCACGGGCGACGGGGACCTGGTTGAGGTCGCGGATATCGACGTGATCGGCGGTGACGACGGCGATGTCGTTGTCCTCCAGGTAGATCACCTGGCGGGTGTGGGCGATGATCGCGGAGGCATCCGAGGCGACGATGGTCTCGCCATCCCCCACCCCGATGACGATGGGGCTGCCGCGGCGGGCGGTGATGATCTTGCCCGGCTCCTTCGCGGAGATGACGGCGATGCCGAAGGTGCCTTCGACCTGGCTGAGGGCATCACAGACAGCTTGGAAGAGATCGCCCTTGTTGCGGTCGCCGATGAGGTGGGCGAGGACTTCGGTATCGGTCTCCGAGTAGAAGTGGTGGCCCTTGCCTTCGAGGCGGGTGCGCAGGGAGCGGTAGTTCTCGATGATGCCATTGTGGACGAGCGCGATGTCGCCGGATTCATCGAGATGCGGGTGGGCATTCGCCTCCGTCGGCGGGCCGTGGGTGGCCCAGCGGGTGTGGGCGATGCCGGTGGAGGAGCGGGTGAAGCGCTCGACCGGCCAATCTGCGTGGGCCTTGTCGTTAAGCGCGGAGACCTTGCCGGGGGCCTTGCTGACGACGATGGAGCCGTCCTCGAGGATGGCCATGCCGGCGGAGTCGTAGCCGCGGTATTCGAGGCGGCGCAGGCCGCTGATCAGGACGCTAGGGGCGGAGGCTTTTCCGATGTATCCGACGATGCCGCACATATGATGAAGAAAATTACTAATTACTAAATTCTAATTTTTAAACCGGAACGGGATGGGGAAGAGATTCAGGCGGACGTGGAACGACGATTCGTTCGATTGCCTGCCAATCATCCCCGAGCAAAATGAAAATCCACGTGACCTGCTTGCAATTCTCGATGCCGGCGCGGACGACGTATTTGAGGCCTTCAAAGCTGCGACCGGCTCGTTGGCTCGCCTCGCCTAAGGCTAGTTCGAGCTCTTGCCGTTCGGGATCGGAGAACTTTCTCAATCCCTCGATTTCCAGAACCCATAGAGGATACACCATTCCGCCCGACGATCCGTCAAAGGGATGGACGTTGTTGAGCTCAAGGGAGGGTTCTTCCAAGCCCCATGCGTCATATGCCTTCTGATCTTCCATGATCTCGCCCACGTAGCCTGTGCCAGCACCATAGTCCCACCAGATGAGATCACCGGTGCGTATGAGTGAGCCATCGGGATAGTTCATGCGGATCAGGATGGCTGGATGTCGCGCTGGACGATCTCGCCGGGGCGTGTGCTGGTGTTGGGCCAGAGTTTGCGGCCGGGGTAGATGGAGGTGTGGATGCCGGTGTGGACGCCATCGCCGATGATCGCGCCGAACTTGCGGCGGCCGGTGTCGACGAGGACGCCGTCGACCATGCTGCGGTGGTTCTTGCCGTCGTGGCGGAAGTTCGAGGTGATGGTGCCTGCGCCGAAGTTCACCTTCTCGCCGAGGATGGAATCGCCGACGTAGCTGAGGTGGCCGACGGCGGCACCGGAGAGGAGGATGGAGTTCTTGATCTCGACGGATTGGCCGATGTGGACCTTGTCGCCGATGGAGGTGGAGCCGCGGATGTAGCAGTTCGGGCCGATCTTGGAGTTCGCGCCGATGACGACATTGCCCTCGATGAAGACGCCGGGAAGGATGCGGGAGCCGGGGCCGAGGTGGATGATGCCTTCGATGACGGCGTTCGGGTGGACGTCCCCTTCGATGCGGGATTCGGTGAGAGAGCCAACGAGGAGTTCGTTCGCGCGGAGGAGGTCCCAGGGGTAGACGATGAGGAAGGAGGCGGTGGCGGAGATGGCTTGCGAGAGATCGGGGACTTCGCCGAACCATGCGAGCGGGGTTTGCTTTTCATCCACGAGGGTCCGCGGGCCGCTTTCGGAGATGAGGGCGAGGTCCGCTGCGGCGAGCCAGCCGTGGGGGTGGGTGTGGAGACCGGCGGAGGTGAGGGTTGCGTGATGATCGCGCAGGAGGAGGTTGCCGATGGGGAAGTCGGCGATGTCGCGGGTGGAGAAGAGGGGCATGGATCAGCAGGGAATCAGAACCACGGAATACACGGAATACACGGAAGGAAGAAAAAGGAGGGCGGTGGCGAATTCGGGCCCGTAGGTGCGAATGATATGAGGGATCGCAGTAGCAAGAGAGCCTGCAAGGATCCTCCCCAGATGCAAGAATCGAGGAGAATGGACGCCATCAGGACGCGAGAGCCGAGGGGAACAATTCGATCCGTTCGTGGCGAGCGAGGAGCGAGGAATAGAGTAGGCAGGCTCGGATGTCTCCTGCTTCCAGCCAAGGATAGCTGCTCAGAATAGTCGCCGTGTCATCACCGGCCGCCAACATATCGAGCACATGCTCCACGGCGAGACGGTGCCCCCGGATGATCGGCTTTCCGCCGAAGATGTCCGGATCGCAGGTGATGCGGTCCAAGAGTTCGCTCTGTTTCATGGCTTTACGATAAAATGACGTTTGGCGAGAGCAAGGCGGAAGGCACCGTAAACTTGATGACACCATCCATCGATTCGATTCCCCAAGGACTCGACGTATCCACTTGGGTCAGCGAGTACCCTTCTTCATCTGCCCAAGCCGACACAAGCTCGCAAGCAATGGTTCCTCCGCATGGATAGGAACTCTCTTGCAGCAGGCTCTCTCGAGTAACCACCGGCACCTTTTCCATGAACCGATGGCGGCGACCGAAAGCATCAAGCAGCTCACACTCCACCCAGCCGGGAAAGCCATCGTCGACATACCGAATGATGGTTATAGAGAGCGCAACTGCCATCTTCTGTCCGCTGGGATTTGAAGTTTGGAATTTGAGACTCCTTCAAGCCGGGACCCCGATGTCTTCCTTCACGGCGTCGGTGAACTTGCCGATCCACTGGTGGACGGCGTTGGGGTCGCGGTGTTCGACGAGGATGCGAATCTTGTTCTCGGTGCCGGAGTAGCGGATGAGCTGGCGGCCGGCATCGCCGAAGGATGCGTCGGCTTCCTTCATGAGCTTCTGGAGGCCGGCGAGGCCGGCGAGGGGCGGCTTGGCGGCGACCTTGAGATTGACGAGTTCCTGGGGGAACTCGCGCATGCAGGCGGCGAGTTCGGCAAGGGTGGCCTTCTTCTCCTTCATGACGCGCAGGACCTGGAGGGCGCTGAGGATGCCATCGCCGGTGGTGGCGTGGTCGGCGAAGATGAGGTGGCCGGAGTTCTCGCCGCCGAAGGAGCCGCCGTGTTCACGCAGGGACTCGATGACATTGCGGTCGCCGACGGCGGTGGTGAGGACCTCGATGCCGTGGCGGCGCATGGCCTCGTGCAGGCCGAGATTGCTCATGACGGTGCAGGCCATCTTGTTGCCGCGGAGCTTGCCCTGCTCCTTCAGCGAGATCGCGGCGAGGGCGAGAATGCGGTCGCCGGAGACGGGAGTGCCGGTGGCGTCGGTGAAGATCACGCGGTCGGCATCGCCATCGAAGGAGATGCCGAGGTCGGCACCGTGCTGGCGGACCAGTTCGCCGGCGGTCTCGGGATAGAGCGCGCCGCACTTGTCGTTGATGTTGATGCCGTCCGGGTCGCAGCCGTGCTTGATGACTTCCGCGCCGAGTTCCTTGAAGATGAGCGGGGCGATGAAGTAGGCCGCGCCGTGGCCGCAATCGACCACGATTTTCAGCCCGTGCAGCGGGATATTGTCGGCGGTGTGCTTGGCGAATTCGATGTAGCGACCGCGGGCGTCGTCGATGCGGTAGGCCTTGCCGATGCGCTCCGGGGACATCGCGCGGCTTTCCGGTTCATCGCCGAGGATGTGGCGCTCGATGATTTCCTCCAGGGCGTCGGAGAGCTTGTAGCCGTCCGGCCCGAAGATCTTGAGGCCGTTGTCCTCGTACGGATTGTGGGAGGCGGTGAGCATGATGCCCGCAGCGCAGCCCATCGACTTGGTGAGGTGGGCGATGGCCGGGGTCGGCAGCGGGCCGGGCAGGAGGACGTCCATGCCCATTGAGACGAGGCCGGAGGTGAGCGCGGTTTCCAGCATGTAGCCGGAGATGCGGGTGTCCTTGCCGATCACCACGCGGTTGCGGTTGTGGCCGGAGGAGCGGAGAACCTGGGCCACGGCCTTCCCCGCGCGGAGGGCGACTTCGGGGGTGATGGGAAATTCGTTCGCTTTGCCGCGGATGCCGTCGGTTCCGAAAAGCTTCATGTCCGCGAAGTATTGGGAGTTTCGCGGGGAATTGAAAGCGCCGAGCGAGAGGAGAAAATTTTTGGAATTCCCGTGGCGGAAGAGTGCAGGAAAGGGGGCGTTAGATCACTGCTATGGCGATTCGACCGCGGATTGCGCGGATAAATAGCATGGGCCCGGTCAGGATGGAGTGAACGAACCGCGGAGGCGCAGAGGTCGCGGAGGAAGGCGGGCGGAGCGGTCCTGATCGAGTGGACGGACGTTTGGAGCCACGGATGAAGAGCAGGATCGGGGTCGCGCGCGCATCAGGGCTCGGCAGGCAAGGGGTCCGCGTGGACGCCGAGGTGATTCGCCACGCTACGTTGCACGCCGCCAGGGATCGAGTTGAGGATGCGCGGTTTACCGGCGGGATCCTTCATGACCATGGTCGTGGAGCCGCCGCCGTCGAGGTTGATGGCGTCCCAGCAGCCGAGTCCTTTCATCCATGATGCCAGTTCTATCAGGTTCATGCCTTCGCTGAGGCCGGGCTGGCGGCCATCGACGACGAGCAGGTAGACGTAGCGGCCATCCTGCGACACGCCCGCCGCGGTGCGCGGATGGATGTCGCGGGTGGAGGTGATCGTTTCGCCGTCGTCGAGGAGCATGCCGTTCGCGCCATACCAGCCCTGCATGGCTGTGTGGGCGGGGGCGAGATCCTCTTTCTTGAAGGGGGTCCGGAGGATGCGGGCCTCGTTGTGGACGGTGATGAGGAAGACCGGATTGCCGCTTTCGAGGTCCGCCTCGCTCACCAGCTTGCCGTCCGAGACGGATAGGCCGAGCACATCCACCGGTTTGCCCGGCGCGGTGATCGGCGCGAAGCCGGTGCCATTGATGGCGAGTTCGAGGTCGAACTCCTTGAGGAAGGTTGCCGTCCGCCGGCCATTCACCTCGCCCGGGGCATCGCCATTGTCGGGGGTGGCGAAGAAGGTGAGACCCTTCGCCCGGGTGTCGATGCGCGCGGTGTGAATGCGGAGGACGCGGGGCTTGGAGAGTTCATCGAGGCGATAGTCGATGCCCTGATAGAGCGGCTGCCAGGCGGGCTTGTCCTTTTCGGGAGAGAGCGGCGCGAAAGACGGCGGTTCCCCGGCGGCGGCAAGGAGGGTGATCGCCGCGGCGAGGGCGGCTTGGGAAAGAATGAATCTCATCTCGGGGCTTGGAGGTTCTTCAACGGAAGCCTGGCCCCGAGTCCTTCATGAGCGTGCCGAATTCGGCCTCCGGAGTTGCCAGTCCTGGCAGCGGCTGGGACAGTCGGCCCATGCAGCGCGTGGCGGTCATCAATGTGGTGGGACTTTCCCCTTCCCTGCTCGGTCCGGGAATGCCGCGGCTGACGGCGTTTGCGGAGAAGCATGGGATGCAGGCATTTCCCCCGGCCTTCCCGGCGGTGACTTGCACGGCCCAGTCTTCCATGCTTACCGGGACGAGCCCGGGCGAGCACGGGATCGTGGCGAACGGGTGGTATGACCGCGAGAGCGCGGAGGTGCGATTTTGGAAGCAGAGCAATCATCTGGTGCGCGGGGAGAAGGTCTGGGAGCACTTGCGGAAAAAGCATGCGGGCTTCACCTGCGCGAAGCTCTTCTGGTGGTACAACATGTATTCCAGCGCGGACATCGCGATGACCCCGCGGCCGCTCTATCCGGCGGACGGGCGCAAGGTTTTCGACATCCACACGCAGCCGATGGACCTGCGGGAGAAGGTGAAGGCGGATCTGGGCGAGTTCCCCTTTCCCAGCTTTTGGGGCCCGGGTGCGGGGATCGCTTGTTCGGAGTGGATCGCGGCATCGGCAAAATGGACCGAGGAGAAGGAGAAGCCGACGCTGAGCCTGGTCTATCTGCCGCACCTCGACTACGGCCTGCAGAAGTGGGGGCCGGGCGCGCCGGAGATGGCGGCGGAGTTGCAGGCGATCGACCGGGTGGCGGGCGAGCTGATCGGGTTCCTGGAATCGCGCGGGGTGAAGGTGATGGTGGTTTCCGAGTATGGGATTTCGAAGGTGACGCGGCCGGTCCATCTGAACCGGATCTTCCGCAAGCAGGGCTGGATCCAGATCAAGGACGAGCTGGGCTTGGAGACGCTCGATGCGGGAGGCAGCAAGGTTTTCGCGGTGGCGGACCACCAGATGGCGCACATCTACGTGAACGATCGTAGTTTGCTGCCGCGGGTGCGGGCACTGCTGGAGGAGACAGCGGGTGTGGATGAAGTGCGCGTCACGGGCGAGATGTGGGGTGGAGGGATCGGTGCGGAGCGGGCGGGCGATCTGGTGGCGATCTCCGCCGCGGATGCGTGGTTCACCTATTACTTCTGGGAAGACGATGCGAAGGCACCGGACTACGCGCGCTGCGTGGATATCCACCGCAAGCCGGGCTACGATCCGGTGGAGCTGTTCCTCGATCCGAAGATCGCGAACCCTAAGCTGAAGATCGCAAAATTCCTGCTGAAGAAGAAGCTGGGATTCCGGACCCTGCTGGATGTGATTCCGCTGGATGCCGGGCTGGTGAAGGGCTCGCATGGGCGGGATGTGGTGGAGGCGGGAGAACGGCCGTTGGTGATCGGATCGCCGGTGCCGGTGGGCTGTGCGGAGGATGTGTTCGGGGCGATCGTGGCGGCGGTGGAGGGGTGATCTTGCATTGTAATATTGATCGGCGCGGGGCGCTTGCTTATGGCTTGCAGCGCATGACCCGCCCCGCCGCCCTGCTCGTCCTCGGATTGCTTCTCGTCTCGCCGATCTCCCGTGCCGCCGAGGCCAGGGCGGACCTGCGCATCGAGAAGTCGAAGAGCGCCGAGGAAGAGGATGTGAAGCTCGCTCTCGCGGCGGTGCTCGACCGGACGCAACTCGACGAAATTTCCGCACGCCTCGCCCTTGAGACTGCCTGGTCACTTGATGCCGACCAGACTGCGGAGCGCCTCGGCAAAGTGCTGGCGTTTTCCGTGAGGGCCAAGGGTGCCAGCGCGCTGATCCAAGCCAGCGATCCCTCGCCCGTGATGGCGGCGACCCTTTCCAACACCGCCGCCTCGGTCCTACGGGATCACTTGGAACGCGGTGTGAAGGAGATCACCAAACTGGATCGCAAGCTGACCGACCAGCGCGACGCCGTGGCGGACAGGCGGAAATTCCTCGCGTCAATCATCCGCAAGGGCAAGATCATCTCCCAACAACAAGGGGAGGCTCCGCAGACAACCGAAGAGCCCAAGGAGGCCGCCCCGAAGGCGGAGGAAGAGGTAGCCCGCTATGTGGATGCCAAGGGCGACTTCGAGCGGGCCAGCGCCGAACTCGCCACGCTGGAAAGCCAGCGCGCGGAGGTGAAGGAGATCGCGATCCATCACATCCTTTGGGCACGGGCGGTTCCGGCGGAGTGAGATTTGCCCTGGCCGCGGGATTATTCGCCGGGGCCGCTGCCTGTCCCCGGCGTCTCCATGGAGCGAGCCACGGCCTCCTTGAGGATATTGTGGGAGCGGACGATCATGGCTTCGCGCATCGGCACCAGATAGAGGCGCTCTTTTACTTCGGCAGGATCCAATCTGCCGGTGGAGAATAAGAGGGCAAGCAACTCGATGTCCTTCAGCCTGCCTGCCTGGCATTTCGCGGCGGCCATGTCGTGGGGTTCGAGGCAGAAGACGCGCTCGACATCGGGAAGCGGAACGAGGCGCTCTTCCCAGCCTTTTGGGAAATCCTCGAAAGCGAAGGGTCGCACAATATCCGCATAGTAGCCGAAATGGACGTGGAAGCGGTGATCCTTCCCAAATGTGGCGTCCAGCAGCTGGCCCATTTCTTCTTCGAATGGCGTCGGGATGAAATCCGCATCGAAGGTTTTGGTCAAAGGTCCTCCGAAATCGTCGCCCAAGTCGGGAAATGTAGGCAGCAAAGATGCCGAACCGAATACGATAACCCTTTCTGCCTCGGAGGTCGCAGCGACCACCCGGGCAAGATGCTTCAGTGAGTCCAAGCGCATATGAACGGATCCAGTTCTTCCTCCGTAAGAACGCCGGGGAATGGGGAACAGCTCTTCATTTGGCGGGCAAATTCGCCGTCATCGCGCAAGAAAGCCAGCAGATCGGCGAATGCCCCGGTCGATGCTTGCGCCATCTCGATCCTCTCCCGCCACAAGATCAGGGAGCGAACATCCCCCAGCCGACCCATTGCAATCCACCGGGCGATATTCTTCAGCGGAATCTCCAGCAATTCCGGCTGCCGCTCGATCTTATCAGCGGTGAACAGCCACTTCTGGTGGATAAGCGGGTTCAGCCAGACGTAGTCCTCCGGGATCACGGGGGGAATCTAGCACCCGGGGCGGCTTCCGGCAAGCCTCCGGGGCACGGATTCTGCTTTACGGTTGCGCTCGCCGGGTCGGCTTCTTAGGTTTTGCTCCGGTTTTCCGAACCGAGCACCGATCTTCCCAATGAAACTCCGCCATTTCGCCATTCCGGCTTTCGCCGTCTGCCTCGCCCTCGGCCTTTCCAATTGCAAGAAAGGCGGCGGGGACACGATCAAGGTCGGCGAATTTGCCTCGCTGACAGGCAAGGAGGCGACCTTCGGAATGTCCTCCCACGAGGGCACCCTGCTGGCGATCGAGGAGGTGAATGCCACGGGTGGCGTGCTCGGGAAGAAAGTGGAACTGCTGACCGAGGACGACCAGTCCAAGCCCGGCGAGCCGGCCAACGCAGTGAACAAGCTGATTTCCAAGGACAGTGTGGTCGCGATTCTCGGTGAAGTGGCGTCCAGCCGCTCGCTGGAAGCCGCGCCGATCTGCCAGCAGAGCCAGATCCCCATGATCTCGCCGGCTTCGACCAATCCTTCCGTGACCCAGGCCGGTGACTATGTCTTCCGCGCCTGCTTCACCGATCCCTTCCAAGGGGCGGCGCTGGCGAATTTCTCCACCGGTACGCTGAAGGCGACCAAGGTGGCGATGCTGACCGACGTGAAGAGCGACTACAGCAAGGGCTTGGCGAAGTGCTTCAAGGACAAGTTCCTGGCCAATGGCGGCACGCTGACCACCGAGCTGGACTACAATGGCGGCGACAAGGATTTCAAGGCGCAGCTCACCACGATCAAGAATGGCAATCCACAGGCGGTCTTCGTCCCCGGCTATTACACGGACGTCGCCCTGATCGCGATCCAGGCCAAGCAGATCGGCCTGACGGTGCCGCTCTTCGGCGGCGACGGCTGGGAGAGTTCGGTGCTGCTCGACATCGGCAAGGACGACATGAACGGCAACTACTTCTCCACCCACTGCGCCGCCGACCAAGGGACGCCGAAGATGACCGCCTTCGTGGAATCCTACAAGAAGCGCTTTAACGGCAAGGTGCCGGACGCGATGGCCGTGCTGGGCTACGATTCCGCGATGCTGCTGGCCGATGCCATCAAGCGCGCCGGGACCACGGAAGGGCCAAAGCTGCGCGACGCGATCGCCGCGACCAAGGACTTCGAAGGCGTCAGCGGCAAGTTCTCACTGAATGCCGACCGGGATGCCGTGAAGGCGCTCGTTTTCATCAAGATCGAAGGCGGGAAGTTCCGCTACACCGCGACGGTGAATCCTTAAGGAGTTGAGGCGACAACACGCAACTCCCGACTGCCCGTGGATTTCCAACAGACGATCCAACAGCTCATCAACGGTCTCGGGCTGGGATCGATCTACGCCCTGATCGCCCTCGGCTACACGATGGTCTACGGGGTGCTGCGCTTCATCAACTTCGCCCATAGCGATGTGCTGATGCTGGGTGCCTTCTCGGCACTCTACATCGCGCCGAAGGTGGAGAAGGTGCTGGGGCCGCAGTCGGTGACGGGAGCGATTCTGGTGATCGTCTTTTCCGCGGCGGTTTGCGCATGCCTCGGGATGCTAATCGAATTCCTGGCCTACCGGCCGCTGCGGAACCGACCGAAGCTCACGGTGCTGATCACGGCGATCGGGGTGTCGCTGTTCATCGAATTCACCTGCCAGAACGACGCGATTTTCGGCTCCGCGACGCGGGCCTTTCCGAAGCTGCTCCCGGAACAGCAGTTTCACCTCGGCAAGATCGTGCTGGGTAGCAATGACATCATCGTGCCGGTGGTGACTGCCCTGCTCCTTGTCGGGATGTGGTTCATCGTCCAGAAGACCCGGATCGGCACGGCGATGCGGGCGGTGTCCTTCAACCAGCAGGCGGCCTCGCTGATGGGCGTGCCGGTGAACCGGATCATCTCCTTCACCTTTGGCCTCGGCTCCGCGCTGGCGGCGGTGGCGGGGATCCTTTACTCGATGAAGGCTCCCGGGATCGAGCCGCTGATGGGCGTGCAGCCCGGGTTGCGCGCCTTCATCGCGGCGGTCGTCGGGGGCATCGGCAATCTTCCCGGCGCGGTGCTCGGGGGCCTGCTGATCGGAGTTCTTGAAACCTTCGCCGGAGGGATTCCCGGCTTGTCGAACTACCGGGACGCGATTGCCTTCGGTATCCTGATCCTGATCCTGCTTTTCAAACCCGCGGGTCTGCTCGGCCGCGCCACCATCGAGAAAGTCTGATGCCGGACCCTCTGCCACCTGTCGAAAAACCCGCTCCGGTCGCTGCAGGCTTTTCCCTGCTGACCGGCGCCAAACGCTGGCTAGTCGTCGGCATCGCCCTCGCACTGCTGGCCTCCTATTTTTCCGGCACGTTCAACCGCTACTACCTTGGCATCGGGATCGATGTAGGGATCGCGATCATCCTCGCGGTGAGCCTGAACCTGATCAACGGCCACACCGGGCAATTCAGCCTGGGTCATGCGGGCTTCATGGCGGTGGGCGGCTACTTCGCGGCGTGGCTATCCTTGCAGATGGGCGTGAACGCCAAAGTGATGTTCCCACTCTCGCTACTCGCCGGAGGATTGTTCGCGGCGGTGGTGGGACTGGTGGTGGGCGTGCCATCGCTACGCTTGAGAGGCGACTACCTGGCGATCGTGACGCTTGGATTCGGCGAGATCATCCGGGTGATCGCGCAGAATACCGAAGCGGTCGGCGCGGCCAGCGGGCTCAAGGGGATCCCGAAGTTCACCAACCTCGGATGGACCTTCGGGCTCGCCGCTGTGACGATTTACGCGATTACCGCGTTGGTGAATTCCACTTACGGCCGCGGATTCCTGGCGGTGCATGACGACGAGATCGCGGCCGAGTCCTCCGGGATCGGCACCACGCGCTACAAGGTCACCGCCTTCGTCACGGGTGCGTTTTTCGCGGGCATCGCGGGAGGCCTCTACGCCCACCACAAGCAATTCCTGGCGCCGACCGGCTTCGACTGGCTGAAGTCGGTGGAGATCGTGGTGATGGTGATTCTCGGCGGCATGGGCAGGACGGTCGGAGTGATCGCTGCGGCGATCTTGCTCACGGTGATGCCGGAGCTGCTGCGGGACTTCGCCGAATACCGGATGATCGTCTACGCGCTGCTGATCATCTTCCTGATGCTGGTGCGTCCCGGCGGATTGTTTTCGATTAACTTCAAGCGCCGCTCCGCAGCATGAGCACGCCGCTTCTGGAACTCGACAAGGTGACGATCAAGTTCGGCGGTCTGACCGCCGTCTGCGATTTCACCATGAACATCCGCGAGGGTGAACTCGTCGGCCTGATCGGTCCGAACGGTGCGGGCAAGACGACGGCCTTCAACATGATCACCGGGGTGTATCAGCCGACTTCGGGCAGCATCTGCTTCGCCGGCCTCTGCACCGCGGGGGTCAAGCCGAGCAAGCTGGCCGGGCGCGGGATCGCCCGCACCTTCCAGAATATCCGGCTCTTCCGCTCGCTCAGCGTGATCGACAACATCCGCGTGGCGAAGCAGCTACACAACCGGCAGGGCTACCTCAGCTCGCTGTGGCGCGGGAAGGCTTGGAAGCGGAGCGAGGCGGAGATCGAGAAAGATGCCATCGAGCTGTTGGAGATCTTCGACCTCGCGAAGGTCCGCGACGAGATGGCGACTTCCCTGCCCTACGGCGACCAACGCCGCTTGGAGATCGTGCGGGCTTTGGCTACCCGGCCGAAGCTGTTGCTGCTGGACGAACCGGCGGCGGGGATGAACCCCTCCGAGAAGGACGATCTCATGCGCTTGATCCGCTCGATCAAGGAGCGCTTCGGGTTGGCGGTTCTCTTGGTGGAACACGACATGAAGGTGGTCATGGGGATTTGTGAGCGGATCGCAGTGCTCGAATACGGAAGGAAAATTGCCGAGGGAACGCCGAAGGAGATCCAGTGTGATCCAAAGGTGATCGAAGCTTATCTCGGAGCAGCGGCAGTGTGAATCGAACGAAACGACGATGCTCGAAGTAAAAGACCTGCATGTTTCGTACGGCGCTATCAAGGCGCTGCATGGCGTATCGCTCAAGGTGCCGCAGGGTAGCATTGTCACGCTCATCGGGGCGAACGGTGCGGGGAAATCGACGACACTGCGTGCCTTGTCCGGGCTGGTGAAAACCAGTGCGGGATCCATCGTTTACGAGGGGCAGGAAATCACCGGGCTCGCACCTCACAAGATTGTGTCGCGCAGCCTGTGCCACGTGCCGGAAGGGCGGATGGTCTTCGCGAACTTGACGGTGAAGGAGAACCTCGCGATGGGGGCATACCTCCAGCGTGACAAGGCGTGGATCGCGAAGCAAACGGACTACGTGTTCCACCTTTTCCCGCGCCTGAGAGAACGCGAGAACCAGGCGGCGGGGACGATGTCCGGCGGCGAGCAGCAGATGCTGGCGATCGCCCGCGCGCTGCTGGGGAATCCGAAGTTCCTGATGCTGGACGAGCCCTCGCTGGGGATCGCGCCGCTGCTGGTGAAGGCGATCTTCGAACGGATCGTGGAGATCAACCGCGAGCAGGGTCTGACGATTCTACTGGTGGAGCAAAATGCGAATCTGGCGCTGGATGTCTCCAGCTACGGCTATGTGCTGGAGACCGGTTCGATCCTGCTGGAGGGGCCGTCCGCGGAGCTGAAGGCAAATCCGCGGGTGCAGGAGGCTTATCTGGGGGCTTGAGATTGCCCCACCCTCCGCTAAGATGGAGCCGTGACCGTAGAAGTCGAACAGGAGGAAGACGGACGCTGGATTGCGGAAATTCCCGCGATTCCGGGCGCCATGGTCTATGGCACCACCAAACCGGAAGCGGTCGCAAGGGTTGAAGCTCTGGTGCTGCGGATTCTGGCGGATCGGGTAAGGAATGCGGCCGCATAAGCGGTCCATCCCGGACCACACGGCGGACAGGAGTATCCGCCCTCCTTATTTCGCACGCGGAACTCGTGCGCCACCCTTGATCCCGCCGCCAAATCCGCGAAGCTGGCCCGCACATGGCGCGCGAATACACGCTGCACCGGCATACGGCCGGACCTTCCTCGGGGATCGACTACCGGGCGGAGCTGAATGACGAGCAGTATGCCGCCGTCACTTCTCCGCCGGGGGCAGCTCTCGTTATCGCGGGAGCGGGCTCGGGCAAAACGCGTACCCTGACCTACCGGGTGGCCTACCTGCTGGATCAGAATGTCGAGGCGCGGAACATCCTGCTGCTGACCTTCACCAACAAGGCGGCGCGGGAGATGAGCGAGCGGGTGCGCCATCTCGTCCCGCACGATGTCACCGCATTGTGGAGCGGGACCTTCCACTCGATCGGCAACCGCATCCTGCGCCGCCATGCCGAGGTGCTGGGATTCACCAAGTCCTTCTCGATCCTCGATCGCGACGACCAGAAATCACTGCTGACAGGGGTGGTGGCCGCGCTGAATATCGATACAAAGCAGCGCCGTTTTCCGAAGGCGGAGGTGCTGGCGACGATCTTCAGCCTGGTCGAGAACACGCGCGAGTCCCTGGACGATGTGATCCGGGTCCGCTACCCTTACTTCGACGAGTGGGAGAAGGAGATCCACGCGGCGCAGGCGGGCTACGTGAAGCGCAAGCTGGACACGAACTCGATGGATTTCGACGACCTGCTGGTGATGACGCTGAAGCTCCTCAAGCAGGACGAAGACCTGCTCGGGCTCTACCGCAAGCGCTTCCGCCACATCCTGGTGGACGAGTATCAGGACACGAATGCGGTGCAGAGCGAGCTGATCGACCTGCTGGCCGGCGGCGGAGCGAGCGTGATGGCGGTGGGCGACGACGCGCAGTCGATCTACTCGTGGCGCGGCGCGGACATGGGCAATATCCTGTCCTTCCCCGAACGGCATCCGGGCTGCCAAGTCCATAAGATTGAGATCAATTACCGCAGCGTGCCGGAGATCCTGGATCTCTCGAACGCAGCAATCCGCGCGAACACGGCCCGCTTCGACAAGGACCTGCGCTCGTCGCGGCCGGTGCTCGGGGTGAAGCCGGCGCTGGTGCCGCTGGAAGATCCCGCGACCCAGGCAGCATTCGTCGCCCAACGGATGCTGGAGCTGCGCGACGAAGGGATCGAGCTTGAGGAGATGGCGGTGCTCTACCGCGCGCACTTCCAATCGCTGGAGATCCAGCTTGAGCTGACGGCGCGCGGAATTCCCTTCGCCATCACCAGCGGGCTGCGCTTCTTCGAGCAGGCGCACATCAAGGACGTGGCGGCCTTCCTGCGTTTCGTAACGAACCGGCGGGACGAGACCTGCTTCAAGCGGATCGCGCTGCTAATGCCGGGCCTCGGGGCCGGGAGTGCGGAGAAGCTTTGGCGCGATTGGCTGGCCAGCGGCTGGGCGGAGACGGACGAGCTCCCCGAGTGGAGCGAGGTGCTATCCAAGCTCAAGCCGCCGAAGAAGGCGGCGAAGCATTGGGAGCAATTCGGCTACATCCTGGATGAACTGACGCCCGGCGGCACTTTTGCCCGTCCCTCCGACATGGTCTTCAGCGTGCTGGAGGGGATGTATGACGACCACCTGCGCGCGACCTACGACAACTACGAGAACCGCCGTAGCGACCTGGAGCAATTGATGGCATACGGCGGGAACTTCGATGACGTGCTGGAATTCCTCTCCCAGCTTTCCCTGCTCAGCTCCGCCGATGGCGAGCCCACCGGCGACAAAGCGGAGAAGGACGACGAGAAGGTGACGCTGTCCTCGATCCACCAGGCGAAGGGCCTCGAATGGAAGGTTGTTTTCGTGATCTGGCTGGCCGACGGGCAATTCCCGAACGGGCGGATCCTCGAATCCGACGATCCGGACCAACTGGAGGAAGAGCGGCGGCTTTTCTACGTGGCGATCACGCGGGCGAAGGACGAGCTGTATCTCAGCTACCCGCTGATCAACCCGAAGTCGTATACCGGCGACATCCTCCAGCGCCCATCGCGGTTTCTGGACGACTTCCCGCGAAGCCTGGTGGAAGAGTGGAACATCCGGCCGGAGTGGGGCAATCCGGATGATCCGTTTTGAAGTAGCGCGGCTCTCCCGAGCCGCGACTGTGGCAGTCTCCCCAGAGGCCATCTATGTCACACGGGAACATCCACCCAAATTTAGCGGCATCAATCCCGTTCCTACACTTCCCCATACGCGGCTCTGGAGAGCCGCGCTACCTCCCGACGTGGTTTCCCGATAGCCAGTTGGGGCTTCCAAGCACCGACGCGGCAGCAACGCGCTTGCCCCCTCCCCTGCCGCCATGGAAGGTCGGGCCATGTCCACGCTGAAGGTATTCACCGATCTGCAGGCCGCGCCGGAACTCATCGACTGGCTGCGCGAGAGCATCGCCCCCCACGAGTTGCGGGTGCCGGCACCCACCGGTGCCAACGTCCTTTCCGACATCCCGACCGATCCGCTGATGCAGGAGGCGGATGTCGTGCTCGGTCAACCGCGGACCGATGCCGTGCTCACATCCTCGAAGCTCAAGTGGCTGCAGGTCAGCACCGCCGGCTTCACGCGCTACGACACGCCGGAATTCCGCACGGCGATGCAGGCCCGCGGGATCCCCGTGACCAACAGCTCGCACGTCTACGACGATCCCTGTGCCGAGCACGTGCTCGCCTTCATGCTCGCGAATGCCCGCCAGCTTCCGCGCTCGCTCGCGACGCGTTGTGCGAACGGTGCTCCGGAGTGGCTGGCGATTCGCCGCGATAGCCGCCTGCTTCAGGGGCAGTCGCTTCTGATTGTCGGCTACGGGGCGATTGCGGAACGATTGGTCGAATTGCTCGCGCCCTTCCGGATGGAAATCACCGCGATGCGCCGCGCGCCGCGGGGTGACGAGAAGGTCCGCACCATCGGGCCGGACGAAGTCACCGCCGCACTCGCCACCGCGGATCACGTGATCAATATCCTGCCGGACAACGCCGCTTCCGTGAAGTGGTTCGGTGCCGAGCGCTTCGCTCAGATGAAGGAGGGCGCTATCTTCCACAACATCGGGCGCGGCACGACCGTGGATCAGGATGCGCTCGCCGCGGTGCTTGCCTCCGGGCATCTCGGTGCGGCTTGGCTCGACGTCACCGATCCGGAGCCCCTCCCCGACGGGCATCCGCTGTGGACTTTCGAGAACTGCTACATCACACCGCACACCGCGGGCGGACAAGGCGGGGAGAGCCGGGTGCTGATCCAGCACTTCCTCGACAATTTCACCCGATATCAAAAGGGCGAGGAGCTGGTGAATCGGGTGATCTGACTACTTCCCCGCCTCCCCCGTCATCGGCACGAATGTAACGGGCAGGGTCTTGCGCTGCTCGACCTTCCCGCCGCTCTTCTTGAGGAGCACCAGATTCTGCGGTTCGCCCCGCGGGCCGACCGGGATGATCATGCTACCGCCTTCCGCCAATTGATCGACGAGCGGCTGCGGCACGGCATCGGGCGCGCAGGTGACGATGATGGCGTCGAAAGGCGCGGCCTCGGGCCAGCCACGGAAGCCATCGCCGGTGCGGGCCTGAACGTTTTCATACCTCAGGCGGGCCAAGGTGGCGGCCGAGCTTTTACCGAGGGCCTCGACGATCTCGATGGTGTAGACTTCCTTCACCAGCTCGGCGAGGATGGCGGTCTGATAGCCACTGCCGGTGCCGATTTCCAACACCCGGTGCTCCGGTTTAAGGCCGAGCGATTGGGTCATGAAGGCGACGACGTAGGGCTGCGAAATCGTCTGGCCGTAACCGATGCCGATCGCGCGGTCGTCGTAGGCGGTATCGCGGATGTCCACCGGCATGAATTCCTGACGGGGAACTTTCCGCATGGCGGCAAGCACTCGGGAATCGGTGACGCCGCGGCGCTCGATCTGCTCGGTGACCATGCGATTGCGCTGAACGACCGTTTCAGGCGGCTCCACAACTTCCTGTCCGCAAGCGGTTGCCACCAGTCCGACGGCGGCGGCGAGTCCTGAAGTGAAGGCTTTCATTTGAGAACGGTACGCCGGTCTGCTGCGCGCGCCACTGCTTCCTGCCTTGCCCGCGGCGAAGTCCCGGTTTTTGCTCTGTGGCATGCCCCGCCTCGCCCTGCTCCAGTCGAAAGGATTCGCCACCAAGGACGAAGCCTTCGCTCACCACGAAACCTTGATCCGCAAGGCTGCGGAGAACGGCGCGAACATCGTGGTGACGCAGGAACTCTTCCTGACGCCGTATTTTTGCACGGTGGAAAATCCGGAGTTCTTCGATCTGGCCGACCCCCTGCCCGGCCCGCTGACGGACCGGCTGGGACAGATCGCGCGCGAATGCGGGGTGGTGCTGGTGTCATCGCTCTTCGAGCACCGCGGCCCGGGATTGTATCACAACACGGCAACGATCCACGATGCGAACGGCGTTCTGCTAGGACTCTACCGGAAGAGCCACATCCCGCAGGATCCGGCATTCGAGGAGAAGTTCTACTTCACGCCCGGCGACACCGGTTGGCCGGTGTGGGACACGAAGTTCGGCAAGATCGGGGTGCTGATCTGCTGGGACCAGTGGTATCCGGAGGCGGCGCGGCTGATGGCGCTCGGCGGCGCACAGGTACTGGTCTATCCCACCGCGATCGGCTGGCTGCCCGAAGAGAAGCCGGAGTTGGGCGATGCCCAGCATTGCGCGTGGGAAACGGTGCAGCGCGGACATGCGGTGGCCAATGGCTGCTACCTCGCGGCGGTGAACCGCACGGGCACGGAAGGCGAGACCGAATTCTGGGGCCGGTCCTTCGTGGCGAACCCGTATGGCGAGCTGGTGGCGAAGGCTTCCACGGAGAACGAGGAGATCCTGTATCACGACCTGGACTTCCAGAAGGTGGAGGACTTCCGCCGCATCTGGCCGTTCTTCCGCGACCGCCGGATCGATGCCTACGGGGATCTGGTGAAGCGGTGGCGGGCTTGAGGCGGGGTCAGGCGAGGGATTCGGCCAAGCTTTGCATCGCTTGCTCGTTGAGGGGCGTGCGATGAGCGGCGAGAATCGCTTTCAGAGCGTCGCAGCGTTCCAGCGTGTCGACTCCGCGGCCCGTGGCCTCCACGATGAACTTCGGGATGATCTCGCCGAGCAATTCGAGGTGGATCCGGTCGTTACTGGTTTTCTCGGGGTCGTCGCGGTGGTGCCAGGCGTGGAGCTTGCCGATGAAGAGGGAAAGAGGATCGAGCAGCGGGATGCCCTCGATCATGACACCGAAGCCATAGGGACGGTCAGGCCCATCATCAACCCACGGAAGGGCTTCGAGGACTTCGATGACCGTGCTTCGACCATCAGCAAGGTCTAGAGGAACCACGAAGTTCATTCCCATGCCCGCCGGCTCCTTTCTTTTTGCAGCCACGAAACCCTTGATCTTCGCTCCCCGCAAACGCATGCCCTGAGCCATTGACTGGGCTACGAGCCGGCTGCCTCTCAGGTCGATATCTTTGCTAAATATCGGGCCGCCAGTGTGTATATCGAAATACTGAGCCCATGCGCCCACGGCCAAGCCACCGATAACGACGAATTCCCCTTCCGCCGCCTTTGCAGTTTCAGCCACGATACCGGCAAAATCCGCTAGCGAGACTGTCTTTGCCATGTGTAGATCGGGATTTTCTTTCGGCGTGGACGCGGTTGGATCATCCGTTCCCATTCAAGTTTCGGAGCATCTAGCATCCGCCGCCCCTCTTCCGCTGCCTCAGGCGACTTCATCCATTCAGCACGCAATGCCGCCTTATGGGCGATCAACTCCCGGTGGAGCGGGCTGCCCCATTCGGTTTCGATCACCTCGATGCCTTCCATGGCGGGAATCTAGCACGGGCGGGCGCGGGGGGAAACCTTTGTTGTGCGAGGACATGGCGCGGCTTTGACTCCGCGGGGGCGGATTGATAGGTGGAAGCCATGCCTGCAAAACTAACGGCGAGCGCTCCGGTCTTCCTGGTCCGCGACGTAATGGCGGCGGCGAACCACTACCGCGATACGATGGGCTTCGGCTACGACCGCTTCTATGGCGATCCGCCGCACTTCGTGATCCTGCACCGCGATGGGATGTATCTCATGCTGAAGCAGGCGGACGATCCGGCGCACATCGTCCCGCTGTGGACCGTGAGCGACAAACTATGGAATGCGTACTTCTGGGTGGATGACGCGGATGCGCTGCACGCGGAGTTCGCGGCGAAGGGCGCGAACATCGACTACGGGCCCTGCGATCAGCCCTACGGTTGCCGCGAATTCGGCATCCAGGATCTGGACGGGCATGACGTCGGCTTCGGCCAGGTGGTGAGGGGCGAATGAAGATCCGCGCTGCCATCGATGCCGATCTGCCGGTGCTTGCGAGGATCTATCTGCAAGGCCGGCGGGATATCTTCACTTGGCAGGATCACGCGAGCTTCCGCCTGGAAGACTTCGCGGAGCAGACCGCGGGCGAAGCGATCCGCGTGGCGGAAGATGGCGATGCCGAAGTCACCGGTTTCCTCTCGGTGTGGGAGGCGGAGAATTTCGTGCACCATCTCTTCGTTGCGGACGGGCATCGCGGAACAGGCACGGGCCGCGCGCTGCTGGAAGACCTGCGGTCCCGCATGCCGGGGCCCTTCCGGCTGAAGTGCATCGTGGCGAACACCGCGGCCCTCGATTTTTACCGCCGCCTTGGCTGGACCGTCGCGGGTCATGGCGAGGCCGAGGGCAGCCCCTACTTGCTCATGGAATGGGGCAAGCTTCCCGCCGGACTATTGAGGCGCGCTGCCACGGATGCCGACTTGGGATTCCTGTGGGAGCTCCATGTGCTCACCATGCGCGACTACGTTGAGCAGACCTGGGGATGGGAGAGCCTGTGGCAGGAGGAGAACTTCCGGAAATTCTTCGACTTCACGGTCATGGAGATCCTGGAGGTGGACGGCGAGCCGGTCGGCGCGATCTCGGTCGAGGATCAGGAAGACAGGCTCTATCTGCGCAACATCGAGATCCATCCGGCATGGCAGAACCGGGGAATCGGCACGGTGTTGGTGACCGAGTTCATCGAACTCGCCCGCGCCAAGAGTCTTCCCGCGCGCCTACAGGTGCTGAAGGTGAATCCGGCGCGGCGTCTCTATGAGCGGATGGGTTTCGAACTCTGCGGGGAGACCGAAACCCATTTCCTGATGGAGCATCCCGTCCAGGAATGAACGGCGCTAACTCGCCATCCACATGATCCCCTTGATGATCGCGGCGATGATCCCGATGGCCCCGGCGAAGATGCCGAAGGTGCTGACAACGCCGCCGCGTTTGGCAGGCGAGAGCGAGATGACCACGCCAAGGATCCCGAACAGGATGGCGATGACGGCGAGGACCAGCCCCCAAGCCGCGCCGGTCGTGAAACTGCCGATGGCAGCCGCGATCGCGATGAGGGAGGGGATGCTGAAGGAATTGGTGGTGGCAGGGGTAGTGGTAGCCATATCGCACCGGTAGGCGGGGGTTGGAAGCTGTCAAAAGGGAAATTGCGCGGAGATTGCGCTGCCCCCGGGAGATTGCTAGAATGCCGACATGAACGCGGGGCTGGATCTTCCCGAGATCGGCGACCGGCATGCCTTCAATCTGGCACGCTGGAAGGAGATCTGCGAGGATCCCCAGCTCGCGAAAGTCGGGGGTCGGGTCGAGTCCGATGCCCACGGTCACATTCTCATGAGCCCTCCCCCTGGCTTCAGCCATTCGTCCCGACAGAGCGCGATCCTCCTTCTTCTCTCCAAGAAGAAAGGAGGCCGGGCGCTCGCGGAATGTCCTGTTTCGACCTCGGGAGGTGTTCGCGGGGTCGATGTGGTTTGGCTTTCGGATCTCCGTGCTGAAAGCGCTTTGAAGGAGAACATCCTCCTCACCTCTCCCGAGATCTGCGTGGAGGTCCTGTCTCCCGGCAATACCCGCGCCGAGATGGAGGAGAAGCGCGCCTTGCTCTTCGAAGCCGGGGCCGGGGAAGTCTGGTTCTGCGACACCAAGGGCCGGATGTTCTTCTTCCTGAAAAATCAGCCGGATGAAGCCGTGGAAAAATCCGAGCTCTGTCCGGACTTCCCAGCGGTGGTGGAGTGAGCGAGGCTGCGCATCCCGCGTCATGCCCGTGCTCCTCCTCATCCTCGCCTGCGCCCTGTGGGCGGTGAGCTTTCCCGTGATCAAGGCACTGGAGCTGGAGCAATCGGCCCGCCTCGGCCCGCTGCCGGATGGCTTTCTCGCGGTGTGGCTGCAGACGGCGCGCTTCAGCCTAGCCGCACTGATCATGCTGCCCGTTCTCATCCACCGGCGGCCGACCCGTAGCGAGATCATCCAGGGTGCCTGGCTGGCCCTGTGGGGCGGATTGGGCATGGCCTTGCAGGCATGGGGCCTGCCGAAAACCGAGGCCTCGACCTCCGCCTTCCTGACCCAAGCCTATTGCGTGATCCTGCCGCTGATCGCCTGCGTGCGCACGCGCAGCGCGCCTTCCTTGCGGGTGATCGTGGCCACGGTGATGGTCTTGGCCGGCGGAGCCATCTTGGCCGGGGTGAATCCCCAGACCCTGAAAATCGGCGATGGAGAACTGGCCACACTGGCGGCGGCTTTCATCTTCACCTTCCAGATTCTCACCTTGGAGAATCCGAAGTACGAGGGCAACCGCGGCCTGGTGGTGACCTTCGCGATGAGCGCGTGGATCGCGGTGCTCTTCCTCCCCCTGAGCCTGGTGCTGGCACCAGCCCCGGAGATGGTGATCGCTGCCGGGGCCTCGTGGCCGGCCTTCGCGCTGATCCTGGCGCTGGCGCTGCTGTGCTCGGTGGGAGCCTACGGGCTGATGAATAGCTGGCAGCCGCGGGTCTCCTCCACGGAAGCGGGCCTGATCTACACCACCGAGCCGCTGTTCACGGCGATCTTCGTGATGTTCCTGCCGGTGATGCTGGGACGGATGGTGGGGCACCCGTACCCGAACGAATCCCTGACCCGATCCTTGATCTACGGAGGCTCGCTCATCCTGGCCGCGAATGTCCTGATGCAGTGGAAACGCCCTCCGCACCCGCCGGCGATCGCGCCGGCACCGTGACGTCGGCCGCCCGAGACTTTTTCAAAGAAAATACGAGCGCCGTGTCGGATGGCTGCGCAAAAGTCCCGCATAGCAAGCCCGGAACTATCATGACGTCCGATTTTGCGGCGTCGATAAGCTTAAGTATCCTGCAATATTTGCAAGATCGTAGTTTCGTGTTTCATATATTATAAATTTATGAATTGGATTGGGGGTTAAACACACCTGCACCTCCCATGAAATACCACGCCCTTGCGATTGGCGGCCTGCTCACCGTGTCCTCTCAGGTCCTCGATGCCGGCTGCTGCGCCCCTCATGATGCCGAAGAAGCCCAAGCCGCCGCGCAGGCTATCGGCGAATACCGGATCACCTCACGCGAGGATATTGCCGGTCCTGCGGGCCGGATCTCCACCCGCTACACGGCTCAGCTCAACGATTCGCTCAAAGGCAAGGCACCGGCGCGAATCGACTTCCGCACCCCTGGCGGCAAGCTCGGCAACGTGGTCGAATTCTCTTCGCTGGGCCTCGATCTTACAGAAGGCGACGACTACATCCTGCATCTGAACCGGAACGCAGCGGGCGACCTGGCTCCCCTCGCCTTCAAGACGCACGCCAATCCCGGCACGCCAGCGGAGAAGAAGAGCCTGCGCGAGTTCTTCCGGACCGGTGCCAAGGGAAGGATGCCTTTGGCTAAACGGAACCCGCTAAAGCCCGTCCAGGACCAAGGCTTCTCGGGCGTTCCAGGGTCCACGGTCACCGCCAGCGGATACATGGAGTCCGGCGGCTTGATTTCCCGCTTCACCGCCTGTGACGGCGGCCAGACCATCCCCTATATCGTCGATGTGGATCCGGCGAAGCTCCCGCCCGGCATGGACACGGCGGGAGCCTTGTCCGCGGTGGCGGAGGCACTCGGCACCTGGTCATCGGCATCCTCTCTCCAGTTCAAATTCGCCGGTACCCAGAGCTTCGGCCAGCGGGTCGACCAACTGCCGATCTACGATGGCACGATCCGGATCCAGCTCCACGACACCTACAATGCCGTTCCGATCGACGCGCTGGGAGTTGGTGGTGGCACCTTCTTCGACAATGCGCCCATGCACACCGGCGGCAGCATGGGCACCCAAGGCTTCCAGGAACGCGTCAATGGCTACGCGGCCCTGGACCATCAGAGCAGCGTCATGGCCGACATCGCGATGTTCAAACAGGTGCTGACCCACGAGTTGGGCCATGCCCTCGGCCTGGAACACTCCAGCGAGACCCCGAACGAACCGGACGCCATCCTCAAGAACGCGACGATGTACTATCAAGCGTCGAACGACGGTCGCGGCGCGGCCATCAAGATCTACGACAATGACCGCATCGCCTTCGGCTACCCCGACGAGACCCCGCCTTACCTGCCGGACCGCTTTTTCCACTGCGTCTCGAAGACCGCCTCGGCCACCCTGCCCGCCGTGATCGGCGTGAACCGCTTCGATGTCTCCGGCATCGACCTTCAGGCCAATGGCCCGGTGACGGCCACGATTTTAAGCTCGTCCGATTCCGCCAAGTGGACGATGCCGGACGCCAAGGTGCTGGCCTACGCGCCTACCAACAGCGTTACCGGCCCACTCCTCAGCGACGCGGAGATCGCCGCTGGCACCCGCTACGACTTCGCCTATGTCCAGCTTAGCGACGGGGTGAACTCGGGGCGCGCTGCATTCTGCCGGGTGATCGAGATTTCCTCCGACCGCAGGCCCGCGGACGGCCTGCCGCGCAACTGGATGGAGACCCACTTCGGCTCCGACACCGTGGCCGAGCCCGGTGGAAGATCCCACCCGGATTCCGATCCCGACGGGGACGGACTGACCAACCGGCAGGAATTCAACATGGGCACCAGTCCGGTCTCCGGGGCAAGCCCGGGACGCCTGCTCAGCTACGATCACGCGAGCCGCACCGTGACCCTGAACCCGGTGCGCTACGCTCCCGTGCGCATCCAGGAATCCTCCGATCTCTCCACTTGGACTGATCGCGCCCTCTACGGCACCGCAAATGCCCCCGCACCGGTGGTCTTTGACGTCCCGCAGGATGCGGGAGTCCAACAGATTTTCTACCGCGCGGTGCCGGTGCCTTGATTGGCGGCCGTCCCGGCCCTATCGGGAGCGCGTGACTCTGTTGAAGACCATCGCGCTCCTCACCCTCTCGAACATCTTCATGACCTTCGCGTGGTATGCCCACCTGAAGGACCTGCGGGAGAAGCCCTGGATCATCGCCGCGCTGGTGTCGTGGGGCATCGCACTTTTCGAGTACCTACTGCAGGTGCCGGCGAACCGGATCGGCTACGCCGGCGGCCTGAGCGCGGCCCAATTGAAAATCACCCAGGAAGTGATCACGCTGGCAGTCTTCGCGCCCTTCGCGATCTTCTACCTGAAGGAGAAGCTGAGCTGGAACTACCTATACGCCGCGCTGTGCATGGCGGGAGCGGTCTTCTTCATCGTCCGCGACGGGATGCCGGCGAAGAAGGCCGAGGTGGTGGCGGAACAGCCGGCGAAGTAGGGGGCTACGCCATCGGCTTCAGCGAGATCTCGTGGATGACTTTGCCTTCGAGGTCCTTCATCACGAAGGAAAGCGCGCTGGCATCCGCCTTGCCTTCGATCCAGGTGGCGCGGTCGGGCTTGGGGCCGCCGCCGACGAGTTGGGCATAGGGGAACTGCTCGTTCGCCTCGATCCAAGCCGGGCTGTGGGTGTGGCCGGAGATCAGGATCTGCGCCTTCCACGCCACCAGCGCATCGTGCCAGGCCTCGCGGCTGGAACGGCTGAAGGCGTCGTAACCGCCCTTTTCGTAGCCGGCGTCCGCCACTTCCTTGGTCCAGCGCAGCGGGATGTGGCAGAAGACCACGCGGTAGGGAGCATCCCGGAACTCCGGGAGGGCGGTCACTTGCTTGAGCCACTCCGCTTGCTCGCGGCGTAGCGGCTCGAAGGCGACGCGGCCGCCGAAGCTCGGGTGATTGTCCGGCTTGTCCTCGCCGGTGTGCAGGCAGATCACGGCCACGGGGCCGCTGCGGAAGGCGTAGAAGGGACGGCCATCCGGTGTCGCGACCATCTCGGGGACGCGGTAGGCCCACTTGCCGCGCACGTCGTGATTGCCCCATACCAGCAGCAGCGGGCGGTTCTGGCTCACGTCCTGCCCGCCGGGGTGGAGCAGGGTGGGAATGAGCCAGTCTTCCTGGTGCCAGTCGTTGCAGGTATCGCCATTCCACAGGAGAAAGTCGCCACCGGGGGTGACCTCGTGCAGGCGCTTGATCGTCTCGTCGTTCTGATGGGTGTCGTTCCAGATCACGAAGCGGGTGTCCTTGGCCGCGGGATCGAGCGTGCGGAATTTCTTCCACGGCCCTTCGATGCGATCCTTGCCGTCGCTGGAGTCGGTCACCGAGCGCAACTGATAGCTTCCGCCCGGCTTGAGGCCGGTGACCTTGACCCGCAGGATCTCATCGCCCTGCGGCACGAAGCCGAAGCGGTCGGCCCCGGCGCTGCCGCTGCTGCCGTCCTCGCCCTTCCACTCGACATGGCCGCGGGCAAGCTTCGAGACGGCCCAGACCACTTCGACACCATCGGCCTGGGGAGCCATGATGACGGCGGGGGTTTTCACCAGCGGGCCAGCGGCTTCCGCGAGCACCGGGGCCGCTTTCTCTTGGCCATGCACGACGACCGCGGCTCCTGCCACCGCACCACCCGCCACTTTCCCGAGGAATCCACGACGTTTCATTGGAGTCTGAATACGTCACGAAAACGGCCGATTCACGCTCAAATCGCCTATCCGGCGAAAATGCCACGGGAGATGGCGGAATCGACAAGCCCGCGGCTCATCGAGTCGGGCCGGTGCGCTTCTCCAGCAGAGCCTTGGCTTCCGGGCTGCCCTCCACGACGAGTTTCAGGTCTGCGAGCAGCGGTTTGTAATTCTCCCGATTGTAGGGGGCTTCGAGGCAAATCCATCCGGGAAGCCCGGTGATCCGCTCGAAGAGAAGGGCGTATCCAGCGCTGAGTGCCGCTAGGTCATCCGCGTCAGGATTCGTGGAGACCTTCACGGTCGCAAAATCCTCCAGATCCGCCATCGTCACACCCGATTGCCAGTGGCCGCGACGCAGGATACAAACCCCATCCGCCCACTTCAATTCGTAAGCACGCGGAGGCTTATCCGCGGCATAACGGACCAAGATGTGACGACTGATCTCGGGATCGGTTCCATCGCAAATGAAAGCAGCAGTCTCGCGCGGGACGCCATTCTCCCAGCGGTAGAAGGTGGTGCCTCTCCACCACGACTTGTGACCGGAGGTTTCCGTGACCGCCGCCATCAAACCCGACCGAATCTCCGGTTCGACATCTTTCGAGCGGACGGCAAGGAGCTCAAAGCCATCGCCCTTTTTCGCGGCAATTGCATATTCGGAAAGGGAGTGGCCATTGTCGATGACGACGAGGACCTCGGGGATGTCATCGCCGCTCAGATCCTTGAGCGTGAAAGGCTGCTGCGGAGGATTCCAACGGAAGTAGCCAACCTCGCCCGGTGCCTTATCCGCCGGCACCCAGGCCGGCTCGACTTCCAGGCGGGAAAGGAGCTTCCAGCCGCTCTTGTCGCCCACGGCGAACGACGTGGCATTCGTGCCCACCACCGCGAGGTGCCGCCCGTCGCCGAGCAGATTGCCGTGCAGGACGATGGCACCTTGGGGCGAGGTCCAGGTTACCGGTTCCGGCGGCGTTTCATCGGGTCGGAGGCTGGCCAGAACTTCCGCAAGTGGCGGTGCTTCCTTTCCAAAGAGCCCGGCTTCCTCCTTTTCTTCGTCTTGGGCGAAGAGAGGCAGCGCGAAGATCGAAAACACGAGGGCGATCCGTTGGCGAAGGTGAAGGTGAGCGCCTCGCGCGTGCAGCGCGAAGATCGAAAACACGAGGGCGATCCGTTTCATGGAAAAAGGATACGCCCGTATTCTGCCGGATCCCATGCGATCACGATGAAGTTCTCATGAAGAGGAGATCTGGCGTTCCGCCGGAATCATGTCGTGACCCCTTCACATTCCCGCTTCCTCGCCAAGCGCGATGCTGCTTTTCTGCGGGCCGCATGACACCCGCCGAACAGCGCTACGCGATGCCCGCCGAATGGTCCCCGCAGGAGGCCGTGTGGCTGTCCTGGCCGGTCGATGACGAGCGCCACTGGGGCGGGGTGAAGAAGGACCTGATGAAGGCCAAGTTCGCGGAGATCGCGGCGGCGATCAGTCTGTTCGAGACGGTGCGGATCAATGCCGCGGGAGCCGAGCACGCGGAGATTCTCGCGGCCTGCAACAAGGCGAAAGCGGTGCCGGAGCGCGTCCAGCTTTTCGACCACCCGCACAACGACGTCTGGTGCCGCGACCACGGCCCGATTTTCCTCAAGCATCTGGATACCGGCGAGGTGGCGATCAGCGACTGGGGCTTCAATGCCTGGGGCGGCAAGTTCCCGCCCTACGATCTGGACGACTCGATCCCGCGGCAGATCGCGGACAGCCTCGGCATGAAGCGCTTCGAGGGCCGGATGATCCTGGAAGGCGGCGCGATCGAGATCAACGGCGCGGGACAGCTTCTCACCACCGAGGCCGTGCTGCTCAATCCGAACCGCAATCCCGAGCTATCGCGCGGGTCGATCGAGAAGCGGCTGCGCGACATCCTCGGCGTGCGCGACATCCTGTGGCTGCGACAGGGCATCGAGGGCGACGACACGGATGGCCACATCGACGACCTCGCCCGCTTCATCAATCCCGGCATGATCGTGGCCTGCGTGGAGAAGGACCGCGGCTCGCCGAACCACGCGGTGCTGGATGAGAACCTGAAACGCCTGAGGAACTTCGAGCCGGGCTTCGAGGTGCTGGAGATCCACCTACCGGAAGCCTGCGAGGTTCCGGGGTGGCGGCTGCCGGTACTACCCGCATCGTACGTGAACTTCCTGATCGTGAACGATGGCGTGCTGGTGCCGACCTTCCGCCAGAAGAAGAACGACGACCGCGCGCTGGGGATGCTGCGGGAGTGGTTCGGCGACCGCGAGGTGCGGGGGATCGATTGTCTCGATCTCGTGGAGGAAGGCGGGACGCTGCATTGTATCTCGCAGCAGCAGCCGGCGTAGTGGCTCCGACTAGGGTTCCACCAAGAGCCGCTCATACTCCTCCCGCCATTTCGCGAGGGAGCCGGCGTCGGTGAAGGAGGGGTCTTCTGCCTTCAGGAAGGTTCCCCGGTAGATCTCGATCGAGGCTTCACGCCTGCCAACGGAAGCGAGCGCGCGGGCATAGTCGATCCATCGGGCGAGCGCCTGATAGTGATTCGGCCCGAAGTGCTCCTCCGTCTTCTGCGAAAGGCCGCGCAAGGTGGCAAGGTGGAGATCCGGGTCAGGCCCGGTGACATCGAGCGATGCGAGTTCGGCGCGGGCATCCCATGTCAGCGGCGAATCATCACCGTATTTTGAGGCGAGCAGACCCGCTCGCCGCTCCTGAAGGGCACGTGCTTCCGGGACCCGGCCCATCGAACGTTCGACGCGGGCCAAGGTCCAGAGGCAGCGGGCAACCAGATCGGGATCGGCAGACTTGAGTTTCTCCGCCGAGGAAAGCGCGTTCGCGGCCATCGAGCCGGCTTGCGCGAAATCCCCCTTATCGTGCGCTAGCACCGAGAGCTGGCAGAGAACCCGGATGCGCATGTAGGCATCGTCCGGATCTTTGGTGGCGCGCAGGAGTTCCTCGGCGCGGATCAATTGCCGCGATGCGAGATCGGGTTGCGTTTGAGCAATCGAGATGGCGTTTCCAAACAGAACC
Source organism: Luteolibacter sp. Populi (assembly GCF_040801775.1). Classification (GTDB taxonomy): domain Bacteria; phylum Verrucomicrobiota; class Verrucomicrobiia; order Verrucomicrobiales; family Akkermansiaceae; genus Haloferula. The sequence continues at coordinate 1,783,098 of NZ_CP161812.1, forward strand.
GTGGGTAGCAGGTCCGCACTTTCCGAGGGAGGCAAACGGTCCAGCAAGGCAAGCGAAGCGGCGAATTGCTGCCGGGCTTGCGCCGATTCCCCCATCCCTTGCAACGCATGGGCAAGCGTGTGCCGCGCGCGGGCTTCCGTCCTCGGATCCCGGGTAAGCTCGCCGGGCAGGTGCCGGGCGAAATCGATCACCGCTTGTCCGAGGGGATAGTCGCGGGGACGGCCGTGCTCGGGATCTCCGGCCACGATGAGACGGGCGAAGCCGGTGAAGAGATCCTCCGACCGGGCGCGCTCGGCCCTGGCCAATTCGCGCTGGATCACGGCCTGACGCTGGGCGTGAAGGATCGCCAGGCTGCACAGGACCAGCAGGAACATGACCGAAGCCGCCGACAGCGAAGCGACGGGATGACGGCGGATCATGCGCGAGGCGAGATAGCGGAGCGTGGGCCGGTGCGCGGTGACCGGAAGATGCGCGACGAAGGCACGAAGGTCGGCACCCAGGGCATCCGCGCTGGCGTAGCGTTCCTGCGGATCGATGCGCAGGCACTTCAAGGCGATCAGAGCAAGGTCACCGCGTATCTCACGCCTCCATGCTTGGGAAGTTTGGCCACGCTGTTTGGCGAGATCCGCTACGGCTTCAGCGGAGGACAGGCGGGTACTCCGTCCCGGTAAGGTTACCTCCCGGGAGACCGAATTCGGGTCGCGGAAGGGTGATGCGCCGACGAGCAGCTCGTAGAGGATCACGCCGAGGGAGAAGATATCGCTGCGCGCATCCAGGGCGTCCGTCCGGCCCTCGATCTGCTCGGGGCTCATGTAGGCGGGAGTGCCGGGCAAGCGTCCCGGGCGGGTTTGGCTGGCATCCGCGCCGGTATCGCTGAGCCGGGCAATGCCGAAGTCGATCAGGCATGGCCGCGGCGAGCCGTCCGAGGTCCGCATGACGAGGACATTCGACGGCTTGAGATCGCGGTGAAGGACGCCCTTCTGATGAGCATGATGCACGGCGTCGCAAACAGAAGCCATCAACGCGCCACGATCTTCGAGTGAAAGCCGGTGGGCGTCACACCAGGTGGTGATGGGTTCGCCGGAGATATACTCCATCGCGATCCAAGGACGGTCGTCATCGGTCAACCCTGCATCGAGAACGCGGGCGATGCCCGGATGCTCCATGCGCTCGATCGCCTTCCGCTCGATCTCGAAGCGCCAGCGCGGCTCATCGTCGTCCAGCGAACTGCGCATGATCTTGAGCGAGACCTCGCGCCGGAGCGGCTGTTCCTGGCGGGCGAGGAAAACGATGCCGCCACCGCCGGAGCCGAGCTTCCGGAGAATCTCGTAGGGGCCGATCCGTGACCCGGGACCGAGCACGCAAAGCTGGAGGTCGGGAACGGCATTTCCTTGCGAGTCCAAGGTCGGACTGCCGAGGAAGCCAGGGGAGCGGCGCGCGCTCGCCAAGAGGGACCGCACGCGGCTGCGGAGCGACTCGTCGTCCGTGGCCTCATCAATAAACGATTCCCGATCCTCTTCGGGAAGATCGAAGGCTTCTTGGAACAATTGCTGGACCGGGGAGAGGCTCATTCATTTTCCAAATGGTGAGCGAGCCATGCCTTCGCGAAGGCCCAATGGCGCATGACGGTGCGCTCCGAGGAATCAAGGGCGGAAGCGCACTCCGCTACCGAGAGGCCGGTGAAGAAGCGGAGCATGACGACCTGGTGCGCCTCGGGGGCCTCGTGCTCCAAGCCGGCGAGCGCGGCATCGAGCGCGAGGATGCGATCGGAGGCGGGGGCATCGGAAAGATCCAGCACGCTCTCGATGGTGAGGGCCTCGTGGCCGGAGCCGCGTTTGAGCGAGGCACGCTGGCGTGCATGCTCGATCAGGATCCTACGCATCGCGGTAGCGGCGGCAGAGAAGAAGTGGCGGCGGTTGTTCCAGCCGGCTCCCCCGCCCTGCGGTCCGCCGAGGCGGAGCCACGCTTCGTGCACCAACTCGGTGGCCTGGAGGGTGCGTCCCGGGGCTTCATCCGCCATCCGAACGGCCGCAATGTTCCGGAGCTGCCCGTAAACGGCCGCCAACATGGATTCACGGGCGCTCTCCGAGCCGGCATCCATCTCTTGAAAGAGGCGAGTCAACTCCGCCGCCGGTGCATCCATTTCCCACCCTTACCCCGACGGTCCGGCAGCGACAAGAGCCGGGTAGACATTCAACGGACATTGAAATCAAATCGTGCAAATCGCCGCGACTGGTTGATGGGAATCAGCACTTCCTGGATGCCGTAGCCGATCTGCGAAACCAGGTCGGGGCGGTTCACGATCTCCGGCTGCAAGAAGCCGGACCACGTGCTGAGATTGCCGCCGGTCTGGAGAGCGACGGTGGCACCCTCGATCCCGGTCTTCCGCTGCCAACGGATCCGAAGGTTCCCATTCACGATGGCAGTGGAGAAGGGCGAGCGGTCCGGGTCGCGGGGATCGAGTCCGAGATAATACTCCGCCGCATTGGGGAGACGGTCGCCATCGGGATCCGCATCCGGGCTGAGCAGCACGGCATCGAGACCCTGGTTACGCTCCACGCCGGTGAAGTGCACGGCCAGCCATGCATTGTAGGCCGGATGATAGCTACCGAAGAGGTCGATTTCGGGCCAGTCGTTGTTCGCGGTCACATCATTGAGGATCGCTTCGATCGCGCTGTTATCGACGTTTCCGACGGAATTGGCTACCCAAGCGTAGTGGATGTCATTCGTCCGGGCGACCAACTCGGCGCGGGTGCCGGCCATTCCTCCGTTGTGCCCCCATGAGCCCGGGTTTGCATAGTTATCGCAGCCCCAGCCGAGACCGTAGTTCTGCCAAGTGTAGCCGGAGGAGGAAGTCGGATTCCCGCGGGTGTGGAGGGCGGTGACACGGTCCGCACTGAGGATGTCTTCATGACGGGGATCGCCATCGACCCGGCGTGTCAGCAGCAGGAGATCCGCCGGGCGGGCGATCCATGCGGTGCTGCCATCCATACGACGCGGATCGACCACTTCAGGGTCCGCGGGCTCGGCGGTATTCGGATAATAAGACACCTCCATGAGCTTCTTCTGCGCACGGGTCCGATCGCCGACCAATGGCCCGAGGATGGGCGAGATCCCGCAGGGGGCGAAAATCTCGTTCCGCGTGTAGGCCTCGTAGGAATCGCCGCTGATCTTCTCCACCACCCGGGCGGCGATGGTGTATCCCAAATTCGAATAGCGGCCGATGGTCCCGGGTTCATGGGTCACGCTCAGATTCTGGAGCTGGTAGTCGATGAACGGCTTGTGCTGGGAGCCCCAGGCAGGCTCGGAGCCATACCAGAGCTTGCCCTCGCCGGTCCAGCCAGCGGTATGGTGAAGAAGATTCCTCACGCTGATGTCCTGCTCAAAGGTGCTGTAGGGGGCGGTCCCGTAGTCATTGCCGAACAAGGCTCCGGAGCCGAAGACCTTGCTGTTCAGATTCCATGTGGTCTGCCCCGCTAGGGCATGGACGACGGCGACACCGGTGATCGCCTTCGAGACGCTGGCCACGCGGTAGCGATGGTCGGTGCCTGCCCATTCGTTGGTCGCGGTATCGGCGAAGCCGTAGGCGCGCTTGAAGACCAGCTTGCCGCGGCGGGAGACCGCGAGTGACACCGCGGGGATCTCCCCGGCCGCCATCGAATCGCGCACCAGGGTATCGATGCGGTTGATATAGGACTGCTTCAGTCCGCCATTCGGAACCCATTGCGCGTTGACGACGACTTCCTCCCCTTTGTTGAAGAACTGGAGGAATTCCGGTCTCCAGCCCCCGCCGACCTGGTTGGAATCCGTGGCGAGGTAGTTCTCCTTGGTCATCGAAGGAATGACGCCCCAAATGGTATTGCGTTTCGGTTGCTTCCAGACGGCTGTGAAACGGATCGGACTCTGTCCCGCGAGAACGATGGGGATCGTGTAGCCGCAGAGATTGTGGAGCCTCCAGTTGCCCTGGCGGGACACGACATCGGCATTCAGTTCTTCCGCGGTCAATTCGTGGGAGACCGTGACCGCGAGTTGGAAGACGGATTGATTCCACACCGCGGCATAGCGGACCGAGTTGCCTTCGCGGTAGGTGCTGAGGTTCTCCAGATAGGCGTTGTCCAAGCTGGCGTCCGCACTCTGGTGTTGGGACAGGGAATCCCCGAGCCTCAGGACCTGGGGGGAGCCGTTGGTCTTGCGGTAAATGGCATTGAAGAACGGCGTGCCGTCCACAGCATAGCCGTTGATCCAGTTCATCCTCCAGCCGTCCTCCTGGAGCATGGCATTGATCGCGATCAGCTGGCCTTCCGTCTGGCTAAGGATTACGCGGCGGGTATAAGTATCCGGGCGCGGCCCCCAAAGCACGGCAAAGCGCTCGTTCCCGTTATCGACGTAGCCGCTGATCTGCTCCGGCACGACGTCGAGCTGATGGTTGGAGAAGGTGCCGACGCGCGAGTTCACTTGATCTTCGGTCAGCCCGGTGAGAGTGACCCAGGGATCGCGCGCCGACAGTTTTCCGAGGGGGGAAAGGAAAACCAGGAGGAGAAGAAGATGCTTCATGTTTCCATGTGCGAAATTCCGCGGGAAAAGCTGCCAAGGAAAAATCAGGAAATTGCCGCGGCCGGTGTTGGAGGGGAAATTCACCGCGTGACGACGATCCAGTTGCCAGCCGCCGGGGCGGTGGCAGAGTCGGGGCCGTGAGCACCGCACTCGACCGACTTCGTGCCATGGCCCGCGAGCGGGCCATGGTTTCCAGCGCCGCAGCCGTGATCGGCTGGGACCAGGAAACCTATCTGCCGGACAAGGGCCATGCGTGGCGGGCGGAGCAATTGGGCTGGCTATCGGAAAGGGGGCACGAACTCGGGATCTCCGCCGCGTGGGGCGATGCGCTGGCCGAGGCGGAATCCGCGGCCGACTCCCCTGCCCTGCTGGCTGCGATGCGGCGCGACTTCGATCGCGCGACCAAGCTGCCGGGGGAGTTGGTGGCGCGGGAGGCGCAGGCTTCCTCGCTGGGCAAGCAGGCCTGGGTGGAGGCGCGGAAGAAGTCGGACTTCGCCTCCTTCATGCCACACTTGGAAACCCTGCTCGGCATCGCCCGCGAGAAGGCGGAGTGCTGGGGCTATGAGGCGGAGGCCTACGACGCACTGCTGGACACCTACGAACGCGGCGCGACGGCGGCGAACATCGCAACGCTCTTCGAGGCGTTGCGCCCGCGCCTCCGCGATCTGGCGGCGGCGGCGGTGGAACGTTCCGTGGCGCGGGATGCCAAGCTGCCCGGCGGCCCGTATCCCATCGCGGCGCAGCAGGCCTTCAATGGCAAGGTGGCGGCCTCGCTGGGCTTCGATTTCGAAGGCGGGCGGATCGACACGACCTCGCACCCCTTTTGCACCACCCTCGGGCCGCGCGATGTGCGGCTGACCACGCGCTACGACGAGAACGATTTCACTTCCTCGCTCTTCGGCGTGATCCACGAAGCCGGGCACGGACTCTACGAGCAAGGACTGCCTGGCACCGAGTTCGGCCTGCCCTCGGGCGAGGCCGCCTCGCTGGGCATCCACGAGTCGCAATCGCGGCTGTGGGAGAATCATGTCGGGCGCTCGTGGCCCTTCTGGGAGAAGTGGCTGCCGGTGGCGGCGGAGCATTTCCCGCAGCTCGCCACGGTGGAGCTGGCGGACTTCATGGCGGCGGTGCACCGGGCGGCGTTTTCCTTCATCCGCGTGGAGGCGGATGAAGCGACCTATGACCTGCACATCCTGCTGCGCTTCGGCCTGGAGCGGCGGTTGGTTGCGGGCGAACTGGCGGTGAAGGACGTTCCCGCGGCTTGGAACGAGAGCTTCGAGGATCTATTCGGTATGACGCCGCCGGATGACGCGCAGGGCTGCCTGCAAGACATCCACTGGTCGATGGGCGGGCTCGGCTACTTCCCGACCTACACGCTCGGCAATCTCAATGCCGCCCAACTTTTCGCAGCGGCGACAGCGGATGAGAGCATCGCGGCCGGAGTGGCGAAGGCCGAGTATTCACCGCTGCTGGCATGGCTGCGGAAGAACGTGCACTCCAAGGGCGCGGTGATGACCCCGGCGGAGATCGTGCGGGAGGCGACGGGCAAGGAGCCGTCGCCGGAAGCCCACCTGGCGCACCTTGCCAGAAGATATCTGGCTTGAACAACGAGCCATGAAGATCCGCGTCCCCGCAATCCTGTTGCTACTCGCTATCCTCGCCTTCGTGGCGTGGAAGCTCGCCGGCACGCGCGAGGTAGAAGCCGCCGGGCCAAAGCCCGCGGCGAGCGTGGAGCCGCATGAGGCGGATCCCTTCGGGAGCGCGAGCGCCGGGGAACAGGAGGAGACCGACGCCAAATCCCACGTCCGGCCCGAAATCGATCCGGAAGAGGCTTCCATGCTCAAGACCCTCGCCCAGACCGAGGTCCCACTTCCGACACCCGTGGACTATCCCGAGCAGACGGTGCGGGAGCGGATCACCGCGATCAATTCCTCCCTGAAGAAGGCCGGCATTCCTGCGGGTGCGTTGCGTATTCAGATCAATGAAAGCTACGAGAACAAGGAGGTGGTGCTCGATTGGAAGGTGCCCGCCTTCTCGGCGGAAAGTGCCACCCCACGTGAGATCTTGACACACTGCTGCGATGCAGTCCACGTCCGCTACTACGTCAGGCCTGACAAGCCTGGCGTAGCGATTATCTCGCCTGCCGGGTAGCAGAGGCCGCAGGCACTCACTTGATCTCCATGCCGCTGGTCTTCCAGACCCATTTGGCGACCTTGCCATCCTTGATCAGGGCCTTGGCCTGCATGGTCTTCACGCCGAAGATGGTCTCCGCTTTGTAAGCAGCTTCGCCGGTGTGGTAGGTGGTGCCGTCGACGACTTCCTCAGCGCCGCCCTTCCAGGCGAGCACTTGGTCAAATTTGAATTCCTTCACGGCCCCGCCTTGGATGCTGTCCTGCATCGCCTTGACGATATCCGCCTCGCCCATGGCCCCACCGGCGAGCGGCACCGGGTCCGGAATCGCCGGGGTGGGTGCCGGGTCCGGCGTCGGCGCAGGGGCCGGATCGGGCGTGGGCGCAGGGTCGGGCATCGGTTCCGGCGTGGGCGCAGGATCGTTCTTCACCACCGGCGGCGGCTCGGGCTGCGGCGTGGGTTCAGGAGCCGGGTCCACTTTCGGCAAGGCCGGCGGAGGCGCGGTCTTCCCGCTATTCTCCACCACTTCGATCATGCGCTCCTTGGTCTGACTGTAGGAAATCAGGTTCGGCGTGATCTTCGGCTCGAACACGTAACCCGCCCCACCGGCGGCGGCCACGCATAGCATCGGGAAGAAATACTTCATCTTGGTGGCCCATACGTAGGATTTCCGACCACCCTTTGACCAGATTTTTCCAAGCGCGCAATGGAGGGAACGAAACGCGGAGGCGCGGAGGTCGCAGAGAGGATCGTGGAGTGGCCCGAGGCACGGTCACCTCTCTCTTGCCATCTCACTTTCAATGCATTACCTGCGTTTCCCCCTGCGACCTCCGCGCCTCTGCGTTTCGTTAATTCCACACCGGAGGGATTTTTCTGCCGCCGCGCTTGGCCGCCCGGTGCCCCCGGCTTAGCCTTTCCCCATGCCACGGCTTTTCCTCCTGGACGGAATGGCGCTCGTTTACCGGGCCCACTTCGCATTCATCCAGAATCCGATCCGCAATTCGAAAGGGATCAACACTTCCGCGCTTTACGGCTTCACCAACACGCTGCTGACGATCCTGGAAAAGGAGAAGCCGACCCACATCGGCGTGGCCTTCGATACCCATGCGCCGACCCCGCGGCACGTGAAATTCCCCGCCTACAAGGCCCAGCGCGACGAGATGCCGGAGGAGCTCGCGGCGGCCATCCCGAACGTGAAACGGCTGTGCACGGCCTTCCACATCCCGATCCTGGAGATCGACGGCTACGAGGCGGACGACCTGATCGGCACCCTGGCGAAGCGCGCGGAGCCGGCGGGCTTCGAGACCTACATGGTCACGCCGGACAAGGATTTCGCCCAGCTCCTGAGCCCCACCACTTTCATGTGGAAGCCCGGTAAAAAGGGTTCCGAGCACGAGGTGATCGGGGTCGAGCAACTCCCCGAAATCTGGGGGGTGAAGAGCCCGCACGAGATCATCGACCTGCTCGGGCTGATGGGCGACGCGGTCGACAATATCCCGGGCGTGCCCGGGATCGGACCGAAGACGGCGCAGAAGCTGATCGTGGATTTCGGCTCGGTGGAAAACTTGCTCCAGAATCTTTCGAAGCTGAAGGGCAAGCAGAAGGAGAACCTGGAAGCGCACGCCGACAACGCGCGGCTCTCGAAGGATCTGGCCACGATCATCATCGATGCGCCGATCGAGGTGAGCTGGGAAGATCTGGTGCTTTCGCCGCGCGACGACGAGGCGGTGAAGTCGCTCTTCACCGAGTTCGAATTCCGCACCCTGACCAAGCGCCTCTTCCCCGGGAGCGCGGACTCGGGCCCTTCCCAGCAGCCCGAGGGTGCTCCCACCCAGACCATCTTCGAGACCTTCAAGAAGATCGGCGAAGTTCCCCATACCTACCACCTCGCCGATACCGCCGGGAAGCAGGCGGAGCTCTTCACCGAACTCGCGAAGCAGGACGCCTTCTGCTTCGACATCGAGACCACCTCGCTCGACCGCTTCGAGGCGAAGCTGCTTGGGGTCGCCTTCTCGTGGCAAGCGCACGAGGGCTGGTATCTGCCCTACAGTGCCGACCTCTTCCCTTCCCTGAAAGCCGTGCTGACCGGACCGGCGGTGAAGACCGGGCACAACCTGAAGTACGATCTCTCCGTACTTCATCATCACGGGATCATGGTCGAGGGTCCTTTCTTCGATAGCATGCTGGCCCACGCGCTGGCCTTCCCGGACCATCGGCACACGATGGACTACGTGAGCGAGACCCTGCTCGGCTACACGCCGGTCAAGCTCGCGGACATCGCGGCCTCGCATCTCCAACCGCCGTTGCCGGGACCTCCGTCCGACGACCTCTTCTCCTTCGCGGAGACCAAGAAGGCCTCCAAGGAATTGGACATCACCGCCATTCCGCTGGAAACACTGGCGGAATACGCCGCGGAGGATGCGGACGTGACCTGGCAGATCGCGGCGAAACTTCGCCCCTTGTTAGACGGGCAGGAGAAGGTCTGCCACGAGATCGAGTGCCCGCTGCTGCCGGTGCTGGTACGGATGGAAATGGAGGGCATCGAGATTGATCCGGCGGCGCTGGTCGAGATCGGCGGCCAGTTGCAGGAGCGGATCAACGAGCTTTCGGTTTCCATTTCGAAGCACGCCGGGCGGCCCTTCAACCTGAACTCGCCGAAGCAACTCGGGGAAATCCTCTTCAACGAACTCGGCTTGGCCGACAAGGCGAAGAAGACCAAGACCGGCCAGTTCAAGACCGACGAGGCGACCCTGGCCTCGCTGGCCGGCAAGCACCCGATGATCGACGAGATCCTCGAATACCGCGAGGCCACCAAGCTGAAGGGCACCTACCTCGACGCGCTGCCGGAACACATCGTGAAGGAGACCGGGCGCGTCCACACCCAGTTCCACCAACTGGTGGCGGCGACCGGGCGGCTGGCATCGACCGATCCGAACCTTCAAAACATCCCGATCCGCACCGCGATGGGCCGGCAGATCCGCAAGGCCTTCGTGCCGCGCAAGGGCTTCACGCTGCTGTCCTGCGACTACTCGCAGATCGAGCTGCGCGTGATGGCGGCACTGGCGGCGGATGCCTCGATGAGCGAGGCCTTCCGCGAGAACCGGGACATCCACACCGCCACCGCGGCCAAAGTCTGGGGCCTCGCCGAGAGCGAGGTCACGCGCGAGCAGCGCAGCGGCGCGAAGATGGTGAACTTCGGCATCATCTACGGGATCTCCGCCTTCGGCCTCAGCCAGCGCTTGAACATCCCGCGCGGCGAGGCGGCGGAGATCATCGACAACTATTTCAAGCAGTATCCGGCGATCAAGGAGTTCATGGATCGCACCATCCAGGAAGCGCGGATGAGCGGCTACGTCGAGACCTTGACCGGACGGCGGCGCTACTTCCCGGACCTGACCTCGGGCAACCAGACCATCCGCGGCAATGCCGAGCGCGCGGCGATCAACACCCCGATCCAAGGCACCTCCGCGGACATGATCAAGCTGGCGATGATCCGCATCGACGCGCTGCTACGGGAAGGATCGTACCAGACGAAGATGCTGCTACAGGTGCATGACGAACTGGTCTTCGACCTCGCGCCGGAGGAGCAGGAAGAGCTGGTTCCGCGAATCCTGGATGCCATGCAGACAGCGCTGCCCTTGCCGGGCGAGGTACCGATCCTGGTGGAGCACGGGACGGGGAGCAATTGGCTGGTGGCGCACTGAGGCTTGGAACCACGGACCTTTGTGTCGCCTCACGGTCGGCTCTAACGCTGGATCGGATGGGCCCACGGCCCACGGGGATTGCGCCCCATGAGCCTCCCCCCGGACGTGCGGTTTTCCGCATCCGGCGGCTGAACCCGGCCGCTTTCATCCGTCTGCTGCGGATGATGCGGCGATCGATCACTGCGCGGCATTCTTACCGGACGCCCGCCCGGTGCTAGGAACCCTTCGTCCACTGAAGCACTCCAGCGGAAACGCCGTCCTCCAGTTGCACCTCAATCCGCAGCGCTTGAGTCTTCACCGGCTCGAAGCTCACGCGATTCGCCCGATCCTTCGCGATACCGAACCCGCCGCTGGCCTTGACCGGCTTCCACTCCGCCCCATCGAGATACATCAGCCGCCACGACTCCGGCACGCGGCAGCGGCCGGAGCCGGTATCATCGAACCAGTACACCGACGAGGACGAGACTTCCTCCGGCTTGTCGAAGGTCCACTGGAGCCACTCCGCGGTGCCGAGGTGATTCCAAAAGGTCAGGCGCGGGATGCCCTCCCCGCGCGATGACGATGGCGTGGGATTGGTCAAGATCACCTCTGCGGCATCGCCGCCATGACGATACGAATAATTGAGGCCCGGCTCGAGCACCGGCATTCCGCGCAGCAGCGGGAAGGCGGTAATGCGCAGCGTCTGCGCGCCGAAGGGCACCAGGGTAACTTCCTCCAGCGGCTGGTCGCTCTTGGCGGGGCTGGGCGGCACTTCCGCGGCCATGCGGTCGTCCCGCACCAGACCCCAGCCCGGCAGGCGCTTGGCGGACACCGTGAGCTTGATCGGCGTGGTCTCCGGCAGCCACGGATTGTCCGGCATCTTGGGCGCGCGGCTGAGCTTCGCCTGCGGTTTGGCGCGGTCGATATCCAGCGCGTAGTTCCATGGCGAGGCCGGCGTGAACTCGACTTCATCGAAGCCTCCGGGGAACAGCGTCACCGGTTTCACATCCTCCTTGATCCGCAGCGAGAAGACCAGCGGTCCGCGCCACAGCGAGGCGGAGCCGTTGTAGCCGTTCTCGGTGGCCAGTTCCGCGGGGAACTCCGCCACCACCTTGTCACCCGCATTCCAAGTCCGCTGGATGGTGAGGAACTCGCCGGTCTTCACACCGGAGACGAACTCGCCATTCACTGCCACCCGCGGATTCACGCTCCACGAGGGAATGCGCAGCTTCAGCGGAAATGCCAGCGGCTTACCCGGGCTGACGGTGAACTTGAGGACATCGGAGAACGGATAGTCGGTCTCTTCCTCGATCGTCACCGGCGTATCGCCCAATCTAACAGACACTAGGGTCGGCCCGTAAGCCATCGCCGCCAAGCCGCCATCGCTGGTGGCCATCCACGCGTGCTGCACATACTTCGGCCAACCCATGTGCAGGTTGTAGCAGCAGCAGTGGAAGCCGGAGTGCGGGCTGCACAGCAGATCGTCCCCATGATCGTCGGAGAAGGGCAAGGTGCCCTTGAAATTGCGCTGCGCCACCGGCGCGTTCGGCAGGGTGTAGTACTGGAATTGCTTAAACTCCTTCGTCGTGCCGCCGGGCAGCAGATTGAAGGCGATGCGTTCGTGCCGGTCCCCGATCAGCGGATCGCCGAGCACTTCCATGGCGACCTCGTTGCTCAGCATCTGCTCGACGATCGAGCACATCTCGATGCCCTGCGTCGTGGATTTGCCAGCGAGCGGTTCGGTGCCGCTCCACATGCCAATCGACAGCCCGTGGCTCCTGCGCAGCGTGGTCCAGGCATCGCCGAAGACCAGCGCATCGTCGCGCTTGCCCGTGCGCTCGTAGTTCGCCACCGCGAACTTCATCCCCTGCGAGACGTTCACCCCGTGCTCGATCCGGAAGTCGCCCGGACCGCCCACGAGGCTGCGGTAAAAGGTGTTCCAGCGGTTCGCCTGCTTCTCCAGGAGCCCGGCCAGATCTAACAGGAAGGCATCGCCGGTGCGCTTGTAGAGCCACTGCACGGTATCGATTTGATCACCGGCTCGCGCCTTCGCCCATTCCTCCAGCGGCTGCCGCGGCATCCGCTTCAGCATGAAGCGGCAGTACTTCGTCATCAGCGGGATCACCCGCGGGTCCTTGGTTGCCTCCTGATAGTCGCGCAGGGTCCAGAGGATCACCATCCGCGGCCACCAGTCCTCGTTCGAGGTCGGCCCGATCTGTCCGTCCGGCCGCTGCGAGGCGAGGATCGCCTCGATCCATTTCTGCGCCTGCGCCTTGAGCTTCGGGTCATCCGCGACGTAGGCGAGGCTCACCAAGCCGCGGATGAAGTAAGGCCCCTTCTCCCCCGCTTCCCCTGTCCCGCCGCGCCAGCCGCTTTCCGGACCGAGTTCGGGGATGACTTCCTCCGCATGCCCGGTCAGGCCGTCCGCCTGCAAGCGGAGCTGATGCGCCAGCCAGCCCCGGGCATCCACGCTGCCGAGATCGAGCGAAAGGAAGGGCGTCTCCTTCAGGGGTGCTCGCGTGGCCACGGCTTCACTCGCCACCTGCGCCGCGAGAGGTAGGGGCAGAAGCAGCAGGCAAAGTCGGGTGAAGCTCATGAACGAACATCACTCTAACGCGTTTGATTCGTCAAACGCCGCTAGCGTGTTCAGCCCGATGAGGTGTCTACCTCCGCCTCAAAAGAGCCACCAGAGGAAAACGAGGATCAAAAGGATCACGACAATTTCCGGACCACCCATGCCACTCATAGCGAAAGCATGCCGCGCCGGGAAGACGGACGGCAACCCGAAAAGCACGAAGGGCTTAGCCGGAATCGCAGACCCCTACAACTTCTCCGGCTCCTGCAACAACTTCGCCACCCGGCTCAGCAACAGGCCCGCGCCGCCCCCGTCCACCACGCGGTGGTCGAAAGTCATCACCAGTTCCGCTTCGGTCACCGGCAGGAAGGCTTCCACCTGCTCGCTCCAGACCGGCTTCTTCACCCCGGCACCGAGGCCGAGGATCAGGGTCTCGTTCGGCAGCGGGATCGGCGTGCCGGAAGTCAGCCCGAAGGTCCCGAAATTCGTCACGGTTGCGATGCCCCCGCGCAGGTCGTCTTCCGAGAGACGGCGACGCCGGCCGCGCTCGACCATTTGCGAATACTCATTGGTCAGCTCCTGCAGCGACTTCTGGTCGACCTTGCGCAGCACCGGCACCACCACGCCGTCTTCCACCTGCACCGCCACGCCGATGTCGAAGGCGCGCGGATGCACCACCTTCTGACCCATCAGGAAGCCCGCGCTCGCCGGGTCTTCCACCAGGGCCAGGGCAAAAGCACGCAGCACGTAAAGCGTCAGGCCCGGCTTCGGATCCTGCTGGCGGCGATGCTCCAGCACCCGATCCAGGCGCACCGGCAGCCCGACCGTCGCCAGCGGACGCGTCCAGCTCCGGCGCATCGCATCCGCCACCGCAAGCCGCATCGGCGAGGCATTGCTGCTCGGCCAAGTCTCGATGTAATCGATGAATTTCTCCAAGTCTTCCACCGTCACCCGACCGCCCGAGCCCGTGCCGGCGATCGCCGAAATATCCGCCTCGCGCAGGCCCATGTCATTCATCCGCGCGCGCATCCGAGGAGAGATGTAGTGCGCGCCCATGGTCCCGGTCGGCACCGGCAGACCCTTCACGCTCGGCACCACCGCAGGAGCTTCCTCATAGCTATCGTCATCCAGCGCGAAGTGCAGGTTCTTCTCCAGCGGCGGCGCGGCGGCGGCGGCGGTGCGGCGGTCGGACGCGGCCTCCATCGTGTCCACCCCGGCCTTCGCCACCTCCTCCTCGCTGACCTCCAAAAGCGCCAGCAGCGTGCCCACCGAATAGGTCTCGCCCTCCTTCGCCAGGATCTCCTTCACCGTCCCGCGGCAGAGCGTCGTCACGCCCATCGTCGCCTTGCTGGTCTCCACCTCGATCACCTCCTGGTCCACCTTCACCTCGCCGCCAAGCACGAGGTCAATGCGGACGACCGTCGCTTCGGCGATCGATTCGCCGAGCTGCGGCATGAGGATGGGGACGGTAGGCATAACACTGAGTGACGAATGACGAAGCCAGAATGACGAATGGCCAGTTAGAAGGTGAGGAGCTTGCGGAGTTCCAGGCAGATCGACTCCGGCGTCGGGCGGTGGGCGGCCCAGAGTTTTGGGTGATACGGCACCGGCGTGTCGCGAGAGTTCAGCCGCACCGGCGGCGCATCGAGGAGATGGAAGCCTTCAGCGCACACCCGCGAGACCACCTCGGCGGTGACACCGCCCCAGGGGAAAGCTTCGCCCAGCGCCAGCAAGCGCCCGGTCCGGGCCACGCTGGCCAGCACCGTGTCCATGTCCAGCGGCTTCACGGAACGCAGGTCCACGACCTCGATTTCCCAGCCGCCTTCTTCCTTCAGGCGATCCGCGGCGCGCACGGCCTCGTGCACCATCGCGCTGTAGGCCACCACCGTCGCGTGCTTGCCGGGCCGCGTGATCCGCGCCTTGCCGATCGGCAGGCCGTCGCCATTGATCCGCGGCGCCTTCAGCCAGCGGTAGAGGAACTTGTGCTCGCAGTAGACCACCGGATCATCCAGCTCCACCGACTCGATCAGCATGTGATAGGCATCCGCCACCGTCGCCGGCGTCACCACGATCAGGCCGGGGTAGTGCGCATACAGCGCCTCCATGCTCTGGCTGTGGAAAGGCCCCGAACCGGGCGTCCCGCCGGAGGGCAAGCGCACCGTCAACGGCACCGGGACCCCCGTCCGATAGTAGTGCGTCGCCGCCTGATTGACGATCTGGTTGAAGGCGATCGACGAAAAGTCCGCGAACTGCATCTCGACGATCGGCCGCATGCCCTCGATCGCCGCTCCCACCGCCATCCCGATCATCGCGTCCTCGCTGATCGGCGAATCCAGCACGCGACCGGGAAAAGCCTCGGCCAGCCCCTTGGTCGCCTTGAAGGCCCCGCCAAATTGCGAGATATCCTGCCCGTAGAGGAACACGCGCGGATCGTCGCGCAGCAGCTTCTCCTGCGCTTCGCGGATCGCATCGATATAGGTCACGCTCATTCGATTCGATTCCTCAAAGTCTCCCCGTCGCGCTCTTGCAAGCGAACCACTCCTCGTCCCACGGATCCGGCACCGGTTCCTGCTGGGCCTGGGCCACCGCGACCTGCACCTCGTCCGCAAATTCACTCTTCCAGCGCTCGATCTCATCGACCGTCGCGTGCCCGCCCTCGATCATCTGGACGATCCCCGTCTCCAGACAATCGCGCCCGAGATGGCCGGCCCTCATCAGCGGCGGCACGTAGCTGCCGTCGTCATGTTCGCCGTGGCCGCTCAGCCGCAGCAGGCGCGCCACGACCATCTGCGGCCCCGCGCCCTCCCGTGCCAAGGTCACCGCGCGGTGGATCACCTTCGCACAGGCCAGCAGGTCCGTGCCATCCACCGAATGCCCGCCGATGCCGTAACCCTTCGCCCGGTCCAGCAGGTCGGTGCAGGCGAATTGCCGGTCGGTCGGCGTCGAGTAGGCGAACTGGTTGTTCCCCACCACCACCACCATCGGCAGGTTCTCCACCGCCGCCATGTTGATGCCCTCGTGAAAAGACCCCGTGGAGGTCGCGCCATCGCCCACACAAGTCGCGCCGACGACGCCGAGCATCTCCCCCTTCAAGCGCCGCGCCATCAGCATCCCCGCGACCACGGAAACCTCCGCGCCCAGGTGGCTGATCATCGCCGGCATGCCCTGGAGCGGCCGGCCGCGGTGGATATTCCCGTCCCGCCCGCGCATCGGCCCCAGCACCGAGCCCAGGTAGGTCCGCGTGCAATCGATCAGCGGCTCCCCGAAAGCCGTGCGCCCGGCCTGGTCCCGGATCAGTGCGGCGAAAATGTCACGCCCCTGGATGAGCGCGGCTCCCAGTGAGGCACTGACCGCTTCCTGGCCTTTCCCGAGGTATACGCCGCCGACGATCTTGCCCGCCTTGTAGAGGCTGGACAGCTTGTTCTCAAGGAGTCGCGCCCGGAGCATCGCCCTGAATACGTCACGCAAATACTCGCGATCCGATCCAACGGCGGTCCTGACAGCTTCCTCGGTTTCCGGCACGGGCGGAAGGGTAAACGAGGGGGGCGAAGCGGGGCAACCGCATTCCGGGGCAACCCCGAGAATGCCATAACGGCGGATTTTGCGGTGCCCGCCCTTCTTCCCACACTTCATTCGTCATTCGAAAATTCTTCATTCGTCATTTTGCCGCTTTCATTCGTCATTCCTCCCCCGATTGACCACCGCACCAACTGCCCCCACAGTCCGGCATTCCAGAATGCAACGCCCGTCCCCGATCCGCGACTCCCGCATCCAGGTCAAACACACGGGCCACTCCTCGCGGATCCGCGCCGACTCCTGCGAAGCCTTGGAAGAGCACGTCATGTTCTTCCGCAAATTCCTGAGCGCTCCGCTCAAGACCGGCAGCATCCTCCCCAGCTCCGAATCCTTGACCCGCGAGATGGTCAAGCCGCTCGACTGGCCCCGCGTCAACCACATCGCCGAATTGGGGGCTGGCACCGGCGTCTTCACCCGCCGCATCGGCCAGCTCCACCGCCCCGGCACCGGCGTCATGGTCTTCGAGAAGGACGAGCCGATGCGCCTGCGCCTCCAGGATCAGTTCCCCGCCTTCAGCTTCCACCCGGACGCGCTGGACATCCGCAAGATCCTCGCCCAGCGCGAGATCCCCGCCCTCGATGGCATCATCTCCGGCCTGCCCTTCTCGAATTTCCCGCCGTCCCTGCGCCACGCCATCCTCGATGAAGCCGCCGCCGCCCTCGCCCCGGACGGCCTCTTCGTCACCTTCATCTACAGCCTGCGCCTCTTGGATACCTTGAAGCAGCGCTTCCGCAGCGTCCGCACCACCCTGGTCCCGCTCAATTTCCCGCCCGCCTTCGTCCACGTCTGCCGCGGACCGATGGTGAAGCGGGGGTAGGTTTCCGCTGCGCATCACGGACGGCTCTTCCCCTGGGAGTGCGGAGCCACCCGGCCCGCAGAGTGGTCCCTCACAGCCCTTTCCTTCTCCCCGTCCGCACCATCAAGACGGCGGTATCCATTCGACCCCACGATGCTATCCGCCATAGCGGACCACTCTGCGGCGAAGCAGAGCACATCGCGAACTTCGCATGGAAAGCGCCGTCGCTTCTACTGCCAACCTCGCCGTGGCCACTTCTCCCGGGGATCACTCTGCGGGTCGGGCGGCTCTGCGCTCCTAAGCGGGGGCCGTCCGTCAGTGGCGGCGTTGGGATTGCCGGGACTCCCCCCCGCAACCCTCCCCCACTCCCGGGGTTCGCACTTCCGAACCGCATCCTCATCATCCATGAAGAAACTCCTCTCGGCCATCCTCCTCGGCTGCCTGCTCTCCTCCTGCGGCACCATCTACATCAAGGACGTCATCCAAGGCGACCCCTTCGAGCGCTCCTACAAGCTGAACTTCCGCAATGCCGTCGACGAAGGCGCCACCGCCGCCCAAGCCCACCACATGGCCCTCCTCGTCGCCGGCGAGAAACACACCGTCACCTGGGAGCGCCGCGAACGCGCCGAGCAACTCTCCGAGGAACTCGACCGCGAGTTCGGCACTCACCGCGATCCCCTCGAGCCGACGCTGAAGTGGGACTAATCCTCTCAAATCTCAAATCTGAGATTTTAAATTTCAAATCCAAGCTCCCGCCCCATGCGCTAGCCCCTCCTCTTCAGCGCAGCGACACAGTCCGATTGATGATTGAGAGATTAATGATTGATGATTTCTTCAACACCGCATTCCAACAAAATCTCCTCCAATCTCCCCACATCCACCGGCTTCACCAGGTGATGCCTGAACCCATACCCGCGGGTCCGCTCCACATCCTTATCCATCCCGAAGCCGCTCAGCGCCACGCCCATCGTTCCGTTTCTCTTCGCCACCGCCTTCATCACCACCCCCGGACTTCCATCCGGCAGGCCAAGGTCGCTCAGCAGCAAATCGAAGTCCCGCGTCTCCGCCAGCTTCAGCGCGCTGGCCACGTCGAAAGCCTGCGTCACCTCGTGACCTTGCATCTCTAACAACAGTGTCAGCGACTCGCTGGTGTCCACGTGATCTTCTAACAAAAGGATCCGCAGTTGCCGCGTCCCGTCGCGTTCCGGGGTCGCCCTGCCGGCCTCCTCGCGCGGTCGCTCCGCCACCGTCGGCACGGCCACCGTCACCGTCGTCCCCTGCCCCGGCCCATCGCTCTCCAGCGCGATCGTCCCCCCGTGCAACTCGACCAGGGTCCGCGAGATCGCCAGCCCCAGGCCCAGCCCGCCGCCTTTGCCGCGCTCCACCTGCTCGAAGGGTTGAAAGACCCGGGCTTGCAGCGTTTTCTCGATCCCCGAGCCGGTATCGCGCACCGTGATCGAGATCCCGCCGTCCTCTTCATCACGGGTCGCCACATGCAGCGAACCCTCGTCCGTGAACTTCACTGCATTCTTGATCACGTTCCAGAAAACCTGCTGCAAGCGCGCCGGGTCCGCATTCACGAAGTGGTCCTGCGCCTCCAGATCCACCTTCAGCTCCAGCCCCTTCGCCTCCACATCGCCGCGGCAGATCTCGATCGCATTGCCCAGCAGCGCGTGCACATCCACCACCTCACGCTCCAGGTGGATCTTCCCGCTGCCGACCCGCGTCAGGTCGAGCAAGTCATCGATCAGCCGCGCTTCCAGTTCCACGTTCCGCCGGATCACTTCCAGCGGATGCCGTAGCAGTTCCGGAATGTCCGGCTCCGAGGCCAGCCGCACCAGATGCGTCAGCACCGGCGTCAGCGGCGTCCGCAGTTCGTGGCTTAACATGGCCATGAAGTGGTCCTTCGCCAAGCTCGCCGCCTCCGCTTCCTGCCGCGCTTCGTTTGCCTTGCGGTAGAGTTCCACGTTGTCCAGCGCCAGCGCGGTGCGGTGCGCCAGTTCCCCCGCCAGCCACAGCGTGTCGGGATTGAAGATCGCGCCCGGCTCGGTGTGGACCATCGTGATCGAGCCGATCACCCGCCCGCGCGCATGCAGCGGCACCGCCGCGAAACTCGTCGGCCTCAGCGCGCGGATCAGCTCGCGATCGCCCTCCGGCACCAGGTCCGCGATCATCTTCTCATCCACCCGGTTGCAGACGAAGGGCTCGCCCGTTACGTAGACGCGGAAGGCGCCGTGTGACGTCTCCTCCGGTCCCGGATAGCGGATCTGCCGCAGCAGCTCCTCCTGCTCCGGATCCTGGTGCGCCACCGCCACTTGCTCGATCCCGCCCAGCTTGTCCATCCGGTCGACCAGGCAGAATTCCGCCAGTCTCGGCACCACCAGCCGCGCCAGATTCTCGAAAGTCTTCTCATACTCCAGCGAGGCCACCAGCACGCTGCTCGCATCCGCCAGGAAGGCCATCCGCTCCTTCGCCGCCTCCGCCTGCGCCCGCGCCGATTGCGCGTGCAGCAGTTGCGCGTGCTCCTCCGCCTGCCGCTTCACCTGCTCGGTCTTCTGGTAGAGATCCACGAAGGCCGCCACCTTCGCCCGCAGGATCTCCGGGATCACCGGCGTCAGGATGTAATCCACCGCGCCCAGCGAGTACCCTCGCGTCACGTGGTTGCCGGAGTCGTTCATCGCGCTGATGAAGATGATCGGCGTCGATTCCGAGCGCGGCCGCTGGCGGATCAGCGCCGCCGTCTCGAAGCCGTCCAGTCCCGGCATGTTCACGTCCAGCAGGATTACCGCGAAGTCCTGCAGCAGCAGCTTGCGCAGCGCCTCATCCCCGGACCGCGCGGTCACCACGTTCTGCTCCAGGCCGTCCAACGCCGTTTCCAGCGCCAGCAGCTTGTCCTGGCGGTCGTCGACGATGAGGATGTTGGCCTCCTTGACCATCGGACTGATCCGCCGGGGAATGTGTGGAAACCCCATCATCGGTAAAGCCAGGTGCGCAGCAGGGTCAGCAGCCGGTCGGTATCCACCGGCTTGGAAATGTAGTCGGAAGCGCCCGCATCGATGCACTTCTCGCGGTCACCCTTCATCGCCTTGGCCGTCAGCGCGATGATCGGCAGATCCTCGAATCCATACATCCCGCGGATCGCGCTCATCACCTCGTAGCCGTCCATCTCCGGCATCATGATGTCCATCAGCACCACGTCGAATTCGCTGCCCTTGCGCAGCATCTCCAGCGCCAGCGCCCCCTGCTCCGCGGACACCACATCCATGTAGTGCCGCTCCAGCAAACTCGTCATGGCGAAGATGTTCCGCACGTCGTCATCCACGATCAACACCCGCCGCCCGGCCAAGATCGCATTCGGATCGTTGAGCCGCTGGACGATGTCGCGGCCGTGCGCAGGCAGGTCCGTGACCTTGCGGTGCAGCCACAGCGCGGTTTGGTCGTAGAGCCGCTCCGGGCTGCGCACGTCCTTGACGATGATCGTCTGCGCCAGCCGGTTAAGCTGGCTTTCCTCATCCTGCGACAGGCTCTTGCCGGTATAGACGATCACCGGCAGCTGCGGGTGCCGCGAACGGATGTCTTCGATCAGATCGAAGCCGGAGGCCCCCGGCAGCATCAGGTCCACCACCACGCAATCGTAGTGCCGCGAGCCCAGCGCTTCGAGCGCCTCCTCCGCGGTGCCCACCGCGTCCAGCATCGGCGTGTCGGCCAGCAGCTCCTTCAAGCTGTTGCGCTGCGTCTCGTCGTCCTCCACGACCAGCAGGTTGCCGGATGGTGCCTCGTGCAGGAGCCGCACGCGCCCGAAGATCTCGTCCAGCGCGGCCTGCTCCAGCGGCTTGCCGAGATAGCGCATCGCCCCCTGCTTCAGCGCGTTCTCCGGCTCGGCATCCGCGGAAATCACGAACACCGGGATGTGCCGCGTCGTGAGGTCCGACTTCAGCCGGCTCAGCACCTTCCAGCCGTCCAGATCCGGCAGGCTTACGTCCAGCGTGATCGCCGCCGGTTGCAAATCCCGCACCAGCGACAGCGCCGCGTAGCCGCGCGATACCGCCACGCCCTTGAAGCCCGCCGCCCGCGCCCGCTCTAACAACTGCGACGCGAACTCGCGGCTGTCCTCGACGATCAGGATCACCGGGTCCCCCGGATGCACGTCGTTGCGGTCGTCCTCGATCCCCTCCGGGGCCGGCAGCGCCGCCGTGTGCAAGCGCGCCGAACGAGACTCCGATGCCACGTCGATCACCGGCATACCCGGCCGCAGCGGCAGGAAGAAGGTGAAGGAACTGCCGCGGCCTTCCTCGCTCTCGACCGTGATCTCACCGCCCAGCAGGCGCCCGAGCTCGCGGCTGATCGCCAGCCCCAGACCCGTGCCGCCGTAGCGCCGGCTGGTGCTGCCATCCGCCTGCAGGAAGGGCTCGAAGATCACCATCTGCTTCTCCTCCGGAATCCCGATGCCCGTGTCGGTGACCGTGAAGGCCAGCAGTTCCGGTGAATCCAACGGCAGCAGCGAACCGCGCAGCTTGATCCGCTCCACGCTCGATACCTTGATCGTGACCTTGCCCTTCTCGGTGAACTTGACCGCGTTCGACACCAGGTTCTTGAGGATCTGATCGAGCCGCTGTTCGTCGGTGTGGATCCGCTCCGGCAGGTCCGCCGCGAGATCGATCTCGAACCCGAGGCCCTTCTCCTTCGCAACGTGGCGGAAGGTCCGGTCGAGGTTCTCCAGCAGGTCGTCGAGCCGCAGTTCCGCGACCGAGATCGTGAAGTTGCCCGACTCGATCTTCGACAGGTCGAGGATGTCGTTGATCAGGCGCAGCAGGTCGCGGCCGGATCCGAGGATCGTCTTGGCGAAGTCGACCTGCTTCGTCGTCAGGTTGCCGTCGTAGTTCGCGCCGAGCTGGTCGGCCAGGATCAGCAGGCTGTTGAGCGGCGTGCGCAACTCGTGCGACATGTTCGCCAGGAACTCCGACTTGTATTTCGAAGTCAGCGCGAGCTGCTGGGCCTTGCCTTCCAGCGCCATCCGCGCCTGCTCCACTTCGGAATTCTTTCGTTCCACCTCCTCGTTCTGCTCGGCCAGCTGGGCCGCCTTGTCCTGCAGTTCCTTGTTGGTAGTTTCCAGTTCTTCCTGGCGGTTCTGGAGCTCGCCGGCCAGCGACTGCGATTGCTTGAGCAGATCCTCGGTCAGCGTGTTCGCCTTGATCGTGTTGAGCACGATCCCGATCGACTCCGCGAGCTGCACCAGGAAGGTCTCGTGCGTCGAGTTGAAGCCTTGGAAGGATGCCAGCTCGACCACCGCCTTGACCTTGCCTTCGAAGAGGATCGGCAGGACCATGATATTGACCGGCGCAGCCGCTCCTAGCCCCGAACTGATCTGGATGTAGTCGCTCGGCACGTTGGTCAGCAGGATCGGCTGCTTCTCCAGCGCCGCTTGCCCCACCAGACCCTCGCCCATCCGGTAGCGGTTGCCCAGGTTCTTGCGCTCGGTGAAGGCATAACTCGCCAGCAGCCGCAGTTCCGGCTCCACCGACTCATCCATGATGTAGAAGATCCCGGTCTGCGCCGACACCACCGGCGCGAGCTCGGACAGGATCAGCTTGCCGACGGTCAGCAGGTCCTTCTGGCCCTGCAGCATGCGCGTGAATTTCGCGAGGTTCGTCTTCAGCCAGTCCTGCTCCTCGTTCCGCGACGTGGTGTCGCGGAGGTTGCGGATCATCTCGTTGATGTTGTCCTTCACGAAGGCCACCTCACCGCGCGCCGAGACCTGGATGCTCCGGGTCAAGTCGCCCTTCGTCACCGCCGTCGCCACGTCGGCGATCGCCCGGAGCTGGGTGGTCAGATTCGCCGCAAGCTGGTTCACGTTGTCGGTCAGGTCGAGCCAGGTGCCGGATGCGCCGGGCACGTGGGCCTGGCCGCCGAGCTGCCCTTCCACACCCACCTCGCGCGCCACCCCGGAGACCTGTTCGGCGAAGGTCGCCAGCGTGCTGGTCATGCTGTTGATGGTATCCGCGAGCTCGGCGACCTCGCCCTTCGCTTCCACCATCAGCTTCTGGTTCAGGTCGCCTTTCGCGACCGCGGTCACCACCTTCGCGATACCGCGCACCTGGTTGGTAAGGTTACCCGCCATCGAGTTCACCGAATCCGTGAGGTCCTTCCAGGTGCCGCCCACGCCCTTCACTTCGGCCTGACCGGCGAGCTTCCCTTCCGTGCCCACTTCGCGGGCCACGCGGGTCACTTCCGAGGCGAAGGAGTTGAGCTGGTCCACCATCGTGTTGACCGTGTTCTTCAGCTCGAGGATCTCGCCTTTGACATCCACCGTGATCTTCCGGGAAAGGTCGCCATTCGCCACCGCCGTCGTCACCGCCGCGATGTTCCGCACCTGGTTGGTCAGGTTCGAGGCCATGAAGTTCACCGAATCCGTGAGGTCCTTCCAGGTGCCCGAGACGCCTTCCACCCGCGCCTGCCCGCCGAGCGCCCCTTCCGAGCCCACCTCGCGCGCCACGCGGGTCACTTCCGAAGCGAAGGAACGAAGCTGGTCCACCATCGTGTTGATGGTGTCCTTCAGTTCCAGGATCTCGCCGCGGACGTCCACCGTGATCTTCTTGGAGAGGTTGCCCGCCGCGACTGCCTTCGTGACGTCCGCGATGTTCCGCACCTGGTTGGTGAGGTTACCGGCCATGAAGTTTACCGAGTCGGTGAGGTCCTTCCAGGTGCCGGCCACGCCTTTCACATCCGCCTGGCCGCCGAGGGCTCCTTCCGAGCCCACCTCGCGCGCCACGCGGGTCACTTCCGCGGCGAAGGATCCGAGCTGGTCCACCATCGTGTTGATGGTGTTCTTCAGCTCGAGGATTTCCCCCTTCACATCCACCGTAATCTTCTTCGAGAGGTCGCCTCGCGCCACCGCCGTGGTCACATCGGCGATGTTACGCACCTGGTTGGTGAGGTTACCGGCCATGAAGTTCACCGAGTCGGTGAGGTCCTTCCAGGTGCCTGCCACGCCCTTCACATCCGCCTGACCGCCGAGCTTCCCTTCCGTGCCCACTTCACGGGCCACGCGGGTCACTTCCGAGGCGAAGGAATTGAGCTGGTCCACCATCGTGTTGACCGTGTCCTTGAGCTGCAAGATCTCGCCGCGGACCGCCACCGTGACCTTCTTGGAAAGGTCGCCGTTCGCCACCGCCGTCGTCACGTCGGCAATGTTCCGCACCTGGTCGGTGAGGTTGCCCGCCATCGAGTTCACCGAATCGGTGAGGTCCTTCCACGTGCCCGCCACGCCCTTCACATCCGCCTGGCCGCCGAGGGCCCCTTCCGTGCCCACTTCGCGCGCCACACGGGTCACTTCCGAAGCGAAGGACCCGAGCTGGTCCACCATCGTGTTGATGGTATTCTTCAGCTCCAAAATTTCCCCCTTAACGTCCACCGTGATCTTCTTGCCGAGGTCGCCATTCGCCACCGCGGTGGTCACCTCGGCAATGTTGCGGACCTGGTTGGTGAGGTTACCCGCCATCGAGTTCACCGAATCCGTGAGGTCCTTCCAGGTGCCGGCCACGCCGCGCACTTCGGCCTGGCCGCCGAGCTTCCCTTCCGTGCCCACCTCGCGCGCCACCCGCGTGACCTGATCGGCGAAGGATGAGAGCTGGTCCACCATCGTGTTGATGGTGTTTTTCATCTCAAGGATCTCGCCCTTGACGTCCACCGTGATCTTCTTCGAGAGGTCGCCATTGGCGATGGCCGTCGTCACGTCGGCGATGTTGCGGACCTGGTCGGTCAGGTTGCCCGCCATCATGTTCACGTTATCGGTCAGGTCCTTCCAAGTGCCGGCCACGCCTTTCACATCCGCCTGGCCGCCGAGCGCCCCGTCCGTGCCCACTTCGCGCGCCACGCGGGTCACTTCCGAAGCGAAGGAACGGAGCTGGCCCACCATCGTGTTGATCGTGGCTTTCAGCTCCAGGATCTCGCCTTTGACGTCCACCGTGATGGTCTTGGAAAGATCGCCGTTCGCGACCGCCGTCGTCACCTCGGCGATGTTACGCACCTGGGCGGTGAGGTTGCCGGCCATCGAGTTCACCGAGTCGGTGAGGTCCTTCCAGGTGCCCGCCACACCGGACACGTTCGCCTGGCCCCCGAGCTTCCCTTCCGTGCCCACTTCACGGGCCACGCGGGTTACTTCCGAGGCGAAGGACCCGAGCTGGTCCACCATCGTGTTGATCGTGTTCTTCAGCTCGAGGATCTCGCCTTTGACATCCACCGTGATCTTCTTGGAAAGGTCGCCATTCGCCACCGCCGTCGTCACCGCCGCGATGTTCCGCACCTGGGAGGTGAGGTTGCCGGCCATGGAGTTCACCGAATCCGTCAGATCCTTCCAGGTGCCCGAGACGCCTTCCACCCGCGCCTGGCCGCCGAGCGCCCCTTCCGTGCCCACCTCGCGGGCCACGCGGGTCACTTCCGAGGCGAAGGAGCGGAGCTGGCCCACCATGATGTTGACCGTGTCCTTGAGTTCCAAGAACTCCCCTTTGACGTCCACCGTGATCTTTTTGGTGAGGTCGCCGTTCGCCACCGCGGTCGTCACCGTCGCGATGTTACGCACCTGGGCGGTGAGGTTGCCGGCCATCAGGTTCACGTTGTCGGTGAGGTCCTTCCAGGTGCCCGCCACGCCCTTCACCTTCGCCTGGCCGCCGAGCTTCCCTTCCGTTCCCACCTCGCGCGCCACGCGGGTTACTTCCGAAGCGAAGGCACCGAGCTGCTCCACCATCGTGTTGACGGTGCGCGCCGTGCGCAGGAATTCCCCCTTCAGCGGGCGGCCGTCCATGTCGGTCGAAATGTTCTGCGAGAGGTCGCCCTTCGCCACCGCGCCGATCACGCGTGCGACCTCATTGGTCGGCTGGACCAGGTTCGCGACCAGGCTGTTGAGCGAGCCGATCGCCGCGCTCCACGAGCCCTGCACGTCGCCGAGCGAGGCGCGCTGGTTGATGCGGCCTTCCACGCCCACCACCTCCGAGATCCGCGCCAGTTCCGCGGCCATCTCCTGGTTGCGCCGGATCACCTCGTTGAAAGTGTCCGCCACCTTGCCCTCGATCCCCGTCCACTCTTCCGGCAGGCGCACGCTGAAGTCGCCGCGCTTGAACGCGGTCAGCGCGGCATGCAATTCGCCGAGGACGTTGTCGTCGTCCTTGCGTTTGGGCGCGGGCTTCGCCGCCTTGCGCTTCACGGTTTTCTCGGGGGTGATGCCGTTGACAGCGGCGGCGGAGCGGGCAGCTTTCCTCATGGGCGTGGAGATAAGGTCTGGGGCGGGAAAGACGCCTTCTCGCAGGCCACGTTCCAAAATCCGCAGCCGCTTCGTCACCCCTAGAAAAGCCTAGCAGAAATGCCCGTGCAGCGCGCCATTTTTGATGCGCTTCGCACGATTTTCCGTGCAAAAATCCACCTCGCCCGGTGCAAGATGCAACCCGCACGGCGCTTGCTTTTACGTCTTCACGCGGCTTGTTTATCGGGGTGAACAATCCCCCCCCGATCAACGCGGCGCTGCCTTGGGAACAGGTGGTCGCGCAGGCCGTGCATGACATGCGCTCGCCGCTCTCGACCATGACCACGACCCTCGCCGTCCTGCGCATGGCGGTCGCCGACCCGGCCAAGGCCGAGAAGCTCCTGGCCATCCTCGAGCGCCAGACCGCCGACCTCACCACCCACCTCGAGCGCCTCGTCGACGACCCCGGCTCTTACGTCGCGAAGTAGTCCCCCGAAAAGGTACGACACCCATCCCCCGAAACGGGGCGGGACCCGTCCCCCATTTCGGTACGACACCCGTCCCCCAAAACGGGGCACAAAGGTTCCCCCCTCTAAGGGTACCCCATTAAGGTACTCCCCTGAGGTGTACGGCGGCAACTTCGTCCAGCAATCGGCTTGGCTTATCCCGGGATTTGTGCCTAGGATGGCGTGAGTAAGGAGCAAGCAATGGCGGTCGGCTGAGTGGTGCCCTGTGGATGGCCCTGCGTGGCCACGGTGGCGATCCGGGAGAGCACCGCCCAAGGAGCCAACAAGGGCAAATGTTCACACAAATTCGAAGTGAAACTGCACATTTGCTTTCGCTGCGGGAAGTTTCCGGGCAAGCAGGGGTTGCGC